>JAWOEU010000072.1:0-3511 GCA_046482575.1 Fidelibacterota bacterium
TAAGGTTAAGGTTAAGGTTAAGGTTAAGGTTAAGGTTAAGGTTAAGGTTAAGGATAAGGATAAGGTTAAGGTTAAGAAATAAGAATAAGAATAAGAATGAGAATGAGGATAAGAATAAGATCAGGATTACCGTGTTAATGATGACTGTTCGCTGATAATGGATGTCAGCGGGATTTCCGTGATCGCGAATGAGCAGGCGGACAGGTTTTTTATTCCCGTTTTTTTAATTATTGAGACAAAAGGCATATTATTATCCCCGGACATAAAAATGCTTTGCACCACCGCAGGAAATATGATAAATTAACCTGCTTTTTCGGAGCGTGGCGCAGCCCGGTAGCGCACTTGAATGGGGTTCAAGGGGCCGCAGGTTCAAATCCTGTCGCTCCGACAGCGGATAAAACAGGAGGATAGCATCTCTCCTGTTTTATTATTGGGAAAAATATTATATTTTATAAAAATAAGGCTATCGTCATGATCAACAACATGCAAAAAGGACATCAAGTGAAAATCAAACATATCGTGTTAAGCATTTTCCTGATCCTAATGATCTCCCTTCCGCTGACAGGCGCAGAAGAAATGCGGGGACTCATAATACGCGGGGAAGACTGGGCTTACGAAAGCACAAAGACCGTTAAAGAGAGGAATATAAGCAATATTATAACCGGAGCAAAAGACAACGGTTACAATGCAATCTTCTTTCAGGTGCAAGAAGCCGGAGAATGTTTTTATCCTTCGGAGAACGATAGCTGGAGCACGATCTTTAATGAAAAGGATCCGGGATTCGATCCCTTGCGGTTCGCTCTCAGTGAGGCACACCGCCATGGACTGCAGTTCCATGTACAGTTGGATGTTCTGGGCGCCTACAACCTGGTTAACAAACCGCAATCCCCGGATCATCTCTATACAACGCACGGAAAAAAATGGGTGCTGAGCGACGAGAATTTTCAACCCCTCAAGGAAGATATTTATTATTATCTTGATCCGGGAAATCCCGAAGTGATAACATACCTCAAGCGGCGGATAAGGGAAATCGTCACACAATATGAAATAGACGGTATGCTGTTTACACAGTTGAAATATCCGGGGCGGCAGGTTCTCGGCTCACCCGCTTTTAAAAACCAGTATGCGGGGGTCAGTGCTTTTTTTACCGGATCAGATGAACAGGAATTCGCTCAGGATGTCATTACTTCCTGTCTTGAGGCGCTGGTGACTGAAGCCAGACTTATAAAGCCGTATCTTGTCTTTTCGGCACAGGTGGAGCCCCTTCCTTATGAAATGCGGGGATATAATGACCTGAATCCCGCTGAAACCCATTATTTTCAGAAAGGCAGTGAATGGCTGAGAGAGGGACTTATTGACGTTCTGGTCCCGCGTATGCATATGAGATACCGATCTTTTAAAGATCTCTATGACACCTATAGGGAAAACAGCGATATTTCCCAATATATTATACCGTCCTTACGCGGAGATGAAGAGGACTTCCGTGTCCGCGATGTAAAACGTTCATTGGATCATATCCGTCAAAATGACGGAGGGGGAGCGTTGATCTATACCTCAACGGATGCTTTGAAGGAACGGACAATTTATGAAGGAATGGCGGCACTGCCTTTTTTAGCCCATACACACGCAACAACAAAGGCTGTTGAGATTGACCTTTCCGATTTTCATATTCCGCAGGACATTATCAGGGTTGCAAATGATGACCGCTGCCGTCTTGTTGACCAGAACAATAGGCTCAGTATTTCACTTTCGGAATTACCGCGTAATCTTTCCATCGCCAGTATGGATGATAAAATGCGTTTTTCGACCCGTGAGTGGAAAGTACCGTATCGCTATAACGCCATTTCACGTAAGGAACTGATACGCCCCGAAATTTTTATTGAATTGCGCCGCGCTCCGGATTTCATTACCACAGATTCCAGTTTTCAGTTTTTATTTCGTGCCGGAAAGGGCGAAACACGTATTAACGGTATCCTTGTTGAACCGTATTCCAACACCGGTATTTTCTTTAAAGAAATTGCCCTGGAACCTTACGGCCGCCGGACACGGGTACGCGGTTCCGTGGCATACGGTGACCTCCATATTTTTTACGAAGATGCCTATTTTGCCAATTTCCCGGATACCACTGCAAAGCATCCCGTTATCCTGGAAAGTGTCAGTCCGCGCGGTACTGTCATCCTTCCCCCGGATGACTTTCTGCGCATCACATTTTCCTCGAACATGGTTGAAGATATTGATACCATCCTTCTGTATGCGAACGGGATGCCTTTCCCCCTGTGGCATAACGGCTCCCGCTATGTGGGAGAAATACCCTGCCGGCTGTTTGAGGATGCAGATTCCGCCTATATACAGGTCGCTGCAAGAGATAAAAACGGAACCGATTATTCCTACGATCTTCCCGCAAGTCTGAAAGTACGTCCGGAGCACAGTTTCCCCCTTATCGAAAATACGTCGGATTATACACCGGCAAGCTATTCAAGGGGAACAGTACGCCTCGGCGGTCCTTATCTCAATGAATATCCGCCGGGAGTACGTTTTGCGACTAACGGAAAATTCGGTGATGTTTTCCGTGTAAAGCTCAATGAAAGTGAATATGCCTACATAGATGAAAAATATGTAAAAACCTGTCCTCCGGGAACGCCGCGTCCGGCTTATAATATTACCTCCATCAGCATTATTCCGGATTCAAATGCCGAACGGGTTGTCATACCCTGGCCGGAGCCCGTACCCTATGCCGTTTTTCCGGAACCCGAATCCCAGCGTATCCGGATAAGACTTTACGGTGTACATTCAAACAGTACATGGATCACCCACCGGAATGCACTTGAATTGATCGACAATGTTTCCTGGGAACAGAAAGATGCGCAGACCTATGATGTTCATGTCAATCTTAAGGACATGAATATCTGGGGCTATGATCTGAAACAATCCGAAAAGTTTCTTGCGCTGCATATTAAACAGCCGCCGAAAAGAAACGATATGCTGATAGCCCTTGAAGCGGGGCACGGCGGCAACTGGAACTGGGGAGCAATAGGATTATCCGGCCTTAAGGAAAAAGATATAAACCTTGATGTAACCGAAAAGCTCCGGGACATATTAAAGGAAATGGGCTATAACGTTGCCGAAATACGCCCCGGTGACAGCAGTCCCACCCTCCGCGAGCGCTGGCTGCTTACGGATTCCCTTCAGGCGGATATCTTTGTATCCATTCATGCAAATGCTGCGGGAGGAAACTATTTACGGGTTGCCGGGACCAGCGCGTATTACAATAATCCGTTCTGGCAGGATTTTGCAGAGATCACATATGATAAGCTGCTTGAATTACCCCTGGATGAATTCGGCCGGGTCGGTTCTTTCAATTATATGATGTGCCGCATGTCACAGCGGCCCTCAATACTTGTGGAACAGGCTTTTATGAGTCACGCCGAAGACGAAAACAAACTGGCCGATCCGGAATTCCGCTACGAGATCGCCGCAAAGATCGCCGAATCGATCAATGCCTATATCGATC
>JAWOEU010000037.1:0-24307 GCA_046482575.1 Fidelibacterota bacterium
CAGTCTGCCGTCATCTGAACCGATCTTTGGCGCAGGTGTTGCCAAAGCCGGATCCTGCGGCTTTAGCACTGTCTGGCCGCTTTCAAGAATATCCAGCGCTTCCGTGAGCGTTTGCGCTGCGAGTTCTTGTAATTTCTCATACAGATCTCCGCTTGTATCATCCGGATGAACGGGGATCCGCTTCTGATGAATGATCTTTCCCGTGTCAATATTCCGCTCGATCCGGAAAACGGTGACGCCGCTTTCTTTTTCTCCATGATAGATCGACCAGTGAATGGGTGCGGCTCCCCGGTATTTCGGCAAGAGAGAAGCATGTGCATTTATGGTTCCGTACGGAGGAAGACGGTAAATTTCGGGAGGTAGTATCCGAAAGGCAACGACGACAAAAATATCCGCCGGATATTTCTTTAACTCCGCAATAAATAAAGGATCCTTGAGTTTCCGGGGCTGCAGCACCGGAATATCCCGTTCGACGGCTTTTTGCTTGACCTCGGAGGGAAATGTTTTTCGTCCGCGTCCCCGCGGCTTATCCGGAGCAGTGATCACTGCCAGCACTTCATGCCGTGAGGCGCAAAGCGCTTCAAGTGCCGGAACGGCAAAAGCCGGTGTACCCATAAAAACTAGCTTCATGGATCTAGGAATGCTGATTGGATAATTTTTTTAATTTATTCCTGATCAAACTGCGGCGCAAGGATGAGATCCTGTCAACAAAGAAAACGCCGTTTATATGATCAAATTCATGCTGAAACACGCGTGCGGGAAGATCGCTGAGTGTCTCTTCATGCTCTTTGCCCTGTATGTCCATATAACGCACGGTAATAGTAAGAGGACGCTCCACTTCTTCACGGATCCCGGGAACGGACAAGCACCCTTCTTCATAATCCCATTTTTCATCCGATGCATCCAGAATAACCGGATTAATGAATACGGTATCCGGGCGGGAGCCTTCAAAAGCCGCTTCTCCGATAATAAAGAAACGTTTATTCACTCCGACCTGATTGGCCGAAAGACCAATACCGTCATCATCGTACATTGTTTCGATCATATCAGGAATATGGGGCAGGACGTCTTCGTGAGAATCGACCGCCGCCAATTTCTTCCTCAATACAGGATCACCGTAGATCCGGATAGGCAAAGACATAAGGCCTCATCCAAAAAAGCCCGCTCAAATCTGGTCCGGGACGGGCTCTTTGTTTACTTCTTTTTTTCCGTATCGCTTGCCGGTTCGTCACCCACCTTGGAAGCGATCGCACTTTTACGCACTTCCATCTGCACATCTTTGCCAAGATTCAGAACAACCGTATCGTTCTTGACTTTCAGGATCGTTGCAATTATTCCGCCGATAGTTACAACTTTGTCCTTAGGCTGAAGTGTCTCGAGCATTTTCTTGGTCTCTTTCTGACGTTTGCGCTGCGGCATGATCATAAGGAACCACAGTATCACAATGATCAGAATGAAAGGCAGGAAACTCATGATACCGCCGCGGCCTGAACCTTCGGCAGCACCGTTGGCTGCTTGCAACATAATTGATAACATAATTTCTCCTCAGTTTTCAAAATCTATGTAGCATACGTAAATATACGATAATAATCAAGCATTAAAGATCGCAGACCGCGCAAAAAATTGAATTTTCCGGGGCGGTTCCCGGACCGTTATAAGTTCCCGCTGTATTTTTTTACAACATGATAATGTCACAGCGAAATAACATCTTTTTTTTCCGTGACCGGGGAAACAGACAGGAACAATGACAGCAGTTAAAAACAGTCTCACCATTGATTTTCCGGTCTTTTCACATATAAATTTATAAACCGCCGGAATTTTTCTGTTTTTCTTGTATTGCATATGTATATTCGTTATAATCTGCGTTCGTTCTTAACGGGGTTCAACTGCAGGAAAAAAGGAGAATTATGAGCTCAGAAGCAATCTACAAAAAATACCCGAAAAATGAAGCTTCCAGTATGATAGCAATGCTTCAGGATATCCAGGATATTCACGGTTATCTTCCTGAGAATGATATCATCCGCGTGGCAAAACATACCCGTGTCCCCACCAGCCGCGTTTACGGTGTGGCCACCTTTTATAATCAATTCCGGCTGACACCGCTCGGCAAGCACGTGATCCGGGTCTGCCGCGGCACGGCCTGCCACGTAAAAGGCTCACTGGATATTCTGGAAACGCTGGAGGCGGAACTGGGTATAAGCGCCGGGGAAACGACAAAAGACATGAAATTCACGATTGAGACCGTCGCCTGTATCGGAGCCTGCAGTATTGCTCCGGTTATTGTGATAGACGGAAAATATTACGGCGGCCTTACCAGTAAATCCATATATAAACTGATCAATGAGTATAAAAAGAAAGATTAATCAGGTAAAAACATGAATACATTTAAAGAACTCTTATCAAAAAAAATCCCTGCAGAGCAGTTTATTGATCTTATCAACGGCAATACCGCAGACAATAAAAGCGGTGTTTCTGCTGAAGAAGTCCGCAAACTGCATGCGCATATTTCTTTTGAAAGCATTGACAGACCCGTCATCATGGTCGGCATGGGAACCTGCGGACTTGCGAATGGAGCACAGGATGTTTACGATAAATTCGAAGAACTTCTGAAAGAACATCAGATCGATGCCATGCTGACCCCGGTCGGATGCGTAGGCTTTTGCGCCGAGGAAGTCATTGTCGATGTCAAGATCCCGGGATATCCGCGTATTTCATATAAACGGGTAACCCCGGACAATGTGGGTACGATCATTGAACGCACGATCATCAATAAAGAGCCGGTCATTCAGAAAGCACTCGGCAAATACCCGCACAGCGATGATTCCTTATGGCAGGAAATCCCGCTCCTGCAGGATATTCCTTTTTTCAAAATACAAAAAAAGATCGTTCTTGAAAACTGCGGGATCATTGATCCGGAAAACATTGATCAATATCTGGCGCGCGGCGGGTACAGTGCCCTGTCGAAGGTCCTGAACGAAAAATCCCCCAAGGATGTTATTGAGGACACCAAAAAGGCGGGCTTGCGTGGCCGCGGCGGCGGCGGTTTTCCCGCAGGAAAGAAATGGGAATTTGCCTACCGCGCCGACAGCGATCAAAAATATCTCATCTGTAATGCCGATGAAGGCGACCCGGGTGCATTTATGGACCGCGCCGTACTTGAAGGCGATCCGCACCGTGTCGTTGAAGGTATGATAATCGCCGCTTTTGCCATCGGAGCATCTGCAGGATACATCTATTGCCGGGCCGAATACCCGCTGGCGATCTCACGGCTTGAAAAGACCATTGCCGATGCTACGGAATACGGACTGCTGGGAAAAAACATTCTGAACAGCGGTTTTGATTTTACGCTGAAGATAAAAAAAGGCGCCGGCGCATTCGTATGCGGCGAAGAAACGGCACTTATTCACAGTATCGAAGGCCGCCGCGGAATGCCCCGCCCCCGGCCTCCTTTCCCTGCGGTTTCCGGCTTATTCGGGAAACCCACCATCATTAACAATGTGGAAACGTTTGCGAATGTCCCCGTTATTTTCCGAAAAGGTGCGGACTGGTATGCATCCATAGGAACCGATTCGTCAAAAGGCACCAAGATCTTTGCATTGTCCGGAAAGGTGGTCAATACCGGCCTGGTGGAAGTCCCCATGGGTACGATCATCCGCGATATCATTTATGTGGTCGGCGGAGGTATTGAAGGCAATAAAAATTTTAAAGCCGTACAAATCGGCGGACCGTCCGGCGGTGCGCTTCCGGAACAATTCCTTGATACGCAGATAGATTATGAAAACCTGAAAGAGATCGGTGCCATGATGGGCTCCGGCGGCCTCGTGGTCATGGATGAAGCCACCTGCATGGTCGACCTTGCAAAATATTTTATGCAGTTCATTACTTCGGAATCCTGCGGGAAATGCATCCCCTGCCGCGAAGGGACCAAACGCTTGCTGGAGATACTGGAACGCATTACAAAGAGTTACCGCGAGGAAGAGAACGAAGTGGCTTCGCTTATGCGTTTTCAGGGAATGCTCTATCTGGAACGGCTGGCGGATGTAATCAAGGACACTTCATTGTGCGGACTCGGGCAGACGGCGGCAAATCCGGTGATCAGCACCCTGCGTTATTTCCGTGATGAATACGAAGCGCATCTTTACGACCGCACTTGCCCTTCCAAAGCCTGCCGGCAAATGCTGACCTATACTATTGACGAAGAAAAATGTACCGGATGCACCCTCTGTGCCTTGCGTTGTCCGGTTGATGCTATCAGCGGGAACCGTAAAGAACCGCATTATATCGATCAGGATAAGTGTACCCATTGCGGACAGTGCGAACTGAATTGCCGCTTTGATGCGATCATTGCAGAATAATCATACATAAGAGGACGATCTATGAACATAAAAATAAATAATAACGCGTTTTGGGCAAACCCCGGTGAGACGATCCTTCAGGTCGCACAGCGGGAAGGTATCAAGATCCCGACGCTTTGTTACATGAGCGAATTATCCCCGACCGGCGCCTGCCGTATCTGTGTAGTGGAGATCAATGACGGACAGCTGGTCCCTTCCTGTGCTTTCCCCGTGCATGACGGGATGGAAGTGCAGACAAATTCCAAAAAAGTGCGGCGCTCACGGAAATCCATTATCGAACTTCTGATCGCGAATCACCCCAAAGACTGTCTGATCTGTGTCCGGAACGGTAATTGTGATCTTCAGGACCTTGCCGAGGAATACGGTGTGCGCTCCTACCGCTACGTCGGCGAAAAGCGCAGCGGAAAACTGGATCTTGCCAGTCCGGCCGTGGAACGTGATCCTGAAAAATGTATCCTCTGCGGCCGCTGTGTACGTATGTGCCATGAGGTACAGAACGTTGGAGCCATTGATTTTGTGGATCGCGGTTTCTTTTCCCAGGTCGCTCCGGCAATGGACCGGTCCCTCAACACGACCGCCTGCGTTTACTGCGGCCAGTGTGTCACTACCTGTCCGGTCGGTGCGTTGCGCGAAAAGAGTTATCTGAAGGCTGCATGGGAAGCTATCAACGATCCGGACACTCATGTGATCGCACAGGTCGCTCCGGCAGTACGGGTTGCTATCGGCGAAGAATTCGGTATGCCGCCCGGAACGATCTCCACGGGGAAGATCCCCGCCGCCCTCCGGCGCATCGGCGTAAATGAGGTATTTGATACGAACTTCGCCGCAGATCTTACCATTATGGAAGAAGCCACCGAACTGATCGAGCGCATAAAGAGCGGAGCAAAACTTCCGCTTTTCACTTCCTGTTCTCCGGGCTGGATCAAATATGTCGAACATTTTTATCCCGAACTCTTTGAATATATCTCCACCTGCAAATCTCCTCAGGGAATGCAGGGCGCTGTCATTAAATCCTATTATGCAAAAAAGGCCGGTATCGACCCGAAAAAGATCTTTGTACTTTCCATCATGCCCTGTACGGCGAAGAAATTTGAAGCGGGACGCCCCGAACTTTCGGTAAACCAGTCAACACCGGACGTGGATGTCGTGTTGTCAACACGTGAATTCGGACGTATGATGAAAATTGCCGGAATTGATTTCACCCGTATGCCAAATGAAGGATTCGATGATCCGCTGGGTGAATCGACAGGCGCCGGTGTAATATTCGGTGCATCCGGCGGCGTTATGGAAGCCGCACTGCGCACCGCCCACTATCTGATAACCGGAAAAGATATGGATCAGATCGATTTTACTCCGGTACGGGGACTGCAGGGTGTCAAGGAAGCCGGCATCAAGATCGGAAACGCTACGTTAAAGGTCGCTGCGGTCAGCGGACTGCACAATATCGACCACTTTCTTGAAGATGTGCGAAACGGCAAGTCCGAATACCATTTTATCGAAGTCATGGCATGTCCCGGCGGCTGCATCAACGGCGGCGGACAACCGATCCCCGCAAGTCCGGAAAAAACACGGAAACGTATGGAAGCGATTTATGAGATCGACCGTTCCCTGCCGAAGCGCTGTTCGCATTACAATGATTCCGTAAAAGCGCTGTATGATGATTTTATCGGCAAGCCCGGCGGGAAAAAATCCCACGAACTGCTGCATACCCGTTACATGAAGCGCGAATCCATATAAGAAAGGATGGCTTATGAATAAAAAAATATTGCTGGTTGACGATGATCATGATCTTATCGAAATGTATCAGCCCTATTTGAAACAGCACGGTTACAATGTGAAGGCCGCCTATAATTCCGAAGAAGCAAAAAAGATATTTCAGGAATTCGATCCCGATATCATTTTCTGTGATCTGGTAATGGAACATTTTGACAGCGGTTTTGTGCTCTGCCACTGGATGAACCGCCAGCCTGAGCGCGACAAACGCTGGGTCGTGATCTTCACATCAACCGGGCATGAGACCGGTTATCGTTTCTCCACACAGACCAAAGAAGAAAAAAGATGGATTAACGCGGACGATTATCTGGATAAACCTATCACCCCCCGGGATCTTCTGCAGTATGTGGAAGAAAAGGCAGAACCGGCACTTGCCGAAAAAGAATAAGCTCCTCCTTTATTAAGCTGCAGCTTCCTCCCGCCGGAACCTGAGCTCCCGGCCTGCACAGGAAACACACGCGGAAAAAGGCAAGATATCAATTCAACGAATGAAGAGCTTTTTCAGCACATTCACGGTACGGCAAATATATTTATCCATTGTCTTTTACCGATAATATTCTTTACATTGTTTGTTTGTCAAAAAAGGAATTGAATGAAATTCTCACCTGAAAAATACCGGATCCCCGATGAGGCTATGAAGCCCTTCATTGATCCGGAGGAATTGCAGGAATATCTGGACCGCCCGGCTCCGGCTGCAGATCGCGTACGGCAGCTCATCAGAAAGTCCCTGGATAAAAAACGCCTGTCCCTGGCGGAAACTGCCGATCTGCTGAATGTGGCGGATCCGGAACTGATCGCAGAGATCAAAAAGGGTGCCCGTACGCTTAAAGACCGTATTTACGGCAACCGTATTGTGCTTTTTGCACCGCTGTATATCGGAAATAAATGCGTGAATAATTGCAAATACTGCGGATTCCGGACTTCCAATAAGGATCAGCAGCGCATAACACTGAGCGATGAACAGATCGAACAGGAAGTGGAAGCGCTCGAAGACAACGGTCAGAAACGCCTGATCCTGGTTTATGGAGAACATCCGGATTACGATGCGGATTTTATTGCCCGTACGGTGAAAAAGGTTTATGCGGTTAAAAAAGGCAGGGGCGAGATCCGCCGCGTGAACATCAATGCAGCTCCCCTGGATATTGAAGGGTTCAGAAAAGTTAAAAAGGCGGATATCGGAACTTATCAGGTCTTTCAGGAGACCTATCATCCGGAAAGTTATGCGCGCTACCACCCTTCGGGTCCGAAACATGATTTCAACTGGAGGCTTACTTCCCTTGACCGTGCAATGGAAGGCGGGATCGATGATCTGGGCATCGGCGCTCTTTTCGGACTTTACGACTGGCGTTATGAGGTGCTGGCATTGGTACGCCACACCAATCATTTTGAAGCGGTATATAACATCGGTCCCCACACGATCTCTTTCCCCCGCATTAAATCCGCCGCCGGCATTGATATCGGTGATGAATACCTTGTCAGTGATGCGGATTTCCTTCATCTTATTGCTGTTATACGACTTGCCGTCCCTTACACCGGGATGATACTTACCGCACGTGAACCGCTGGCTGTCCGCAAAGAAGCAATGCGTTACGGCGTCTCTCAGATAGACGGCGGCACCAAACTTGAACTCGGCTCTTATTCGAAAAGCAGAAACGCCATGCAGAATCTCAACCGCGAACAATTTGAGATCAATGATCCGCGATCGTTGAATGAGATCATTGATGAACTTCTTTCGGACGGTTATTTGCCTTCTTTTTGTACCGGCTGTTACCGCGTGGGGCGTACCGGTGAACATTTTATGGAGTTTTCCGTTCCCGGTTTCATCAAACGCTACTGCACCCCTAACGCCATTCTTACTCTGTCGGAATATCTTCTGGACTATGCGCCTGACGATACTGCGCAGAGAGGATGGAAAGTTATCGAGAATAATCTCTCTGATATGAAAGATAAAAAGGTCGAAGAAGAAACACGCCGTCGCATTGCGCGTATTAAAAACGGTGAACGTGATTTATTTTTTTAACTTTTATTTACCTGTTTTTTATACTATATTTTCACCGAAAAAATACTTTTAGGAGTTACTATGATGAAAACATATCGAATTTTTACTTTTATGCTTATCCTGATAGCTGCATTTGCCTTTTTTGGATGCCAGTCACAGGAGTTGACATCCGCAAAAGTGTATGTACAGCAAAAAGATTATGCGAAAGCGGAACACAACTTTCTGAAAGCACTGGATGTGGAACCGGAAAATCCCGAGATCCCCTATTTGCTGGCAGTGGAGATCTATTCGAACAAGAACAGCGGACTGACAGATTATGTCAAAGCAAAGCAGTATCTGGATATGACCCTGGAACGTGACCCGGATTATGAACCGAAGTTCGTAAAACAATTTAAGGAACAGCTTTACGGTTTTACCTTTAATACCGCCGTCAACAGTTACAATAAGGTTATCCGAAACGAGACAGAGAATCCGGATGAAGATCTTGAAAATGCATTAACGCATTTCAAGATCGCGTGGGACCTTAAACCCAAAGACCCCAAAGCCCCGCTGCAGATCGCGCGCATCTACAGTGAACTGGAAAACGACAACGAGACCGCATTGGAATTTCTTGATGAGGCCATCGGCCGTGCACCGAAAAACGGTGACCTGAAAGCAGAAAAAGCACGTATTCTGGCAAAAGCGGACCGCGTTGATGAAGCGTTGGCAATGTTTGATCAGGCCATGGAGACCGATCCTGAAAATATGGCCATCGGTTTACGATATGCACAGTTCCTTTTTAATCAGGAAATGTTCGAAAAAAGCGCAGAGATCTATCAGAAACTTATTGATATCGAGCCGGGAAATAAGGATCTCTATTTCAACCTGGGACTCGCTTATCTGCGTATGAATAATATAGATGAAGCAAAGGATCAGTTTGAGACCGTTGTTGCACTGGATCCCGAGGACACGCAGGCGATTGCAATGGTCGGACAGGTCTATTTTGATCTGAAAGACTACACCACTGCAGAAATGTATTTTCGTCAGCTTCTGGATATTGAACCTGAAAACCCGGATTATCTCAAGCGTCTCGGCGTTACGCTGACCCAGCAGGGAAAAGTTGAGGAAGGACTCCGGTACTACAATCGCGGTCGTGAACTTGAAGGCGGAAACTAAACCGCTCTGTGATAACTGCTTATGATAATAAAACCCCGGTCTTTCCGGGGTTTTTTTAATGCGCACAAAAAGTGATAAGGAAGTCATCGGCTGTTTCAATTGGCAATGGAAGAGGACAATTATTTTTCCTGTTACAACTTCACCCCTCAGCTTCCTGATAAAATAACAAGGAATATCCCATCAAGCCGAAGCATGGAAAAATGCTGCATTGTCATTTGCAGCGATTTTCATTTGTGAAACGTCCAGGTGTTGACATATTTTTTGTGAAATATCTCCTTCAGAAACATTGATTTTGAAACTATTTTCCCGTACATTCGTATTAAGATAAAATATGTGAGGTTTAGCTATGAAAAAAATATTTATGCTTTTGATTTCCTTCATCCTTTTATCGGGATGTTATACAACCTTTTATCCGCCGGCAAATCAGAACTTTGACACCGCCTCAGAGATACCGGATTCCGCCCGTCAGGTGATTATTAACAATTATTATGAAACCACCAAATATTATCAGACACCAAATTACCAGCGCTACAGTTTGCTGTGGGGAAGTTATTACTGGGATCCCTTTTATTATGATTACGGCTATTATCACTGGGAACCGTATTACTGGCATGGAAGCTACTACTACTACAATCCGCGCAACCGGTACTGGTATTATCATGATCCTTATTATCGCTGGCACGACGGCAGCTGGACCGGCGGTACCGGAGGCGGACAGCAGGATCAGGGTCGTATACAAAAACCCGGCTACCGGACATTGATGAATACAAGTTCGGGAGGTGAAACGGCACCTTTTGTTTCCGTCGGCAATGAAAACAACAGTATTTCCAAACCCGGAACAAGAAGCGGTATAGATATTAATTCGGGTATTAATAACACGTCGGGACAACGTAACGCACCAAAAATTGAATCTCTGGGAAAACGCTCAAATGTCCCCAGTGACAGTTTTTATAAAAAAGACGGAAACGATTCCAACAAAAAACCTTCATCGACATCCACTTCTTCAAGAAAACCGAGCTACCGTCCTTCAACCAGCTCTTCTTCTTCGAGTTCATCTTCCTCATCCGGGAACACAAAGAGTAAATCCTCCTCAACAACCCGCTCAACCAGCAAAAATTCAAGTAGTAATGAATCTTCATCTTCTACGAGTAAAAAAAGTAAATAAACGGATTTAGTTATGAAAAAAATATTATTGTTCTTTCTGATCAGCATTTTTACTGTCCTTAATGGGCAGGATCTTGTGGATATCATAGCTCCTCTTCATAGTTATGATTTTGATGACGCACACTATAACAGTAGATATCCCTATAATTATGCACTGCGTACTTCTGCGATAAATACCGGGAGTCCACTGGGCACCGCTATCGGCGGAGCAACGGTTGCATCCGGACAAATGACACCGGAATTCACGGTCAATCCTGCAAATCTTGCAATGACAAAATACAATGTTATCCAGGCCGGCGGTTTATTCAACGAGTATAACAGTGTAAATCAAAACAGTCTGGCCGGTATTTCGTATATCAGTTCCGTTCCGGTATACCGCGGCAGTATGACTTTTGCCACCGGTGTCAACCGTGAAAAAGATTATCACCTGTATTATCAGAATGATGATGTTATTCAACGCAGTAAAGGCGGTCTTTACAACTGGCGGCTCAGCACTGCTTTTGAGATACAGAAAAATGTCTATATCGGTGCCGAAGCATCTTTACTGAGCGGTAATAAACATAACGATATCGCATTTAAAACAGCAGCTGCCGATGAAACACAGGGTTTTATTGAGGACAACAAATATTTCGGCATTGGCGGAAGGATCGGAATGACCTATCATTTCCTGCCTGTACTTAATTTCGGCCTGTCTGTTGATCTTCCCTCTTTTATTGGTGTGAGTTATTCCCTGCGTGAATATGATCAGAACAGCTCCGGTTCCATTGATTATTCTCTCCGTTCCCCTGCCGTGTTACGTGCCGGACTTGCGCTTACCCTGAAGATCGTTGACTTTTATTATTCTTATGATTATACCAACTGGCAGGATCTGTACGTCAGCAGTTCCGATCTGACGCTGATCGCTCAGGATGAACTTAACCGTGATATCATGAATAATTTCAATATTACACATTCCCACCATTTCGGTCTGGGACTGCATGTCCCGAAACTGCCTCTGCATTTTTACTTCGGATATCAGTATCTCCCGGATGCCTATCAGGGACTCAACGGCTTCAGTTTGGGCAATCTTGTGCCCCGGGAGCTGGCAGACCGTTTCCGTTCCTCCTTCAGCTGGGGAGGCACGCTCTTCCTGAAACAGGGGATCAGTATCAGCGCCTCGTTCGAGACCTATCACACTTTTTATGATGGGGACCGGGAAAAACCCAGGAACACAAATCTTTCAATGTCCTATTTTTTCTAAAAATATTACGAACACTGACAAGAACGCCCGGGAATACCGGGCGTTTTTTTTACCATTCACAGTTTCGTGTGTAATGCCTCAGGGTTACCGTGTGAGAGACGATTCCGGGCTTCCGGTTCTGCCTGTCATGATCCCTGGATCCTGTATTTCACAACAGCGTTTTTTACCGCTCCCGTTTAGGTTTTACCTCTTTCTTCTTTATCAACTCACGGATATGTTTGAACTTAATATCAGAAAAGAAGGTGAGTAAAATAATCCCTGCGACAGCCGGAATAAAAACATTGACAAAAAAGATAAAAAATGCCGTGCCGACAGCAACACTTGAAGGTACGCCATATTCCTGCAAAGCAAAATGCGCCGCCGTTTCCCGGAATCCCAGACCGGCAAAGGACACGGGGATGGAACCGACTCCCAGAATGAAAAATGATACTTTCGCCTGATCGAACCAGCTTATTCCGTAGGACCGCAAAATCAGCCAGTACTGGGATATAAAGGTAACATACGTGAACAGGGTCACAATAATATTGAATGATCCGATCTTAAAATACGGTACATTCTTCAGCACATAATCTCCAAAACCCGTATACTTTTTCAAGAGCTGATAAATCCAGAAAAAAACTACAAAAATAACGCAGAATCCAAGGATATACCACATTTTGGGAAAAAGCAGATAGGTACTTATGCCGAAAAAGAAAAACATTGTGCCGGTGCAGTAAAATGCATCGATCAGAAAGGTATATATACGCTGTTTCATGGTTCCCGGCAATAAAAAAGTCTTTCCGACCTCACCGATACTGGCAGGAAGCGCCAGCCGGAACGTAAAGCCCGAAAAATGCGCGATCACCGCCTGCTTAAAGGTAAAGGGCGGCATGAGCTTGCTTGCGGTGTAAAAAAAACGTGCAGCCTGTCCGGCAATATTCAATATTCCCAGTCCCAGCACTGCCAGGATCAGCGGCAGGGAAAGGGAATGATAGAAAGACAGCAATTCTTTTGCGTTTACATAACGCGACAACCACCAGAAAAGTGCAACACTTACACCTATTTTTAACAATGTGGATAAAATCTTCTTCATGTATTCTCAGAAAGTGTTTGTTTGTAACGCTTTCCTTTCCAGGTAAATTTTCCGAATGTCCCGGCCAGGCCGATCCAGACGATAAAAAGCGCATGGACAAGCTCCATCAGGAGCAGATGCCGGAAGCGGTACGCGATACCGAATTTTTTAAGTGTGATCCCCATATACCCCAGATCGCATACCGCCTTGATGATCACGAGTCCCGCCCACCACGGCAGTACGGAGAGGTCCGCGATGGCAAGAAAAGGCAGGAGGATCGTGGACAGGTAAAAGAAAAAGACGGTCAGTCCCAGCACCACCACCGGGAAGGTCGCTTTCAGGATCTGTGACGCCCAGCGGACCCGCTGATTGATCACCGCGCCGATACTGTCCTCCGGTACCAGCTTTACCACTGAGGCCGGATGGGCATTGAATTCCACCTCATATCCCCGGCGCTGTGCCTCGTACATGATATCTGAATCATCTCCGGTAACCACATCTCCTTTTAAAACTTTTCCATCCCGGAAAAGGTCCTTCCGGTACATCATATTGTTCCCGTTCGCCGTAATGGCAAATCCGTGGCCCATAGCCCCCGCGATCACAACATTGTGGGAAAGCGCTTCCAGGGTCTGCATTGATTGCCAGATGCGCTCCCATGGCGAGCGGTAATGCTTCTTCCGGAATACGGACAGGGCGGTGGCGGCGCCCAGTTCCTCGCGGCAAAGGGAGCCGTAAGATCTCAGCCATTGGGGTTCGTGCTGCGCATCGGCGTCCGTGGCAACAATGAATTCCGTTTCACAGTGTTCCAAAGCTTTTGTAATAGCATGTTTCTTGGGCGAGATGCAGGCGGGACAGGAGGAAAGGTGCAGAACTTTCATATTCCGCTGTTCCCCTGCCAGGACATTCAGGATCTCCCCGGTGCGGTCTCCGGACCGGTCATTCACCGCGATCACGGAGAATTTTTCCGGCGGGTAATCCTGCGAGTTGATCGAACGCACACAATTTTCGATATGCTCTTCTTCATCTTTCGCGCACACTACCACGGTCAGTTCCGGAAGTTCATTATTCCTTTTCAGAGGATGGGACTTTATCCGTCGGAATCCCGATAAAAAGTATAGAATGTACACAACATAACAGCCTGCAAAGGCATAAGCGGCAATAATGATGATCTGCAGTATCAGATGCATAGTGTGTCCAGCAGCTCCTCTATATAGTCCAGCCGGTTGACCGGTATATGACGTTTTGCTACCTGTCGCGTGGTCACGGCCTTTATATTCTTCAGATCAAGTTCATCCTGTGCACAGGAATCAAAGAGTCCCTCCTGTTGATAATAGTCCGCAAGGTATTCCTGTTCGGTCTGTCCCGGCGTCGGAACCAGCAACGCCGAGCGCCGGAGCGCCAGCAATTCCATCACGGTGGAATATCCCGAACGGCATATAATGTACTTCGCACGCTGCATCGCATCCGCCATATCCTTCCGGTCCAGATGTGAATAAATACGTATCCGGCCATTTTCCAGGACCTTATCCTTCCGGGCATCCGGCTGACCCAGGGCAAGCCATACTTTTCCCTTTGTATTTTCAAGCTGCTGCATGACCTTTTCCTCAAAGCTGCTTCGCTGAGGTTCAGGACCCGAAATACTGACCAGAAGATCAATATCTTTTGCCGGCGGATCCTTTTCCGGAACAATACTTGAAAGGCAGCCGATGTAACGGATCTTCGGATGACGGGATATACGTCCTTTATGCGACAGTTCTCCGGAAAGATTCGGCCGTCCCGCCGCGTCCGGGACAAAAACATAGTCGTATTTCCGGAATACCAGAAAATTGAAACATTCCCCGAAAACAGCCGCCCAGCGCAATACCGGGGGCAGATGAAAACGCAGCTGGTGGGTGATCAGGACCGAGGGAATCTTCTTTGACCAGAACCCCAGACGCATTTCACTGATGATGAGATCCGGATGATATGCTTTTTCCAGTTCCTGCATTCTTTTCCGCTCATATCCCCAGCCGAAAAGCATTTTCGGCAATTGGGATACGATCTTGAACACGAACATAAAGGAAAAGCGGGAGTAATCGATCTTTTGGTCTTTGATATCATGGAACCTGCAGCCGGGAAACTCTTCCCGGAGAAAAGCCAGGGCATTCCCGTGAGAGATCAGAATGACATGATTTCCTCTTGCGATCAGGTGCCGGATGATCGGTGCCGAGCGTGTTACGTGTCCCAATCCCCAGTTAATGACCGCATAAAGAACCGTTTTATTTTGCATCCGGAATTTCTTTGCGTTTAAAGATCACACATGCCAGCGGAGGAACACCGATCGTGATCGAATACCTGCGTCCGTTCCATTCCACCGGTGCGGATTTCTGTTCCTCATTCCGTATAACACCGCTTCCGTTGAATTCTTTGTTGTCGCTGTTGAACACCTCTGTATAGATCCCTGCTTCCGGTACGCCGAGCCGGAAATCGAAATGCGTTTCCGGGGTGAAATTACAGATCACGACAAGATCGTCTTTTTTCTTTTTTCCCCTGCGGAAAAAGCTGGATACGGACTGCTCCGTGTTCCCGCCGTCGATCCATTCAAAACCGGCCGGCTCCTGATCCCTCTGCCAGAGAGAAGGTGATGACTGATAGAACATGTTCAATTCGGTAAGATAGTTATCCGCCGTGCGGTGCGGTTCCCATTGCTGAAGTTCCCACTCCACGCCTTGTTCTTCATTCCACTCGCTCCAGGGAGCAAGTTCGGTGCCCATGAACAACAGTTTTTTCCCGGGATGACAGTACATAAAAGCCAGCAGAAGTTTGAAATTGGCAAATTTCTGCCAATCGTCCCCGGGCATCTTATTCAGCAGGGATCCCTTGCCGTGCACCACCTCGTCATGACTTAGCGTCAAAATGAAATTCTCGGAGTATTGATAGAGCATGGAGAAGGTCATATCGCTGTGGTGATATTTACGGTGAATGGGATCCTTGGACATATAGCGGAGAAAATCGTTCATCCAGCCCATATTCCATTTATAGTCGAATCCCAGTCCGCCGCTATGCACGGGATGACTGACCCCGCCCCAGGCCGTTGATTCCTCGGCGATCAGCAGGGAGGAAGGAAAATATTTTCCCACGATCGTCGACAAGCGTTTCATGAACTCTATAGCCTCCAGGTTCTCATTCCCGCCGTAGCGGTTCGGGATCCATTCACCGTCCTTACGGCTGTAATCGAGATAAAGCATGCTGGCAACGGCATCAATGCGGAGTCCGTCTGCATGAAATTCCTTCAGCCAGTAAAGGGCATTGGAGATCAGAAAATTGGCTATCTCGTTGCGGCCGTAATTGAATATAAAGGTACCCCAATCGGGATGCTCCCCTTTCCGGGGATCCTCATGTTCGTAAAGCGCCGTCCCGTCAAAACGTCCCAGCGAAAAATCGTCTTTGGGAAAATGCGCCGGCACCCAGTCCAGGATCACACCGATATCGTTGCGGTGACAATAATCGACGAAATAACGAAAATCATCCGGATCTCCGAAACGGCTGGTCGGTGCGAAATATCCCGTTACCTGATATCCCCATGAAGCATCGAAAGGATGTTCCATGACAGGCATAAGCTCAATATGGGTAAATCCGCGCTTCTTCACGTATTTGACCAGATGCGGTGCGAGCTCGCGGTAGTTGTACCATTTCCAGTCGTCCTTGCGGCGCCAGGAGGACAGATGCACCTCGTAGATGCTCATCGGGCGGTCCAGCGTATGTTCCGGACGTGAATTCATATATTTTTTATCGTTCCATTTATAATCGGATAAGAAGATCTGCGAAGCGTTTCCCGGCCGCAGCTGGAAACGGAAAGCATAAGGATCGCTTTTTAAAAGTAAGCTGCCGTCATTCGAATAGATCTCGTATTTATAATTCTTGCCGGCGGTAACGCCCGGAATGAATATTTCCCAGACCCCGGAAGAACCCAACACACGCATCATGTGCTTGCGTCCATCCCAGAAATTAAAGTCCCCTACTACGCTCACCCGCTTTGCGGAAGGCGCCCAGACCGCAAATGAAACTCCCGTGGTGCCGTCAATCTCGCAAATGTGCGCACCGAGTTTTTCATAGATAAAATGATGGTCGCCTTTGCTGAAGAGATAGGTGTCCTCTTCCGTAATGCGGGGCATGAATTGATAAGGATGAATATAGTCAAAGGTCTTACCGTCGGGATATTTAACATGTACTTCGTATTTTTCAAAGGATTCGGATGTGAAGGTGACGGTCCAGAATCCTTCCACTTCACCGGGAGAAAGCCTGAGCTCTTTTTTGCTGTCGAGAAGGGTCACGCGGACTTCTTTCGCATCCGGCTGATATACGCGAATGACCTTCTCCAGCTTGCTGTTCTCGTGCATTCCCAGGACGGAATGGGGGTCATGACATATACCGTCCCGAAGATAGTGCATTTTATTCTTGAGACTCATCATCATCCTTTCTCATTTTTGCGGCAAGAATGCCGACCATGGTCTTAACATCGGTGATCTCTCCTGTCTGCACTTTTTTCACCGCATCATTCCGGGAGAGGCTGAATACCTGCATAAACTCATTATCGTCCGGTTTCTTCTCCCCCTTTTCAAGTCCGAACGCCTCATAAATATAGATAACTTCATCGCTGTATCCAATGCAGGGATGGATTTTTGTGAGAAAACGCAATTTCTTTGCCCGGTAGCCTGTTTCTTCCTCAAGCTCACGTAAACCGGTCACCTCCGGCATTTCCCCGGGATCAATCTTTCCCGCCGGCAATTCGATAAAAACCTGTTTCAGCGGGTAGCGGAACTGGCGAAGCATCAGCAGATCGCCGGAGGGCAGCCAGGCAACCAGCGCTACTGCACCGGGATGCTCGATATACTCGCGCACACTGGTTTTTCCGTTCGGCAGCCTGACGGTATCTTTCCGCACATGTAATAAGGCGCCGTCAAAGACGGCCTTGCCGTTCAGGCGTTTTTCATTTAAGCTTTTCATCGTGGTTAAATATACATGTTATTACGGATAGGGACAAAGGAATAAGTGCTGAAGCTCTGTTGAAATGTTGAAGTATCATCACGGGAAGGATACGGTGCACCGTCCGTCGATGAGAAAACATGTACGGGCTTCTGCCTCTGCGCCCAAAGCTTCGGTGTATTCAGTACCGCACGCTGATCCTTATCACTACTATCAGAAGCATATTCCCCGGAGAAGGAGAAAATATCATTTCGCTGATGAAAGCGTTTTATTCTCCGCGCTTTTTTAATATCTTACGTTGTTTGCGTCTGATAAAAACCGGGGAAAATAATGATGAAGTTTTGCAGAATTTTGCCGCGGAGAATATTGATCCCGGTCGTATTCTTCCTGCTGTACCTGTTGCCGGGATATGCGCAGGATGAGCTTGACCGCAGGATCGGGCAGATGGTCATGGTGGGTTTTTCCCAATGGCCGGATCCCGTGGATACTCTGTATTATGATATCGAACACCGCAACCTCGGAGGTGTGCTGTACTTTGCAGGTAATATCCGGGACCCTCAACAGACGGCCGGTCTCAGCGCCGCCTTACAGGAACATGCGGAAACACCACTGCTGATCGCCACGGACCAGGAGGGAGGCTATGTAGCCCGCCTGGATGAAAACAACGGCTTTGCACGTACTCCCGACGCTTACCATCTGGGAAGCGTCATCGACAACGGGGACACCACCCGCCACTATGCGGCAATGATGGCGAACTGGCTCTCACTTACGGGCATTAACACGAATTTTGCCCCTGTTGTGGACGTGAACGTGAATCCTTCCAGTCCGGCCATCGGTTATCTGGACCGCAGTTTCTCCGACGATCCCTTCAAGGTCTTCGATCATGCCTCATGGTTCGTGTCGGAATTCAACCAACAAAATATCGTCACCACGCTGAAGCATTTTCCCGGCCATGGCAGTGCAGTGGACGACTCCCATCTGGGCTTTACGGACATTACGGGAACCTGGACGGAGGAGGAGCTCATTCCCTACCGGGAATTCATCGACTCCGGATATGATGATATGATCATGACCGGACATCTTTATCACGCCGAACTGGACTCGGTCTATCCGGCCTCGCTTTCTCCGCGCGTGATCAAGGGCCTGCTGCGGGACAGTCTGGGTTTCGGCGGTGTGGTCGTCAGCGATGCCATGACCATGGGAGCGGTGACCAACAACTACAGTTTCGAAGAAGCCGTTGTCCTGGCGGTCAATGCCGGTACCGATATTCTCCTGTATCCCGGGAATGTTTATAACGGTGCCTCTCTGCCGGCAAAAGTGATCGGGATCATACGCAGGAATGTCGACAACGGCACTATCCCGGTGGAGCGTATTAACCGGTCTTATAACCGTATCATGGAACTGAAATCACAGATCCCCGTCTCCCTTTCCGTCCCGCCCGTACATTATCCCGCTATCACAGACCTTCAGGCATTTCCGAATCCCTTCAATATTTCGACCCGTATCCGTTTCCGGGTGAAAAGCCACATCCGTGAAAAGGCGGAGATCAGGATCTATAATGCGGCGGGACACTTTATTCAAAGTCTGAAAGCCGAAATTCACGGTCCCGGCGATTATGCCATTCCCTGGGAGGCTTCCGGCATCAATGGCGCTGTCCTGCCCTCCGGGACCTATATCTACACACTGTATGCCGGCAGGACGGTATTAAGCGGAAAGATGAGCTTAGTGAAATAATATTGCTCTCTATGCCCGGTGTCCCGGCGGCTATATTCTTGTTTTATCGGCAAAGTTTTTTCACTATATTTTTTATAAGTTGTAATTAACGAGGTGAATATGAAAAAAGCTGTATTGTTTATCGCCGTATTTTTTCTTCTTTCCTGCATGGCGGGATGCGTGAAAGTAAAGCGGGCGCCCGTCACCGACGGTGAACAGGTCGTCCGTGCGCTCTGGTCGGATTTCAACACCGCAGACCGGGAGATATTCGAAGAATGGATCGCCGAAGGTTTTCAGTCCGTTCACGAAGACAGGGCGCGGAACAGAAACGAGGAAATGGATCTGCTGGTGGAGCTGCATCTCGGGGATTATACCCTGAATGACTTCCGTTCCACGCAGAACGGAAATGTTATGGTCGTAACCTATACCGTATCGGTTCAGGAGACTATCGGCGGCGAAGTGCTGTCCCCGGCTCCTGCTGAACGGCTCTCCGTTTTCATACACGACGGAGACCGCTGGAAATGGATCGCCCATGCCAATCTGAACGCAATGAAAGAACAATAGGAAGAAGTCCGGAGACGGAAGCGAATGATCCGTGTGTTGCGGGGTTGATATTTGAAAAAAGCCGATAACCGCAAAACGGGAAACGAGGGTTGAGAAAAGAAGTTGAAGGGACCGAAACGTTATTGAACAGCTTCCTCTCCGGTTGCCGGTAAGCTTCGAAGAGTCCCGCAGGGCAGGTCATGCTGCAGGCCGCTTGGTCCTTATTTTCCTTTAGCCCAAAATTTCCATTGAATATGATAAATGAATTCCTCATTTTACTGATGGAATTATTAAGCGGACCGGAAGAAAATCGAGGATAAATGAACAATGAAGATCAGCGTAGCATACAATCTCCGGACAGACAAGCAGGATGCCAATGCCAAATTGCTGACCAAAGAGGAGATTGAACGGATATGCAGTGCTATCCGGAGTCTCGGACATACTGTCACACCGGTTGAAGTTTCCGGTAATACAGATGAGATCGCCGAACGTATTCTCAACAGCAAGCCCCGTCTGATCATGAATCTTGCACCGGGAACGGTTGACGGCTCCCAAAACACATTTTATCCCGATATATATGAAAAGCTGGGAATACCCTTTACCGGCGGAGATTCTGCTTTTCTACATATTAATCAGGATAAGAACCGAAGCAAGGAACTGCTGGCAACTCACGGCATCCGGGTTCCGAAGGGTACCGTGATAAGCAAAAAAGATCAGGACCTCCCTGATGAAATCGATTATCCGGTGATAATTAAGCCCAATCTGGAGAGTTCGAGCAAAGGCATTTCCCAGGAATCGGTTGCAGAGTCAAAGAAAGAAGCCGAAGAACGGGTCCGCGAAATCCTTGATGATTTTACCGGCGGTTTGCTTATTGAGGAATTTATTCCCGGACGGGAACTCTGTGTTCCTTCACTTGAAAGTTTCCCCGGAAAGATATTGTCCGTTGTCGAGTATACCTTCAAAGAAAAGCAAGATGAGAAGGTAAAATACAATATCTTTGATTACGACATGAAACAGGAGGGCAACTCGGCAAAAATAGTCACTCCCGAATGTCCGGCCGCATTAAGCGCCCTTGAAAAGAACGCGGTAACGGAAATGTCCGAGAAGGTCTTTGACATCATGAAATGTCCCGATATGGGCCGTGTGGATATCCGTCTGCACGAAAACGGCACACCGTATTTTATTGAATTGAATCCTATTCCCAGTCTGCATCCTAAAGCTTCCCTGATAATCGCAGCCCAAAGCCAAAATCTTGAACTTCGTGATGTTATGCGCCTGATCATTCGTTCGGCTTCAGACCGCTGGCAAATTGATTAACGGAAAAACCCGCATCACCTTTTCCGGAAGATCGGTTGTTTGTTCCGGTTTCAGAATGTATATTTTCACATTGAATTTCTACTAAAAAGCATTGTTAACGGATCCGGTCTATGTCGATCTGAAGAAAAAAACACCAATAAGCGAGGTCTGTCATGTGTACGGTAAGCCGTGAGTGGTTAAATGCTTTGCCCAAAGCTGAATTGCATCTGCATCTGGAAGGAACCCTTGAACCTGAACTTATGTTCAAACTGGCCCGGCGTAACAATGTCTCACTGCCATTTAAAAGCGTGGAAGAGCTGCGGCGGGCTTATGAATTTACCGGTCTTCAGGATTTTCTGGATATTTATTATCAGGGCGCTGAAGTTCTCCGGACAGAACAGGATTTTTATGAGCTTGTCCGGGCTTATCTGTTAATATGCCGGCAGCAGAATATCATTCACACAGAACCTTTTTTCGATCCTCAGACGCATACGGAACGCGGAATCCCGTTCGCGACGGTCATTTCCGGTATTTTGCGCGCGCTGAAAGAGGGCGGGGAAGAACTGGGTATTACTTCAAAACTGATCATGTGCTTTCTGCGTCATCTTGATGAAAAAGACGCTTTCAATACACTCAGGCAGGCCGAACCTTATCTCGACAGTATCATTGCAGTAGGTCTGGACAGTTCGGAACAGGGCAATCCGCCCGAAAAATTCAGTCGTGTTTTTGCCCGTGCCCGCGAAATGGGTATGTTAACGGTCGCGCATGCCGGCGAAGAAGGACCGCCGGAATATATCCGGCAGGCGATCGACGTTCTAAAGATCTCCCGGATCGATCATGGTGTCCGCGCCGTGGATGACCCCGGTCTAATGGCCTTGCTCGCCGAAAGCGGCATACCTCTGACCATATGTCCGTTATCCAACACAAAATTGCGCGTCGTTGAAAATATGTCGCAACACCCCGTTTTAGAAATGCTGAAAAAAGGTATTCGTATCACGGTAAATTCCGATGATCCGGCTTATTTCGGTGGATATATGACAGAGAATTTCCTGGCTCTGGCAGAAGCATTGAAAATGAGCAGACAACAGGCCCGGCAATTGGCAATGAACAGTATCGAAGCAAGTTTTGCCGGCAGGGAAAGAAAAGCCGTGATGCGGTCTATGCTTATGCAATAGGTAAGATACACCCGTTCATGCCGGAAAAACCGGTAAAATGTTTACGGTAAATGGAGACAGGAAAAAATACAATACCGGAGGTTTCGAATGAGCACACTGGACAAACTCAGAGAGATGACTGTCGTTGTGGCCGATACCGGAGATTTCAACTCCGTAAAAGCACATCATCCGCGGGACGCCACGACCAATCCGTCGCTGCTTTTCACCGCCGCACAGATGCCGGAATATAAGCATCTTGTAGATAAGGCACTTGATCAATGTGCTGCCGGCGTTCATGATGCCGGTCAATCTATGCGTCCCATTCTTGAAAGACTCGCCGTTAATTTCGCGACAGAGATCCTTGCCATTGTCCCCGGCCGCGTTTCCGTAGAAGTCGATGCCACCCTTTCTTTTGATGTTGAAGGTACGATCGAAACGGCACGACGTCTAATTTCTCTGTTCGAGAAAGAAGGAATTGACCGTTCACGCATACTTATAAAAATTGCGGCCACCTGGGAAGGGATCCAGGCTGCCAAAAAACTTGAAGCGGAGGATATACGCTGTAATCTCACACTGCTTTTCAGTTTTATCCAGGCGGCAGCCTGTGCGGAAGCAGGCGTTCAGCTTATTTCTCCTTTTGTAGGCCGGATCCTGGATTGGCATAAAGCCGACCGTGGTGTAGACAGCATCCCTCCCGAAGAAGATCCCGGTGTCCTTTCACTGAAAACGATCTATAATTATTACAAACACTTTGGCTACAAGACCGAGATCATGGGCGCCAGTTTCCGGAATAGCGGCGAGATCAAAGAACTGGCCGGCTGTGACCTGCTGACTATTTCTCCGAAACTGTTGAACGAACTCGATCATGAAAATGAGGATCTTCCCCGCAAACTCGATCCTGTACATGCAAGATCACTGGACCTTGAGCGGCTTTCGCCGGATGAGAAAAGTTTCCGCTGGATGATGAACGAAAATGCCATGGCTACCGAAAAACTGGCCGAAGGGATACGCAGGTTCAGTGCGGACCTGCAAAAACTGGCGGATTATATACGAATGAGAACTTGACTCAAGTTTTCGAGGTGGCAAAATGTACGTCCGGTATAAAAAAAAGAGAAGCATGAAACTGTTAATCTGCACAAAACTTTGATAGAAGCATGAACCTACTAATAACCAGCTCAACGCAACTTGCGGCAAACGGTTGTTAGAGGGTCTTATTAATTTTAAGAAATAAGCTCATCTATTACCGGGAAATCCCAGTTGTAATCCAAACTCCAATGAACTGCTCAAAACATTTTCCATTAAGGTAAAACGATGGGTAAGCGGAAGATAATACCTAAGAAATAAAGAAGCATCGTTTTTCAAGGGAAATAAAGACTGGTGAAAGACACCGTAATTTGGACTCAATATCCATGGTGAAGTATACGTGTGGTTTAACCCTGCGTCAGGATTGACAATGCTTTCCTTAAATCGCATAAAGCCGACTCCGCCTAAAATACCAATACTTTGACTGTTATCTTTACCAAAGTAAAACTGAACACCCAGTAATTGATTCACCTCAATATGATAATTATTTCTAAGATTCATGCGCATTTCATCTTTTCTAAAGAAAAGTGTCTTTGCCCCTGTATAAGAGCTAATGGCAAAGGAAGATGAGATTTTTCTGCTACCCACAATTGAAAACCCTGTTTCATATATACCAAAAAATATTGTTGCAGGATTTACAATGACAGCCGGTTCAAAACAATATTCCCATGATCCATTAGAATTATCAGAGAAATTCAACGAAGCTTGATTTTTATGCTGTGCAAAAAGCGGACACGCCCCTGTACATAAAGCCAGAAGGATGATCAGAAATACTATTTTTTTTGTCTTTACCCTAAACATAATTTAATGATTTTC
>JAWOEU010000049.1:0-4864 GCA_046482575.1 Fidelibacterota bacterium
GTAACTTGTAACTGGTAAAATGTAAAAATATTTTTAAACGACAATAAAAGTTGATTATATGGTCAAGACGCAGCCCCAAAGTTTCAGGGTGACTTTACTTTTTGCTTTTTGCCTTTATTCTTTTACCTTCTATAGTCATTTGTGACTATTTACAATTCACGTTTCAAAATTTAGTTTCTTTATTCTTGGAATTTGTCTCTTGGCCCTTGACTTCTAAAAGTTCATCCCATTGCGTTGTATAGGACTTCGAGCGACGGCTCTGCTTAAGTGCATGTTTGTCCCCAAGTCCCTGATCTCCGACGCGCAACGTATTGCGTCCGTATTTGTCGTTGATCATGTCAAGCGCTTTCACCAGGCGCATATCCTTTGTTTCCTGCGGATCATTAACGGTAAAAAGATCTCTCTGCAGGCAGACTTCCTGCTGAAAGTCCATCAGGACCACACCGGCTTTTTTGTAATCGTATCCCGGTTTGTATATTTTTCTCAGGGCTTCTCTTGCGTAACGCAACAAGGCTAGGGTGTTCTGGGTGGCCGGAAAAGAAATCACGGTATTCCGTTTATACTGCGGGAGGTCCTTACGGAAATAATTCGTATGCACAAAGACCATCATGGAAGATGCAAGGGACTTTTGTTTTCTCAGTTTAACCGCACAGGTCACCGTGTGGCTTGAAACGGCCTGCTCAAGAAATTCGTATTCGCGGATCATTTGTCCGAAAGAACGCGCAGTGCAGATGGCCTTTCGCGGTTTGCGGGAAAATTCGAATGAAAGGGAGGGCTCTCCGCGCAATTCTTTCTTCATGCGCAATCCCACGACGGTATATTCCCTCAAGATCATTCTATTGCTGAGGGACATATAATCCGCTGCGGTTTCCACCCCCAGTTCATGCAGTTTTTTGGCGGTGCGCCGTCCAATCCCCCAAATCTCTTCTATAGGAAAGCTCTTCAGGGAGCGTTCAATGGTTTCTTTACGGCTGAGCACACAACAGCTCTCCCGCACCGGATCTTTTTTGGCCATGTGGGTCGCGATCTTGGCAAGCGTTTTGGTCGGCGCGATACCGATGCTAACCGGAATACCGGTGCATTTTTTGACCAGGTTCCGGATCTCTCCCGCCAGTTCCTCCATTTTGTCTTCATCCCCTTCCTCAAGCTCCAGAAAAGCCTCGTCGATGGAATAGACTTCGATATCACGCGCGTATTCGGAAATAATGGACATTACACGTTGGCTCATATCGCCGTAAAGTGCGAAATTCGAGGAAAATATATGTACCTTCTCTGCCTCAATTAATCGTTTATATTTAAAGACCGGCGCACCCATGGGAATACCGAGGGCTTTGGCCTCGTTCGAACGTGCGATCACACAGCCGTCATTATTTGAAAGCACAACAACAGGTTTCCCGTTCAGACCGGGATCGAAAACACGTTCACAGGATACATAAAAATTATTGCAGTCAACCAGGGCGATCATGGTTTCATCTTTTTTATGACATAGGTCACAATTCCCCAGATGATAAAATCATTGTCCTCATTTACCGGTATGGGTTCGTAGGCATCATTTTCCGGAAGGAGATAACACATATTCTTTTCAACATGAATACGCTTGACGGTGAATTCCCCGTCAACAAAACAAACAGCGATCGCATCGTTCACCGGTTCAAGAGAACGGTCTATCACAAGCACATCACCGTCTTCCATGCCGATATTCTGCATGGAATTTCCTTTGACGCGGCCGTAGAAAGTAGCGTTGGGATTTTTTATCAGTTCGCGGTTCAGATCAAGGCTCATATCCATATAATCATCCGCCGGAGAAGGGAAACCTGCCGATATGTTCTTTGCATACGGAAGTTCAACGCAACTTCCCGTATCCGCAGAATAAAAATCCAGGGTCTTCATTTTTTTAATACGCCGTAATTTCATTTTCAGAGGAATTTCACTTTCGTTTATACGCGGTTATAGTCATCTTCATACCGAATGATATCATCCTCACCGAAATATGTTCCGGTCTGCACCTCTATTACAGAAGCGGGTTTTTCTGCGCAATTTTCCATCCGGTGCTTACATTCACGGGGAATATAAATATGCGTGTCCACCGGATAGTCTTTAACTTCTTCTCCCACCGTGATACGCATATTTCCCTCTGTCACGATCCAATGCTCACTGCGTCTGTGATGGGACTGAAGCGATAAACGGCAGCCGGGGTTGACCGTGATCTTTTTCACTTTGAAATTCGGATCATCCATCAGGACTTCAAAATTCCCCCAGGGACGTTTTTCCTTATAATTCCGGTTCATCGGTACTCCTTATTGTTTTTCGTCCTTAGCGGTTTACGGCGGACGATCATAAAGAAAGATAATAATAATGCGGCGGCAGCAAGATATTGAATGGTGTTCAGTGTGTTTTTATTGAAAATAAAATCCAGTATCACGGCAGAAAGCGGCCAGAAAAGCTCAAATATCGTTGCAACGGAAGCCGGAATGCGTTTCAGGCCGAAATAATAAATGAACATTGAAAGAGCACCGCTGGTAAAAACGATCAGAACCAGCAGTTTCCAGTGTACCGGTTGTATATCCGGAAAGGCGCGGTAATTTCCGGTAAAAAGAATAAAAATAAGTGCGAGTATCAGCGTACCGCCAAAGCGTAATGAGGTTGCGGTTTCAAAACTGACCTTTCCGGTAAAGTGCTTTCCGAAAACGGTGGACGAACCGAATGCAAAGGCTGCAAGCAGGGCATAAAGCCCGGCAGGATCAATAAGCCGCACATCACGAAGTTTCAGTCCCGGTTCTGCAAAAGAAAGAAAATATGCCGCCAGAACAGCTATAACGGCCCAGAAATAAAAATCGCTGCGCAGGCGTTCTTTCAGAATGATACGTGCCAGTAAAAGAGCGAATACCGGCTGCAGTTTCTGCAGTATCACTACTGTTGCAAGCGTTGTCCGTGCCTCCGGATCATAAGCGGAAAAAAAGGCTTTGGTAATGAAAAGTGTACCAAGCAAACCGCCCCAGAGACAGACCCAGCTCATTGATCCCCAAGTCGTTAATGTCATTTTTTTTATTTCCCGGCGTCCCCGGACAAGAAAAGGAAGCAGTACGATAAAACCCAGTGAATGTTCAAGGAAAACCACCAGACCGGCCGGTAACCTGTGGAATTGAGGACGAATGAATACCCCGTCTAAACTCCATAAAAGTGCGGCGAGAGCAATCGCCAAAGCGCCGATAATGACCGGTGCGTTCGTCTTTTTACTTTTCACCGTTTTCACTTTGCTCCTGAATATCCATGATCTTTTTCAGTTTGTCTTTGTTTTTACTGATCCATTCTGCGGCGCTCCCGACAGCTTCACGGTCTTCCATTTCTGTCCGCAGTATAAAACCCGGCCTTTCAAAACAGGGATCCGCATCAATCCGCATATATCCGGGCAACTGCAATGAATCTATTTCATCTTTCAGACGCTGCTGGTATTCGGTAACCGCCGGATAGCGCCTGCGGTATAACTGCATGCGGATCTCGGATAAGCGTTCTGCAGGCCTGAACTCTTCATTCCGCATAAGTGTATTCAGCCCCGCTCTTTCCCAGTATACCGCATATTCACAGGAATCGCGCTGTGCCGATTCACAGAATAAGCGGGTAATCGATTCCAGCGTATTGATACCGGGACTGTAGGTAAGCAGAGGTTTCAGTAGTTGCCGTAATTGCGTATCCCGGAAAACAAGGACACGTTTCATCGGCGCATGTTTTTTTAAAAAATAGTTTATCCAGTCAATGTCATATTTCTGTAAAAGCCGGTAATCTTCCCATTGTGATTCACCGATCTCCAGGCGTTCACACCACAGACTGCGCTTGTGGTTAACGGCGTATTTTTCAAGAAGTCTGATTATTTGCGCCGTATCAAAAATATTCAGTGTGACCGCAGCCTTTTCACTGCACACAATATCCCACAGAACATCCTCATAGGAAAGATTTTCCGGATACGTCACCGCATCAATATGATCGGACAGTTTCAGATTTCCCTGCCCGGAAAAAAGTACCGGCATCCAGCAGTTCCCTTTCTTCCAGAGCAGAGGCAGCGGGAAAAGCTTGCGGAATGTTTTCGCAATCCCGGCGGGCCTTTCACCGGCTTTGAAATAAAAACGCCTGTCGTCACGCTTTATATCTTTATACCGGACCTTCTGAACGTGTTTCATGATGCAGAAATACTACATAAAAAAATACATTTAAAAAAGAAAAAACATTGTTTTTGCCACGCAGGTACAGTAAATTAATATTGATATTTGAATTAAACTTGCGGTAAATATTTTTGTGAATCAACACCTATCAATAGGGAGCTGAGCTCATTGTCTGCGGAAATCAGGCCTTTCAGCCTTCACCGTCAACGGCGGATCCGGCTGATCAAGGAAGATTGAACCAGACGGCAGGCACCCACCGTGAACAAAGGGTTCATAAAATAGACCGCAAGTTTTTTTTATAGCCGTTTTTTTTGGAGAACCGCATACGGTTTTCTGTTTCTACCGCATCCACTGCTGCAGACATGATATTATACGTATGTTCATTGCGGGGTACCGGGGGAACAGACAGATATGTTTTTTTACTCTTCCCGTTGACCAAATATTTCCGCATTCTCACCTTAATGACAAAACTTCCTAATTTTTACTTGGAATTTTAAAAAAATAAATTTAAGTTTAAACACATAAGATATGTGGATAACATGTGGATAATTGAAAATATAGCCTTAATGTAACTTTTTAAATTTTTTGATATAAATCACAATATTATATGCAAGTAATTGATTATTATAGGCTATAGGCTTTTTTTAAAATGTGTAATAGATGTTAATATGATGTGTATAACTGCGGAATGACATGTGGATAACTTA
>JAWOEU010000117.1:0-7905 GCA_046482575.1 Fidelibacterota bacterium
AAATATCTGGATCAATCAGGATGAGATCCCGGGAATATATTTTGATCTTGCCGACACTGGCGTGGTCGGATATGTCAGTGCAAGAGAAGCGATAAATTTTTGCGGTGATGCGAACAGTGACGGAATAGCCAATCTTAAAGACGTGATACATTCCAACTCACTTTTTGTTGACGATTCCGATAATGACGGAGACGGCTATATCAGCAATATTATCGGGTGGGATACCGATCTGTCGGCAGATTCATCAGACGACGATAACGATCCGATGCCGAAAAATAACAGCCACGGTACGCATGTAGCAGGATTGGCCGGTGCGGTAACGAACAATGGTGTAGGAGTAGCCTCTGTAGCATACAATATCAGTATTATGCCGGTAAAAGCCACAGGGGATGAAACTACGGAAAGCATTAACACCGGATATGACGGAATGCTGTATGCCGCTCATGCGGGAGCTGATATCATCAATTGCAGCTGGGGCGGTCCCGGCTACAGTTCTTTCATGCAGAACCAGATAAACGTTCTCTATGATCAGTATGATGCCATTATCGTGGCAGCCGCGGGGAACGGGGACGATGAAGGCAATCCCAGCGATGAGGCACACTATCCTTCCGGTTACGATAATGTTGTTTCCGTTACCGCCGTTAGTTCACAGGATATATTTTCCTGGGCGAGTTACGGAGCACCCGACCCCGATAACAACTTTTACGGTGTGGATCTTTCCGCACCGGGTGAAAATATGTACAGTACGTATCTGACAAAGATTGCGAACTATACAAGTTTACGCGGGACCTCCATGGCTTCTCCGCTGGTCGCATCCTGTTTTGGACTTTTGAAATCCTTTTATCCGGACAGTTCCCGGGAATGGCTGATCCGCCGGCTGGTGGACAATACGGACCCTGTTGATGACCTCAATCCGGATTATGCGGGAAAGATCGGAAGCGGCCGTGTGAATATTCTTAAAGCACTCGTTAGTGATAAATGGCCAAAACTGCGTTATGTTGCGCATGAAGAAAGTATCGTCGGTGGAGATGCGGATTCGGTCCTGAATCCCGGTGAAGGCCTTATCATGATGATCGAATTGGAGAATGATACCGGGTGGGCGGAAGCAAATGAAATAATGGGGATACTGAGAAGCGATCATCCCGGAATCACAATAACGGACAGTGTCGGTGTATGGAATAGTATTCTGCCGAACCATACGGCCCTGAATGATGATGATGGTTTCCAGATCAGTTTTTCCGCCGAACTGCTGCCGGCTGATTATTCTTTTACACTGGAATTGTTGTCCGGTCAAACAGATGAATTTCCCTATAATACAACACTGGATATCGTTATTTCACTTTATCTGGACCAGCAGGGATTCCCGTTTTATGCGGAGAATGAAGTTGAAGCATCTCCGCTCTTTCTGGATATTGAGGATAATGGACAAATGGATATTGTTTTTGGAGATAAAAGCGGAAATCTTTATGTGGTCAATGCACAAGGGGAAATCCGTGATGGTTTTCCCATCGGACTTGGAGGACAGATCGGAGGTATTGCCGTGGCGGATCTCGACCTGGACAATATCCCGGAGATCGTTGTAACCCTTTTCGATAAGGCCGTACATGTCTACAACATTAATGGAGAACATAAATGGAGCCGGCATATTGACGGTTTTATTCCCGCCATGCCGGCGATCGGTAATCTTGATGATGATGCTGAACTGGAAGTAGTCGTGGGGACATTTGGTCAAAAATTATATGTAATGAATCATGACAGCAGTGATGTCAACCCTTTTCCCTATTCTGCCGGCCAGAGAATCTCCAGCGGCGTTTCACTGGCAGATGTGAACGGGGACGGAAAAGACGAGATCATTTTTGGCGGAATGAGCGGGGAGCTGAATATTATCGATGCAGCGGGGAATACGCTCAGCGGCTGGCCGCAAAGTACATCCGGTTCCATCAGCAGTGAACCGTTTGTTCATATATCGGATGAAAACACAGCGATCATACTTATTGCCAACGACCAGGGAGATATCTATGGCTTTGACCTGGACGGCAGTCAGCGCTTTATGAACGGCGGCAGCGGGGCGATCAAGGCTTCCCCGGCGGTATATATGCGGGAGGAAAACATTTTTGCCGCTTTCGGAAGCATCGAAGGCAATATTTATCTTGTTGATGTCCTTAACGGCACTCTGGTCGATAACTGGCCGCAGAAGATCAGCAATATCTATAATTCTCTGGCTTGTGCGGATGTCACAGATGATACGGAAACAGCACAACATATTCTGGCTCTCGGTAATGACGGGAGGATTTACGCTTTTACACATGAGGGTGAACCGGTGAACGGATTTCCGATCAATACGCGATTCCTTTCAAAATCAAGCCCGGCAATTACTGATATTGATAATGATAATGACAATGAGATCATTTGCGGAACATATGCCGGTGTTTCCGTTATTGATCTGAAGGGAGAAGGCGGTACGGTAAGCTGGGCAATGCATCGCGGCGGTATACAACGGAGAGGATCCGTATACAGCACGATCTCCTCGGCGGAAGATACGTATCTGCCTTTTGATTTTGAATTCGAACTTATCGGCAATGCTCCGAATCCCTTTAATCCGGGCACGATGATCAGATTTATTGCTCCCGGCCCCGACCCGGTTAAATTGCAGGTTTTTTCTTTGGACGGGAAGCAGGTGATCGAACAGAATATCCGTGAACCGGAGATCGGCATGAATGACATCTTTATCGACATGAGTAATTTTGCAAGCGGTATTTACGTATATACCCTCAGTCAGAAGCATATCAGTAAAAAAGCAAAGATGATCTTATTGAAATAATACATGACTGTAGTTGCCGGTTTTGATCGTAAGACGCATTTCCCGGCGGTTAACAACACGATTTCCGTGCAGGATTGATAAATATCAACTGATCAACCGGAGCCATCCCGTTTTTGTACATCTTGAAAGATGGCAAAGTATCAATGGCGGGGTATTGAATCTCCGGTAAAAATACTTGCATAGCAATCTGAAAGGTTATATAATATCTGGCTTGAAATTCCGGGCGCTTAGCTCAGTTGGTTTAGAGCACCTGCCTTACAAGCAGGGGGTCGCAGGTTCAAGTCCTGCAGCGCCCACAACGTTTAAGAAATAAGAATAAGGTCAAGCTTAAGTTTAAAAATCAGGCCGGAATATTTGTGCAACAGGAATATTTTTGCGTGCTTTGCTTTACTTCGCCCGTATACGCGGTACACCGTATCCTGCATAGACAGACACCCGACAAAGATGCGCCGGCGTTCCGGCGGATGCTGTGCCCGTGAGGCCATATATTCTTCCCTTCGAACAGTGCTGCGATCCGGTTCCCGCGGATGTCAACGATATCTGCGTAAAACTTTTCCACTTTTTTTTCGAACGTGAAAACGGACAGCAACACTTGTATTGACGGGGTTCGGGTGTAATGATAAAGAAGGGACTCCGGGAAAACAAAAATACCGGAAACGGTGACGGGGAATCAGAAGAAGCTATTTTACCAGCAGCATTTTTTTTGTTCTCTGAAAAAATTCCCCCGTATTTCTGCGGCCGCGCAGTGTACAAAAATAGATACCCGCCGGAGCGTTTCCCGCATTCCATCTTACCGTGTATTCGGGATTTTGCATGTTTCTGCGTTCATGCAATACGGCGGTACAGGTTCCCCCGATATCAAATATGCGCAGGGATGTTGTTATTGCATCTTCCGGAACGGAAAAACGTATAAGCGTATGTGCATTGAAAGGATTAGGATAAATATCAAGATAGAAATGACCGGGAGATCCGGGAGAATAAGCGGTAACAGCGACCAGGATCGAAACACTGTCCAGATAACCGATATTATTGGCTTCATCAACTCCGGCAATGCGGTAAAAATATTCCGTACCGTCTTCTACGGAAGAGTCGGTGTAGGTATAGTACGTGGTCGTTGTAACCGTCCCCTGTCCAAGCAAGGCATCATTGTGCAAAAAATCATCAAGCGGGTTCCACGAAGAATCGGGATCTGTTCTTCTTTCCAGGAGGAATCCGAGATTTTGGGTCTCACTTGCCGTCGACCACTCCAAAAGCACATTTTCACCGGTTTGTGAAGCCTCGAAACCCAGAAACTCAACGGCAGCAAAAAGTGGAATAGCGACCGGGAGAATAATAGTAAAATAAAAAGTTTTCATGAAAATTTACCAGCAGCATTTTTTTCTAAAGTTCAATTTACGGTAAGACCCGGTAGTATTCAAGTTATTTGTTTTCAGTTAATTTACCATAAAAGGGTTTTATAAAAAGGGAAAATATTTTAAATTACCTCAAACGAAAACAACAGGAGATCTTCCTATGTCAAAACTGACAGCCGATACTCTGCGGATTCTCGCTGCAGAGATGGTGCAGAAAGCAGGTTCGGGACACCCCGGGTTACCAATGGGAATGGCGGATTGTGCTGCCGTTTTATGGACGAAATTCCTTGTACATGACCCCGAACACCCGCAATGGCAGGGGCGTGACCGTTTTGTTCTGTCCGGCGGACACGGATCTGCACTGCTTTATTCGCTTTTACATTTGTCAGGTTATGATAATATGACCATGGAGGAGTTAAAATCTTTTCGTCAGTGGAATTCCAGTACACCGGGACATCCCGAACATAGAATAGCGGGAGTTGAAACAACAACGGGGCCGTTGGGACAGGGATTTGCAAATGCGGTCGGCATGGCCATAGCGGGTCGCATGAGCGCAGCCAGGTGGAATACCGATGAATATCCTCTTTTTGGCGAACATTTTGTTTATTGCTTTTGCGGAGATGGCGATATGATGGAAGGTCTCAGCCATGAAGCTTCTTCACTCGCCGGTCATCTCGGACTGGGAAAGCTGATCTGTTTCTATGACAGTAACCGGATTACCATTGACGGCAGCACGGACCTTAGTTTTTCCGATGATCCGGTAAAACGTTTTGCTGCTTATAACTGGCATGTCCAGGATATCAACGGTCATGACCAGCAGGCGATAGCCGAAGCTGTGGAAAGAGCCCGAAAAGAAGAAAATAAGCCTTCTATGATCGTAACCCGCACGCAAATCGCATACGGGAGTCCACATAAAGCAGGAAGGGCTGCCGCACACGGTGCGCCGCTTGGCGAAGAGGAGATCCGCCTGACAAAGAAAGCACTGGGTTTTCCGGAAGACAAAAATTTCTACGTCCCGGCTGAAGTAAAAGAAATCTTCTCATCATATAAAAAGGAAATGATGAATAAATACGCGGAATGGCGGGAAACTTTTAACCGCTGGAAAAAAGCCGAACCGGAAAAACATGATGCATTCCACAAGCAATATGAAAAGAAGATATCTGAAAATATTGAAGAAGAAATAATGCGTTCACTGACAGGGAAAGAGAATTCCACCCGTGCACATTCCGGAAACATTATTCAGGAACTCGCAAAACGGATACCCGGACTTACCGGGGGTTCCGCAGATCTTGCCGCTTCCGATAAAACCACTATTAAAGACGTGCCATCGGTGTCCCGGGAAGACTATTCCGGCAGAAATATTCATTACGGGGTGCGGGAATTGGCTATGGGTGCCATTATGAACGGTATTGCACTTTATGGAAATGGTTTTATTCCTTTTGGCGGGACTTTTCTTGTGTTTTCGGATTATATGCGTTCCTCGATACGCCTTGCCGCGCTCATGGAGCAACAGGTTATTTTTGTATTTAGTCATGACAGTATTTTTGTCGGTGAAGACGGGCCAACCCACCAGCCGGTTGAACAATTGATGTCCCTCCGCCTGATCCCGAATTTACAGGTCATACGTCCCGCCGGCGAGCAGGAAACAGCAAAAGCCTGGCTGGCGGCATTACGCTATAAAGAAGGTCCGACAGCTTTGATATTGTCACGCCAGAAATGCCGGGAACCATACCGCGAAGAAAAGTCGGAACTTGTTCATGTTGATAAGGGCGCTTATATTGTCGTTGACAGCCGGAAAAATCCGGAATTGATCCTTGTAGCAAGCGGTTCTGAACTTGCCCCCTGTCTCGAAGCTGCCGACATGTTGAAAAAAGACGGTACGGCGGTTCGTGTTATCTCGATTCCCTCCATGGAAACTTTTTTACGGCAGGATAAAAATTACCGGGATAAGCTTCTGCCGCCGGGGAATACACCGATTGTTTTTACTGAAGCGGGCTGTACACTGGGGTGGGGACAGTTAACCAATAATCCGAGCCTGTTCATCGGGATCGACACGTTCGGACGCTCGGCGCCCTATACGGTACTGGAAGAAAAATTTGGCTTTACAGCAGAGACGGTTTATCAACAAATCAAAAAATGGCTTAACGAAAGCAGGGATTAAATTTATTCAGAAAAAATAATGATTTTTTCCCGGAAGATAGTATATTCATAAGCTGTATGCCACCTTAGCTCAGATGGTAGCAGCGACGCTTTCGTAAAGCGTAGGTCGCCGGTTCGAATCCGGCAGGTGGCTCAACAAAACATCAAGGGTTAATTTATGAGTATGTTCAAATGGTTAAATACCGATATTGCCATAGATCTGGGGACGGCCAATACACTGATCCATGTGCGGGGACAGGGAATTGTTATCAATGAACCTTCCATTGTCTCAAAATCCATAAAAACGGGAAAGATCATCGCTGTCGGCAATGAAGCCCGTGATATGCTTGGCCGGACGCACCCCAATATTACAACTATCCGTCCGATGAAAGACGGAGTTATTGCCGATTTTGAAATGACTGACGGCATGCTTCAGGGATTCATCAAGAAGATACAGCTTTCACGTTTTGCACGTCCGAAAATGGTGATTTGCGTTCCCTCCGGGATCACCGAGGTAGAAAAACGTGCGGTTCAGGAAAGTGCCGAGCGGGCAAATGCCAGCAGGGTTTATTTAATTGAAGAACCGGTAGCTGCTGCGATCGGTATCGGTATTGATATAAGCAAGCCGATAGGAAGCATGATCGTGGATATCGGCGGGGGCACCACCGAGATCGCAGTCCTGGCGCTGAACGGTGTGGTTGCAAAGGAATCCATACGGGTTGCCGGCGATGAACTCAATAATGCAATCGTACATTATTTCCGCGGTAAGCACAACCTCCTGATCGGTGAACGAACTGCGGAAGAGATCAAAAAAGCGGTCGGATCCGCTATCCCGACAGATGAAAAGATCATTGCAGTCAAAGGAAGAAATTTACTGACCGGTATACCGCGTACGGTAGAAGTTGACGCAAATGATGTTTCTGAATGTTTGCAAAAAACCATTGAAATGATGATCGCAGCGATAAAGCGTACTCTTGAACACACCCCTCCCGAATTATCTGCAGATATTCTGGACCGCGGTGTGATCCTGACCGGCGGAGGGTCATTGCTCCTGGGACTTGATGAAAGGATACGCCGTGAGACCAATCTTCCGGTAAGTATCGGAGATGAGCCTCTTCTCTGTGTTGCGAAAGGCACCGGCAAGGTTTTGGAAAACATTGATAATTACCTCGATATCTTATTGTAAATGTTAGTCAAACTATATGACTTTATTATACGAAAACACTTAGAGATATTGACAATCCTTTTTGTTGTTATCTCTCTGCTTTTTTTATCCCAGACGGAAAATCATGTAATAGTTTCACTCCAGACAAAATGGCAGGACATCTCCACATTTATAAAAAAACCCGTTCTTGAGCAGCAACGTAAAAAAAAGGTAATGAAAGAGAACAAAGATTTGCGAATGGAAATATTCCGGCTCAAACAGGAGCTTGCGGGGACAAAGAGCCTGCAGAATGATGATCTTACACTCTTTTTTTTCTTAAAACTATGGGGATAAAGCTCATTCATTCAATGGTTTTACTCCTGAACAATTTGAATTAATCCACGTTTTAGTCAAAAACAATTATTCTAAATTAAACCGAACGATTAACC
>JAWOEU010000122.1:0-9159 GCA_046482575.1 Fidelibacterota bacterium
AACATATTTATCCGTGAAGCGGTAATGCCGCGGCTCGCTCACGGTTCCCGCTCCGGCCACACGTCCGATGACCCCGTCATTACGATAGATCAGGAAATGGCTGTTCTCTGTCTCACTTTCGGTGCTCCATGACAGTTCCACCGTTCCCTCACCCGGCTCCGCTGAAAAGTCCGAAAGACTGATGGGAAGCGGAGGGTCTGTTCCTCCTTCACTGCTGCAGATATCATAACTCGCAGTGTAATAGCTGTCTCCCGGTCTGTCGAATTGATCACTCCATATACTGTCCTCATGGCTGACACAGCCGTAGATCTCCAGTACATATTTACCGGAATCACGATTTCTGCAAAGCGACAACTGCAGATCATCCGCTATCCATCGGCTGTCATTTTCCGTACTCAGGGGAATTTGCTTAAAAGCCGGCGTATCATTACAGGCGGTTTCGTAAAAACGATAAAAATAGCTGCAGGCGTCAATATCGCCGTATGTGTTACAGACAAGCGATTCCAGATACAATGGATCGATCTCGTCTGTCTCTCCCAGATCACAGCTGTGAAAATAATTTCCCGTATCGGGTATACCGCCGCCGTGGAGAAGCAGCGTATCCCTTCTGCCGTTTTCCTGACGGAATACCGCCATGCTCCGCATACTGTCCGCAAAGCCCCATGACAACGGTGTCTTCACACTGAAATATATCCGGAAGGGCTGACCGTCCGGCGGAACGTATTCCCGGGTCAGTGTGTCGCCGGAAAGGCCGGTGACCGTGGCACGGTGCCTGAACTCAAGACAATGGTCCCCGGTATCCAGGGGAAGCCGGAATAATTTGACGGAATCCAGAGACCAGCAACCGTAATGAAAACCCGCAACATGTACATATTGTCCGTAATACTCCGGATCCAGTTCTTTCCAGGGCGTAAGGGTATCACCGCAATGATAATAGCGGTACTGATAATCGTAATTCAAAATGCTGTCCCCTGCATCGATATAGATCTCATACTGATGATGCACCAGCCGAAACTGGGTTTCGGGTGTGAGTATTCCCATATCCGTATTCGAAACGTCATTTACATTATTTGTGATCGTCCAGCAATGTGTTTGCGGATCATGCATGCCGATGCGGTGCATGATATTCATATTGGAAAAACTTATACTCGTCGCCCCGGCAATGGAAAATACTATACCGTTCATGATGATAAACCAGTGGAATCTGTTCATTGAAGCCCCCCTCAATAAGTATTAAAAATGAGTATTCCGGTCCTTTTTAAAGTAAAATTACCTGTTGTAAAAATAAAATCAAAGTGAGGATTTAAGGATGTGACTATACTCACACCGGCAGAGTGTGATCAGAAAATACCCTGAAAGACAGCCAGACGTCTGTATTGTTCGCGATATTCACCGGCGGCCCGGTAAAAAGCATACCAGTCCGAATGGAGAAAATCCGCGGAAGCCCTGGCATTCAAAACGACCGGACGTACGTATTTCTTTTGCCGGTAATCGGAAAATGCTTTGCGTATCCATTCCTGCGGATCATAATGCAGGCCCGGATCGTCCTCTTTGAGCAATCCGTATTCGAGGAGGAACGCTTTCCACTTATTCACAGATTCCCCGAGCGACCGGGGTTCCGCAAACTGCCTGAAGAACAATTCCATCCCGGGAAATTCCGGAAGGTCTCCGCGTACTTCAGGGTGTTTCTCCCGAAAGTCCAGTAATACTTTTTTAATCGTTTCAAAAGCCATTTGGTAACGTTGCGGGTTGCTGATATGTCCGCTGTGCCGGTATTTCGCAATGAACGATTCGCCGGTATCATATTCATATTCCCATTCGGCGGAGGCGATATCGGGGATCGTTCCCGCACTGCTGTGACTGTATACGGGAAGTATGCGGCCGAACAATCGCGTCATTATCCTGTCAAAATGGATCATATAGCCACGCACAAGGTGTTGATGAAAACCCCGTACACTTCCTTTTTTTACACGAAGGGATTTGATGCGGTTACGCCTGCTGATAACGCCGCTGAACCCCTGGTGTGAATAGGCATCCGCCAGAACATGAAGCGCTATGCCAAGCCGGTAAATATCGCCGGAGTTGACGGTATTTTCCAGCAGTTGCTTCAAAAGGGGAGAATCGGGAAATGTGCGCATCTTTTCCTGGAAACTTCTGCCCCGTCCGCCGGGAATGAAATGAAAAGGGACCAGTGTCTCGATCATTGCCCTGGCTTTATAGTTCCACACGTTCATGATCTTCGGACATGTGGCAGCATTCCCCAGTCCCGTTCTTTTACCGAAAAGATAACATTTCACTCCTCTCGGCGCTTTTCTGAATATAACCCTCCGGATGACCGCATCGTCGACAAATTCCGAAGAATAGGCGATCTTCCGGGCAATATCCCTTTGATAGCCAAGTATACGGCATAATGCTATCACGGCATAGTAATGGGAATCGTATTCCATGTCCAAATATAGCAAGATACAGAATATGAAAAAAATATTTTTATTAAAAAACCCCAGCGCTGTTACAGATCGTCTCTTCACAACGGTACCTGATTCGCGACCGTGTGCCTGTCTCAATTGTGATGGAAATGAAAGCTGTTGACATTTCCGGTAAACTCCCCTATATTTTATCAACATATATGTCGATAATAAATTCCGGGGGTCGTAATGCCGAAGATCGTCAACAGGGAAGAAAAAAAGATCGAAATACTTCAGGTTGCGATCAATGTTTTTTACGAACACGGAATAGAACAGCGTTCCATGAAACATATCGCCGAAGACCTTGGCATGGGCCGTTCCAGTTTATACAGCTACTTCAAAAGTCGGGAAGACATCCTTCATTTTACACTAAGTTACGCGATACGTCATTTTGATATGATCAGTGTAAAGCTCCTTAAAAGTGATGATCCCGTCCCCGAAAAGATTGCAAGGCTCTTTTCTTCTTCCTTCTATGACAATGAAAATATCAAAAAAGCGGTAACGGTCGTCATTGAATACCTGTTACTGCTCCGCCGTAAGAAAAAGGTTCTGGATTTACCGGTCCACGATCTGTCCAGACATATCCGGGGATTGTTCAAATCGCTGCTTGAACAGGGTATCGAACGCGCAGAACTCCGGCAGCATGACACCGAAAAACTATCCAATGTACTTTATGCACTTACGGAATCGATGCTGTTGAACGGTACTTTTGAGGATAATATGCATATTATTGCAGATCATTCCACTGTCAGGATGATCTTGTCCGGTATACTTTTAACGACATGAAACGCCAGGGAGAACAATCATGAAATACACCGTATCGACTGCACTTCTCAAACAGGGTTTCAAGTATCTCTATAAGGACCCGGAGAAAAACCTGTTCAATCTTGCCCGTTGGGCGGAAAAATTTACCGCGGACTCCACCAGTGAGAAACAGCTTCAGGCCTTCCGTGAAGCGGCGAAAGATCCGGGTTCTCCGCATCATAAGTTCATCATGCGTTTTTTCAATGAACTGGAACCGCGGATAGTGGAAAAGATCATCCGCAATTTTTTACTCAACGCGAACTGGGTCGGCTATCAAAAGACAAAAAAGCTACGCGATAAATATAAGATCAATATACCATGGGCGCTGCTTATCGATCCCACCTCGGCCTGCAACCTGAAATGCATCGGTTGCTGGGCTGCCGATTATAAGAAATCCGACAACCTGTCCTATGATACCCTCGACCGCATTATCACCGAAGCCAAGGAAATGGGAGTCTATATGTTTCTGTTTTCCGGAGGCGAGCCCCTGATGCGGAAAACAGATCTGCTGAAGCTTGCAATAAAGCATTCCGATGCAGTATTTGCACCTTTTACCAACGCCACTCTCATCGATGAGGAATTTGCCGCCGGGTTGAACAAAGCCGGTAATTTTATCCCGATCATCAGTATTGAAGGAAATAAAGAAGAAACGGATGCACGCCGGGGTGACGGCACCTATGATGCCTGTATAGCCGCCATGCGGCGGCTTCGCAACAACAAGGTCCCTTTCGGTTTTTCAACCTGTTATCACCGGAATAATATGGATACTGTCGCTTCGGATGAATACATTGATAAAATGGTCCGGGAAGGCGCACTTTTCGGCTGGTATTTTACCTACATACCACTGGGAAAACATGCCGATACCGGTCTCCTCGCGACCCCGGAGCAGCGTGAATATATGTTTCACCGCATCCGGGAAATACGCCGGAACAAACCGATCTTTGTCCTGGATTTCTGGAACGACGGAGAGTATGTCAACGGATGTATTGCCGGCGGAAGACAATATCTTCACATTAACGCCCACGGAGATGTTGAGCCGTGTGCATTTATTCACTATTCAACGACATCCATTCATGGAAAGAGTCTGCTTGAAGCTTTGCAGAACAGCTTGTTCAAAGAATATAAAAAGCATCAGCCCTGTAATTCCAATTTGCTTCGCCCTTGTCCCATGCTTGACAATCCCGAAGTTCTGGTGGAAATGGTCCGGAACAGCAATGCCGTATCTACGCATCCTGTGGAACCCGAACCGGTCGAAAAGCTTTATGAAAAATGTAAACCTGCCGCTGAGGCATGGGCACCGGTCGCCGACCGTCTCTGGAAAAACTACAAAAGTAAAGAATAAAAGAGAATAAGACCAAAAAGCCCGAACCGGTTCTGAATTTCCCGAAAACAGTGTCGTTATACCTGCTTTTGAGGATGCATATACATTTTCCCTGTTTGCCACACAATTGCTGCAGCAGGCGGGATCATTGATTATCGTAAAAAACATGATACCGAAATGATCCGGCGTTTCTTCATAAACCGGTACAAATCCGCATGTCAGCATGATCATTACCTGACCATAAAGCGCAGGATCATGTATATTATCAGGCTGCAGGACACTTTCAGGGATTCCCATTCTTATTTTGATTTCATAAAAAAAATACGTATAATAAAAACTGATGAATAAAGGCGTATTATGAAAAAAAGAGCCGTTTTCCACCTGAGTTCAATTCTTTTTATGTTCGTTATAAGCTCCTGCGGAGTAAATAATTATTTCAGCGGTGATTTCAAGCTGGTCGCCGGTGATCTTGATTTTCCCGAAGGACCCTCCTGGTACCGGAATCAACTTGTTTTTTCAAACTGCTACAGCGGCTGGATCGGACATCTGTGGAATAATTCTCTTGATACCCTTCTGGATGAACAGGACGGTTTGCTGAATACGAACGGAACAGTCTTTGATGAGGAGGGAAATTTATATATCTGCGAGTACGCCACCGGATCTATTTTGAAATTTTTCCCCGGCGGGAAACTGATAACACTGAGTGCGAAAGACCATCACGGAAAGCGTTTTAACCGGCCGAATGACATTGCTATTTCAAAAAGCGGTTTCTTATACTTTACGGATCCGAAATCCTACGACCCGGATATTTATGACGGCAGACTTTTCCGTGTACATCCCGAAACGGGCGAAACGGTATGGCTCATCGAAGGACTTCAGTTCCCCAACGGACTTTGTTTTTCACCGGACGGAGAGACGCTATACGTCGGAGAATCCGTCAATAAGAACATCCTCAGGATCACGTGCGGTATCGGTTTACTTGATACATTGATAACTTTGCCTTCCGGCAATCAGGATCCTGACGGCATGAAGTGCGATTCGGAAGGTAATATATATATTGCTTATTTCGGCGGAGGAAAGATCTACGTTGTCTCTCCCCAAGGAACGCTGCTGGACAGTATAAAAACCCCGGGACGAAAGCCCAGCAATCTTGAATTCGGAGGAAAAGACAGGCGAACACTTTTTGTGACGGAATGTGAAACAAATTCGCTTTATTCTATTGAAACCCGCATCCCCGGAATAAAAAAATAAAATAAGGAAAATACATGAAGAAGCAGCACAAGATCATTATTGCAGGCAGCGGACCTTCCGGTCTGACGGCAGCGATCTACGCAGCACGCGGAGGACTGGAACCGCTTATCTTTGAAGGTTCACAACCCGGCGGACAGCTGACAACAACAACGGATATTGAAAATTTTCCCGGTTTCCCGGAAGGTATCAGCGGTCCGGAACTTATGGAAAAAATGCGTGGACAGGCAAAACGCTTCGGCGCCCAAAGTCTCATGCACATGGTCACACGTGTGGATCTCTCAAATTATCCTTATAAGGTATTTGACGATGAAGACCGGGAATACCTGGCAAAATCCATTATTATTTCCACCGGCGCAAGCGCCAAATATCTCGGTCTTGAATCCGAACAAAAACTGCGGGGTTTCGGTGTAAGCGCCTGCGCAACCTGTGACGGATTCTTTTATCGTAACAAGGATATTGTAGTGGTTGGCGGCGGCGACAGTGCCCTGGAAGAAGCACTTTATCTGACGCACTTCGGAAGAACGGTTACCATAATTCACCGAAGAGATAAATTCCGTGCATCCTCCTTTATGTCCGAAAAAGCAAAAAACCACGAAAAGATCCGTATCAAATGGAATTCTGTTGTGGAGGAAGTTCTCGGGGAACCCGGTCCGACAGGAGTGACCGGCGTGCGTATCAAAAATGTGAAGACCGGTAAAACCGAGGAGGTCCCCTGTTCCGGTTTTTTCGTATCCATCGGACATCATCCGAACTCCGAACTTTTCAAAGATTATCTGGATCTTGATAAAAATGGTTATATCATCACAAAGCCGAAATCGTCACGGACCAATATGGAGGGTGTTTTTGCCTGTGGTGATGTGCAGGATCCGGCTTACCGGCAGGCGATAACCGCGGCCGGTTCCGGTTGTATGGCCGCCATGGACGCCGAGCGCTGGCTGGGTGAACAGGAATAGTAATTATTTATTTGATTCGGTGAAGCGAAAATGTAAATTCTGCCGAATATAAAAACGGAGGTATGAAAATGTCTATGATAATTGATGTCTATGCACGCGAGATCCTTGATTCCCGCGGCAATCCGACAGTTGAATGTGAAGTAAGCCTCGAAAGCGGTGCTTTCGGCCGTGCAGCGGTCCCTTCCGGGGCATCAACCGGTGAGCACGAAGCGCTGGAATTGCGTGACGGCGGTGACCGCTTTATGGGAAAAGGCGTCTTAAAAGCCGTTCAGAATATCAATGAAACCATTGCTCCGCGTTTAGTCGGCGAGAATGCGCTTGAACAGGAATATATCGATACGATCATGCTTGAACTGGACGGCACCGAGAACAAGGAGGTTCTTGGCGCAAATGCGATCCTCGGGGTTTCCATGGCCGTTGCCCGTGCGGGAGCGGAACATCTCGGTCTTCCACTCTACCAATATCTGGGCGGAGTCAATGCCCGGGTTCTTCCGGTTCCGATGATGAATATTCTGAACGGCGGTTCACATGCGGATAACAATGTGGACCTGCAGGAATTCATGATCTATCCCTGTGGTGCAAAAAGCTTTTCCGAAGCGCTCCGGATGGGCGTGGAAGTTTTCCATCAGCTGAAAAAGGTCCTGAAAGAAAAAGGACTGAATACTTCTGTCGGTGACGAAGGCGGATTTGCGCCGAACCTGAAGTCCAACGAAGAGGCTATCCAGGTCATTGTTGAAGCCGCCGGCCGCACAAAATATAAAATGGGCAAAGATCTCTACATTGCACTTGATGCCGCCGCCAGCGAGTTCTATGACAAGAAATCCGGAAAATACAATCTCGCATCCGAAAATAAGATGCTGAGCGCGGAAGAAATGGTGGAACTTTATGCGGCCTGGACCGAAAAATATCCCATCATTTCCATTGAGGACGGTCTGGATGAGAACGACTGGGAAGGCTGGAAGAAACTGACCGCAGGACTGGGTGATAAAGTACAGCTGGTCGGTGATGATCTCTTTGTTACCAATCCCAGGATCCTTCAGAGAGGTATCGATGAAAAATCCGCAAATGCCATCCTGATAAAATTAAATCAGATAGGATCCGTCACCGAGACGCTGGATACCATCGAACTGGCAAGTCAGAACGGATTCGCTTCCGTTATCAGCCATCGCTCCGGCGAAACGGAAGATACGTTTATCGCGGACCTTGCGGTTGCAACCGGCGTTGGTCAGATCAAGACAGGATCCGCTTCCCGCTCCGACCGTGTTGCAAAATACAATCAGTTGCTTCGTATCGAAGAAGAATTGAACGACGGAGAAAAATTCAGAGGTATTTCCGCACTCTCCGGCCGTAAATAAACCCTGAAAATCTGTAAAGAGCGAAAGTCCGGACTTTCGCTCTTCTTTCTTTATTATGGTGTTCCGACAAAAAAAATCTTCGGCATTCGACGCCCGGGCAAAAATTAAGGTCATTCTGATCATTATTCTGCTTTGTCTGGCCTTTCTGCTCCTCAACAGGAACGGTATGATCAAACTTGTGCAGGAGAAAGGGGAACATTATGAACTTATCGAAAAAAAAGCGGAACTGGAAGCAACACAGAAGGAACTGCTGGAAGAAAAAGAACGCTTGCTGAATGATAAAAAATATATCGAAAAGATCGCACGCGAGCAATATAATATGGTACTGCCGGGAGAAACGGTCTATAAAGTGATCGAAGAAGAATAAACCGGCAGCAGGAATAGTGTGAAACGAGCCGATGCTCCGTGCTGCAGGGAACTATTTAACTATACAAATTGACGGCGCGGCCGATAGGAAATCAGGTTATATCTCTGTTCTTCCGATTTACTCAATATGAGCGGCTGAAACGGCAAAAATATTTAAAGTGAAACCTATCTCTTATTTACATTTGAACTTTTTTTCGCTATCTTCATGCGGATAAATTAAAGGACACGGATAATATGACAAGGGATACCGATAAACTCCTGACGTTTCTTAAACCCTTTTGGCTGCGATTCCGTTTTTACATTCTGATCATCTTTTCGACACTTATTCTGCTGGCAATACTTTTCAGGGTAAGTTCCGGAGAATATATCCCTGAAAATACCATTCCGGCTTTCTTAAGCCTCCTTAATTCCGTAACAGCATATGTCGTTTCCCGGCGGAAACAGGGCGACCGCACCTATAAACAAATGATGAGAAATATTTTTTTATGGACGTCGGGGCGTTTCCTTGCAATGCTGGCGGCACTGATCATCGTTATTTTGTCAAAAGCGGTTGAACCCCTTCCCTTTATATTCTCATTTATCGGGCGACCCCGACGGGCAGGGGCACAGGTACGTTGACTTCGGGGGCCTGGTGGAGGAGGAAT
>JAWOEU010000001.1:0-26040 GCA_046482575.1 Fidelibacterota bacterium
ATATTAATCCGTGAAAGTTGAACCGCTTCCCTGATATAATCTCCTTTATGCATTTCAGCTTCGGTTTTAGAATTATGATGAACAAAATAAGAAAAATGTTCTGGTTTGTGGAAACGGATGTTTCAAAATTTCATTTTATAGTCATAAAACCAATCGCTTGTTTTTATTGTTCCAATCACAAATTATTTGTTAATAATGTTGTTAATTTTCTAAAAATAATATTATTTTTGCAAACCCGCTAAAAACGTAAGGGAACCATAATTGATTAAAAACTAAAAACTTGATATAAAAAGTGGATACGAATAGTTACAAAACAGTCTCCGTAAAAAAGGAGGATGTACAAAAGGAATGGATCCTGATAGACGCTAAAAATGAGGTGCTGGGAAGATTGGCCTCACAGGTTGCAAAGATAATGAGGGGTAAACACAAACCCAGTTATACACCTCATATCGATTGTGGTGATAATGTGATTGTAATCAATGCCGAACACATCCGTTTGACCGGCAAGAAATGGACTGACAAAGAATACGTTCATTACACGGGTTATCCGGGAGGAAAGCGCACCAGGACGCCAAAAGAGCTCAAGAAAAAAGATCCCAGAAGGATCATTGAAAAGGCTGTTCAGGGCATGCTCCCCAAGAACAGGTTAAGCGAAAAAATCAAGAACCAGTTGTATGTTTATTCCGGGGAAGAACATCCTCATGATGAACGGGGTCAACTCACTGGAATCTATACCATATCAGATAACAACCGTGCTGTATTAAGATGGGTTCATACCGGATATATAACGCGATCCGATAACCCAGTCGTAGGTATTGGCCTTTTCAAATAGCGGGATAAGGTCTTTGGGGTTATGAGAAAAATCGGCATCCATCTGCGCGATCTGATCATATCCGTGTTCGAGACCATACCTAAAACCCATGATATAGGCGGTGCCGAGACCCAGTTTCCCCTCGCGCTCGATAAGGAGCAGATTGGGTATTTCTTCCTGAAAAGAACGCAGGATGTCACCGGTCCCGTCAGGAGAATTGTCATCGATGAAAAGCATGTCCAGATTTTTGATATCCAGTGACCGGAGCTTGTTCACGAGTTTACTGATGTTCGCCTTTTCGTTATAGGTGGGGATAATTACTAATCTTCTCATTTTGAAGCCTTTTTTTCTGAGTCTTCCAGTCCAAAGGGATAAATAACGGTACGTATCGTTTGTCCCATGCGCAACGTGTTGATGCCGTCATTGATATGATCCAGATCAAAGCGATTTGTGACCATATTTTTTAGTGTGATCTTCCCGTCTTCAAGCAGGTGCAAAACTTCTGATACTTTTCTTCTGGGTGCTCCTGCAGCGCCTATCAGGGAGATCTCATCTTCAATAAGGCGCCCGACCAGGAACGGCAGAGCATTGTCGGTATATCCGCAGAGAACCAGCCTTCCGCCTTTTTTTAAACTGTTCATGGACTGAAGAAGCGTGCGGGGTGCGCCGATAGTTTCAATAATAATATCCGCCTTTCCGCCCACCATGTCAATAACGGCTTCTTCGCATACTTCCACCTTGTTCGAATTCAACACATTGTCGGCACCCAGGCGCTTTGCTTCTTTTAGCTTCCAGTCGAAAATATCTACCATAAATACTTTTGCTTCGCGAAGCTTTGCCATCTGCAGAATACTCAGACCGAAACCGCCGCTTCCAAAAACAACAACATTTTCACCGGCCCGGATATTTATGCGGTCAAAAGCAACATGAAATGCTCCCACCATTAAATTTGATATGAGACTGCCTTCCTCAAAGCTGTATTCATAAGGCAGCTGATAGGGATGAGTATCCGGCACCACAATATATTCTGCAAAACCGCCATTGCGGTCAATGCCGATGTGTATGATATTTTCACAGTAAGTTTCATTCCATGATTTACAGGAAAGACAATTACCGCATGTGATCGTTGCGGGAACGATCACACGATCTCCGGGTTTGAATTTTTTAACTTCTTTTCCGGCTTCCTCAACGACACCGGCGATTTCATGGCCGAGAATGATCGGCGGCTTCATGTTCGGCGCCATACCCTCATCAATAAACTGCATATCGGAATGACAGATCGAACAGGTCTTTATGGCGATCTTAAGTTCATGAGGATTTACCGGAGGATCAGGAAGCTTTTCAATCCTCAGCGGTTCATATGAATGATGAAAAACTGCAGCACGCATAAATCCCTTTCTTTAGGTCATCAAATAAATATAATTGTTTTTGCAGTGATAACAAAGAGAATGACCTTCGAAAAACCGAAATAATAAAATTGTTTTAGATAAGCGGACAGTTGGTTATATTCTTATTAACAAACAATATTTTCTTTTTGAAAGAGATAATGTTTTTAGTGATGCGTTAAAAAGTGCATACGAGAAGGTAAGGCTGTGAAAAAGAAAATACTAATAGCCGAAGATGATCAGATAAGCTGTGAATACCTGAGAGAATTGTTCGTAAAAGAGGAGGGGTTTGATATTGTTTTGGCGAAAAACGGCAAAGAGGCGGTTGAAATATGTAAAAAAGATCCGGATATCACGTTAGTGCTCATGGATATTAAAATGCCGCAACTGAACGGAGAAAAAGCAACAAAAATAATCAAAGACCACCGGCCCGAACTTCCGGTAATTGCACAAACCGCATATGCTCTGGGTGAAGAAAGAATGGCAATCCTTGATTCCGGTTTTGACGATTACCTTGCCAAGCCCATTAAGAAAGAAGATCTTTTTACTGTCATTGAAAAGCATTTATCGGTTGCCGAAAAAACTGAAAACAAATAAAACATTGCAGAAAAATGTAAAAAACGAAACTTCCGACGCGGAGAAGTGGTAAAAAAGTGAAACAAATAGGTTAACCATTATTTCTTCCGCTTTTCCCGCGCACAGATGTATATATAAAACGGTATAGGGGAACAAAAATACCGGTCGGAATTTTACAATAAAAACAAAATTCTGGATGAAAATGTTAAAAAACATAAAAATCAAAAGGAAAGTGATTATAAGCGCAGCGCTTGCGCTGTTTATGATCAGCGGAGATATTATGGCGAATAATGATTATGACAAAAAGAAACCCTTAAGTCCCGAAGAAAAAAAAGTGATCATAGATAAAGGAACCGAGATCCCGTATAGCGGAGACCTTTTAAAAGAAGATCGTGAAGGGACCTTTACTTGCCGTCAATGCGGCGAGCCGCTCTTTTACTCAAATGATAAATTTGACTGCGGTGGCGGATGGCCGAGCTTTGACGAAGCTATTCCCGGACGCATTTTGCGCGTACCCGATGATGACGGGAAACGAACGGAGATCATCTGCGCAAACTGCAGGGGGCACCTGGGACATGTATTTTTTAATGAAGGATTTACCGATAAAAACACACGCTATTGCGTTAATTCCATATCCATGGATTTTATTCCCGGTCCGGTTGAGAACAGGGAAACAGCGATCTTTGCCGGCGGCTGTTTTTGGGGAGTGGAATATTACATGGAACAGATCGACGGGGTTAAGGAAGTCGTGTCCGGCTATACCGGCGGACGAAAAAAAAACCCGGATTATGAGGCGGTTTGTCGCGGCAATACGGGCCATTATGAAGCCGTAAAAGTAATTTATGACCCGGCCAAGGCGGATTACGAGACAATAGCGAAAACATTTTTTGAGATCCATGATCCAACACAACGCAACGGACAGGGACCCGATATTGGCAAGCAGTATCGTTCGGCGGTCTTTTATATGAACGAAGCGCAGAAAAAAACAGCAGAAAAACTGATAGGTGTTCTTAAAGATAAAGGATATAAAATTGCTACAAAGTTGCTAAAGGCCGGGGAGTTCTATAAAGCAGAAACCTATCACCAGGATTTTTATGACCGCAAGGGGACGCTTCCTTACTGCCATAGATATGTAAAGCGTTTTTAAAATATCACCCCTGATCCTGCATCTGATCACAGAAAACGGGAACAAGGGGAAATCATATTGCTTTGTCGTTTTATTTTTCTGCATTTTTACTTAAATTCTTTTCTGTTTAAAGGTATGAACCATGAAGAAATTACACGCTTGTTTTTTACTTATCATTTTGTTTTCCGGGATACAGGCATTATATGCCGATCTTCCGGTCGTACGGGTCCGCATCATCAATGCGGAGGATAAAATTGAACTCTCTTTTAATACGAAAGTAAATATTATCACTGCTGAAAGCAATAGCCACACCTTGCGCGGCAAAAACCATCTTCTCATATCTCAGGAGGATGAAAAGATGATAATTTCAAATATAGAGGGAGAAGTTCTTCTGAAAAGCACGTCATTTCGCATAGACAATAATGATCCCGGGAAGAGCATTGAAATAAAAAAGGTTCCTTTCGGAAACGGATGGTGGTGGGCCGGAGAAGAGGATCGCAGCTATCCGGGGGATCTGGAATTTTATATAAATAAAGAAAACAGGATAGATGTTATTAATATAGTAAACATTGAGAATTATCTTTATGGTGTGATCCCGGCCGAGATCGGAATTGAAGCACCCGCGGAAGCATTGAAAGCACAAGCCGTATGTGCCCGTTCCGAAGCACTGATCGGACTCGAGACCGGGAAATACTCCGGCGTGCATTATGATCTGACAGCTGATGTCATGACACAGGTGTATCAGGGTGTCGGCGAAACAAATGAAGCTGTCAGAAAAGCCGTTGACGCAACCAGGGGTGAAGTGCTTGCCTATAAAGATACTGTTATCAGCGCTTATTATTCGTCCAATTGTGGCGGACATACGGAAGATATTGAAAATATATGGCCCGAACGTTCGGCGCACCGCCCCTACTGGAGCGGAAATCCCGATATGGAAAAAGCGGCAGCTCCGGACCTCCGTCAGCCCGATAATATACGTGACTGGATAGAAAGCGAACCGGATGTATGGTGCCGGACGGATGAAAGCACACCGGAGTGGGCGAAAAACAATTTTCGCTGGAAACGCAGTGTGGATCCCGGCGAGCTCAGCAAAGCACTTGCCGTAAAATACCGTAATATCGGCCGTATCTATGATATTGTTCCGCTTGAGCGCGGGAGTTCCGGGCGCATTAATGATATTCTCTTTATCGGGGACAGCGGCCATATCCGCATTAAAGGAGAACTTGAGATACGCCGCCTCTGGGATTCTCCGCTCAGAAGCTCATGTTTTGTGGTTGATAAAATCGGTCCTGCCGGCCGGCCGGCTAGTTTTATTATTACCGGTGCCGGATGGGGCCATGGTGTGGGTATGTGTCAGGCCGGAGCAATTGCAATGGCGGGGAAAGGGAAAACGTACCATGACATCCTGGACCATTATTTTTGGGGTTCACACATTCAAAAAAAATATAAGTAGTTATAAAAAACCGTGACTTTTTTACAGCCATTTTTATTATTATTTGCCGCTTTGATCAGTGTGCCTTTTATCATTCATTTATTGGGTGAAAGAAAGTACCGTCCCTTTTCTTTCAGTTCACTGAAATTTCTCAGGGAAATTGAAAGGGAATCACTTCAGAAATTAAAATTACGGCAATGGCTGATTCTGATAACACGAGCCCTCGCAATAAGCTTGCTTGTACTTGCTCTTGCCAAGCCCTACCTTTCCGGAAAATCCGGAGCTCTTGAGCCGGGTATCTTGCTCGTTGACAACAGTTTCAGCACACGGCAGAATGAGGAATTTTCCCGTATCAAAAATGATCTCCGTGAAGAGTTTACGCGCTGGCATATGATAGAATATAGCGAACACAGTTCAACAGACACCCTGAAGGCAGAAATAACGGCCTATATCCAGGAGCACCGGCTTTCGGCTCCACACATATTGGTGCTGAGTGATTTTCAGGACAATACAACCACCCGCAGCATCATAAACATTATCCGGGAACTGTCTATAAAACCCTTTTATATTCCCGTGTATAAAAAGTCGCCCAATACGGCAATTACCGGCCTGCAGCTTTTTTATGATCTTTCAGATACCGAAGCGATGTATACACTGGATATCCGTGTGTCAGCAGCTCCCGCGGACAGGGAAATTTTTCCCCTTAACGTGAATGTGAATGGAAAAAATCTTGGAAGAGCGGAAGTATCACAGGACGGACATGCATATTTTCGCTTTGCACCCGAAAATGACGAGTTTATCCGTTGCGTGGTTAGAGCTTCTCCCGATGATTATCCCGGAGATAATACCCGTTATCTTGTTGCAAACCGTCACGGACGGATAAAACTGTTGTGCGTAAGTGAATATGAAAACTCAGGATATCATATCAATGCTTTCAGAGCTATGGACAGAATAGAAATGCAAATTATTAAACCCGGCGATCTTCCCTCGATAAACCCCGCTGATTATGATATTATCTGGCTTTCAGATATGTATGAACTGCCTGGACGGCAGCAGCAGGCAATGATGGAGTATGCGGAAAAACATCCGCTTTTTCTTGTTGCGGGTAACGAAATATCCGACAATTCTTCTTGGCGCTCTATACATGGGGAATTTACACACAAGGATAACAGACCCGGTTTCGCAACTATTTCTTCAATGAAAAATGCCGTGCAGCCCGAGACAGTTGACCTTAAAAGTTTTCGTATCCAGCAATACTACCGCAGTTCTGCAGAGGATCTTTATCCTCTTTGGGTCTTAGGTAACGGAGATCCGCTGCTTGCCAGAAAAGGAGAATTTATTCACATATTTTTTTCACCTTTTCTTTTTAACTGGAATGAAATGGGGCTGTCTCCGTATTTTACCGCCGCACTTAACCGTTTGCTGCAGACAGCCCTGCAGGAAAAAGAACCGGAATATCATACCGGCGACATCATTACACTAGAAGGGCCGCAGTCTGAAATTACAACACCTTCCGGAGAAAAACATCGTGTGCATGAAAAATTCACTGCGACGGATACGCCGGGTTTTTATACAATACGCAGCAATGAAAGAGAGCGTGAGATCGCAGTGAATATTCCGGGCGGGGAATGTATACAGCGCAAATATGAAACAGATACCGCATATACGTATTATCTGCAAGAAAACAATATTAAGGATGTTCGCCGGGCAGTGAAAGGACAAAATCTGCAGGCATTGTTTTTCATATTGGCGGCACTATTTGTTATTCTGGAGATGCTGCTTTTACGGAAAGGAGAAAATACCTCGTCATGACTTATATGGTAAAACAGGAACCTGAACGCGCCATTTTATGTGCCGTTTCTCTTCCGGGAAAAACAAAAGAGACCGAACATTCCATTGAGGAGCTGGAACAATTGGCAAAAACCGCCGGTTCCGTTGTTATTGATACCTTGATACAGTCACGTGAAAAATTTCATCCGGTTCATTATTTTGGGGCGGGAAAGATCAGCACATTGCGCACCCTTGCCGGAGAAAAAAATGCCGATATACTTATCTTTGATGATGAACTGACGCCTTCTCAGCAAAAGAACCTGGAAAAAGAGATCCCCGGGAAAAAAATCCTGGACCGGAGTGCTCTTATTCTGGATATTTTCACAATTCATGCAAAGACACGGGAAGCCAAAACCCAGGTAAAACTGGCGGAAGCCGAATATCTTCTTCCACGGCTTACAAGGCAGTGGACCCATCTTGAACGACAGGCCGGAGGTATCGGCACAAGAAGAGGACCCGGTGAAACCCAGATCGAACTTGACCGCCGCATGCTGAGAAAACGTATAAAGAAACTAAAGGGAGATCTTGAAAATATTGCGGTTCAACTGGAAACCAAGCGAAAATCACGGTCAAAACGCTTTAATGTTGCCCTGGTTGGTTATACAAATGCAGGGAAATCCACATTAATGAATTATCTCGCCGGCTCTGATGTTGAAGTGGAAGACCAGCTTTTTAAAACGCTTGATACCACGGTGCGGAGGGTGCAGCTTGATAAAACGCATACAATTTATCTTAGTGATACGGTAGGCTTTATCCGCAAACTCCCCCATCAGCTGGTTGCATCATTCCGCAGCACATTGAAGGAAGCTGAAAATGCGGACCTGCTGTTAAAGATCATTGATATTTCCGATGAAAATTTCCGGGAGCATATACGGACGATCGATAAAGTGCTGAAGGATTTTAATATACCGGAAAAACGTTTTATCAGCATTTTCAATAAGAGCGACCGGCTGAAAAACAGTGAGAATATCCGCTATATCAAAAGAAATTATCCCCAAGCCATATGCATTTCCGCGATAAGAGGTATCGGTATTGATAACGTTATCCGGGCTATACGCGAACGTATTGAGAACAGTTCCTACGTACACGATCTTTATGTGGACCCTCACGAGGGAAAACTTATTGCCGACCTTCACCGTTTCGGCGAAGTACTTGAAAGCCGTTTTGTAGAAGATAAGATTTTGTTTAAGGTATTTCTTGATAATCCTGTATATAAAGGGCTCAAAAAGAAGTATAATATATGATCTTCTGGTAAACAAAAAGGGAGATTTATGAAAAAGTTGACAATATTCATTCTGTTCATCTTTTGTGTATTGGATGTTTTTGCGGTAGAAAACCGCACACTTCTCATTCGTTGTGACGATATCGGTATGTGTCATGCCGTTAATGAGGCGGCTCTTGAACTGGCGGAAACCGGTATACCGTTGAATTATTCCATTATGTTCGTCTGTCCCTGGTATCAGGAAGCAGTGGAAATGCTTAAGCCATTCGATAATGTTTGTGTGGGGATTCATCTTACCATGAACAGTGAATGGAAAAATTTTCGCTGGGGTCCCTGTGCGGTTAATGCGGATGTATCCACACTGGCGGATGAGAACGGATATTTCTACCCGCGTATGGATCTTGCCTACAATGCCGGTCCCTCGCTCGAAGAGATAGAGATCGAGCTGCGGGCACAGATCGAACGTGCCCTGCGAAGCGGACTGAATGTGCGCTATTGTGATACACATATGTCCACCCTGGATATGCGTGACGATATTCATGACGTGGTTACCCGGCTTGCTGAAGAATACGGACTGATATTCTCCGAGTTTGTTTCGGACCGGCGGATGACGGGCATGTATTCTCAAAGGCCACCACTGAAACGCAAAGCACTGTTCCGTCAGCTGGAACGGCTTGAACCGGATGTTGTAAATCTCCTCGTCTGCCATATAGGGAAAACCGGCCCGGAAATGGATGCGCTTATTGATATGAATCCCAGCGGTCCTGATAATATGAGCCTGCACCGGGAGACGGAATTCAATGTCCTCTCCTCCAGAGAATTCAGGGAAAAAATAGAGAAAGAGAATATACGTTTGAGTACGTACGCTACTGAATATGAGGAAAAGATAAAGGAAAAATAACGTGTCCGTTTTAGAACTGATCGGTTATATCGCTTCCGCGGTTACCGCGGTTTCTCTTATGATGAAAAACATCCGCCATCTGCGCTGGTGGAATTTTGCCGGAGCGAGTGTTTTTGCGATATACGGCGCATTGATCAATGCCTGGCCGGTATTTGTAATGAACGCCTTCGTTGCCGGTGTCGATATTTATTACCTTGTAGCAATGAACCGAAATGAGGAATATTTTGATCTGTTAGAAGTTGATGTACATACTTCCGATTATGTAAAACGTTTTTTAGATTACTACAAAGAAGATCTCTTTGCTTTTTTTCCGGATTTTCATATCATTCCCGGCAAAAAATACCGGGCATGTTTTGGTTTGCGTGATGCCAGGCCGGTAAGTTTTATTGTTTTTTCACATTTGCCGGAAAATGAAGTATTGGTTGAAGTGGATTACGCCATTCCCGAATACCGTGATATGAAAACCGGAAAATATATTTACCATGAAGGCGTCAAACGCCTCGGGCTTGATAAAGACTACCGCTTTATTTGTATCACCGACAATCCTCAACACCGGCGTTATCTGAAAGCACAAGGCTTTAAAAGATCGGAAGGAAAAGACGGAGTACCGGTCTATGTGAAAATGCAGGAGAAATCATAAGACGGGAAAAAGAATGCATGGGACCGGAACATCGATCATGATTTTCATGGCGGTGAAGCTCCGGAAGGAATATTAACGACCGGCACTAAAACGCATTTATGGAGCAATCCCCTCAAGCGATCCCTTTTTCAAAAGTCCGGAGATCAGTCTTTTCCCTCATCGTTATTATAATCGCGTATAATAGACCGGTACCTCGGAATGACATAATCATCAATGATCTCTTCCCATGAATGGTAAAGTGTTTTTCTTGCTTCCTTGCCGGCCTTTTTCAGCTGCTGCGGGTCTTTGATAATACGCTTGATGGTATTTGCAAGACTTTCCGGTTTATTATCACAAAGAAAACCGTTTTTCCCGTCTTCAACATCTTCAGAAGCGTTGCTCCCTTTAACGACCAAAGAAGGTGTTGCAACGGCAGCGGCTTCGCGGGTTACAATACCGCCGGTATCATAAATAGAAGGGAAAACAAAAAGATCGGCACGGGTAAAAAGACCCTTAAGCTCATCACGGTCCATGATCTTTCCGGTAAAACGCACTTGATCGGAAAGACCGAGTTTTTTTACCATATCCTGAAAATGTTCCCGGGCCCTTCCCTCGCCGACAAAAAACATTGTAAAATCAATTTTTGCGTCCTGCAATAATTTCAGAGCCTTCAGTGTTGTGGCGATGTTTTTTAGTTGTATGATCTGTCCGACAAAAAGAAAGAACAAGGCATCTTTTTTTATATCATATTTTTTTTCGGCACTTGTTCGGAGAGCTTCCGGATCATCCGGTTCGATAAAATCAGTGCCGTTCGGAACAACATCGATTTTTCCTTTATAACCATATGAAACAAGCGTTTTTTTTGTGCTGTCATTGATCGCCCAGACAGCATCGGCATAATTGAAAAAATCCACGATAAGGTGCGTTATCATCCAGGAAATAACATCGGAACGCGTAACTTCCTTGAAATCATCATAGAATTTCGAATGGAAAGTTGCCACAATAGGTATGTTTTTCTGGCGCGCATATTGCAAAGCGATATTCCCCGAGCTGAAAGGACTTTGTGCATGGACGATATCAACCTCCAGACTATTCAGTTTTTTCCATAATTTGTGATTATGTGCTCCGATACCAATACGGTACGGTTTGCGCAGCGCCATGGGAATGGACGGGTAACGCAGGACCGGATATATCTCATCATCCACATATCCCGGATATTCCGGCGTGACAACGTACGACTTTCCGTATTTTTTCTTTATCCAGTAGGCATAGTTGCGGGTTACATTTGCAACCCCGTCCATAACGGGAGGGAAGGATTCATTGAATTGAATAACGCGCATTACTTACCTCTTGTCTTTTATATTAAAAATTACGTATTTATTTTCTGTGAAGTCAAGAATGATTATTGCACAGTAGTACCGTTTCCGGCATTATACTTTCGCATATCGCAAATAGGGTATGATAATATCGTTTTTTGGACTTCCCGTTCCGTCATAGGTAATAGTCAACACGGGAATTCCGGTAATTTCCTCGATTTCCCGGCTCATTGCTTCTGTGATAAGCGAGGGACAGCAAAAAGCGGGATTCGTTTGCACAAAAAGAGAAATGTCGGGATGTTCACGCAGGATACGAAATATTTTCAAAATATTCTCATAGCTTTCCCCTTCCTGGTCCAGGCGAATATTAAACTGTTCCAGCTGTTCTTTAATATCGGGGTTTTTCGGTGACAGGGGCTCGCCGACATACTTGCTGAAAGGATACTGGTAACGGTTTTCCAGAAGACGCATTGCGGCAAGGAGGGTCTTATACATGAACAATTCTTGGAAATGAAGCTCTTTTATCCATTTTTTATAATATGCTCCAACGATGATCTTAGCATAGTCGTTATAGGGTGTTATAAGTACTTCTCCCCCGGCATCCTCAATACAGTGTATCAGATCCTGATTGATAACTTCATTATCGCGCACATACACATCTCCGAAAATTGCAACTTTGGGGCGTTTCCTTTTTTTATTTACGGGGATTTTATCAATCTGTTTTATGACTTGCTCAATCGCTTCCATAAATCGCACTTTTCCCAGAAACGCGGATTCCAGAAGATCGCGGCTTTTATTAAGAACAATGTCCGTCTCGCCTTTGTTAACTTCATAGGGGCGTATCATGCAACCGATCTTTTTTAGATTGCCGCCGAACATATATGCAAAATAAGTTTTTATTGATACAATGGGACTAATATCCACCATTGCCAGGGTACCGTTGTAAACGCCTGCTTCCCGAATTTCAGGGTCATCATCGATCAGCGTTTTAATAAATGAAGGATACATGGGGATATTGCAAGCCCAGCTTCCGCGTGCCATCCACAGCAAGGTTCTTGAAGGATCCAGGTTGTATTTGCGGATATAGGTCATGAATTCATGCGCAATAGCATTGACAGGAATACATTGCCCGGTATTCATTTTCATGCTTTCTGCGATCAATGCGGGGGTCTCTTCAAGGGTATGGGCATCAATACCGGCAGAACGGAGGTTTGCCGCCACCAACGGAATGACCATAGGATCCCAGTTAGGCAACAGAAGCGTTTTTCCTTTGATATCATTTGATATCACGGGAGCGATACGTGCCGTTTTCTGTAAACCGGGATCGCTTCCGGTAGACTGCAGATGATTTCTGAAAGCACGCACCCCGGCCTCAATGCGTGTCTCGTAACCGATATTGGAGTCGTGCTCGTCAAGCTGAAGAATGAGATAGGGTTTTTTATGGGCATCCATAATACGCCGGAAATATTCAAGGGCGAAGGAATCCGGTGCGCACTTAAAAGATGTAATATACACAGGATAAAGGCCGGGTGTTTTTGTGCAGAGATCCGCAGCTTCCATTATGGCCGCGGGATATAACCAGTGCACCTGGTCAAGGAGTTCTTCGTTATTACTGTTCGTGCCGTTGGCCGGGAGGGAGTCCATAAAGAAGGTTCTGACTCCCAGTTGGGCAAAATAATCCGGGATGTCCTTATTCATGGATTTCTGCAGTACGGTATAGGGGCGCCCGAGAAGAGCGACGGAGATCTCGCCGGCAGCAGGTGGCGAATAAAGCTTTTTCAGCTTGCGCTTCGTAGAATCATAATGTGCGAGGGCTTCGTCATAAGCTTTATGAACTTCCAGGATACTGAATCTGCCCGGAAAAACCTCGTGCAGAGAACGTATGAGTTCAGCCTTGGTCAAAAGGGTATTTTGCCGGTGGTTGATGACCGGGCGCATACTTTTTATGCGCTCCCCTCCATCTTTCATCAATGAGGTAATTGCAGCGATAAATTGTGTGTAATAGCAATATTTTCGCATGCGTTTAGGCTTTTCACGATCTTTCCCCGCCTCAAGATGTATGGGCAGAAAAATACAGTCACATCGTTCAACAAGCGATTTAACATGTCCGTGAAAAGCACTTACCGGTGCGCAGAATTCGGCGGCGGTATGTTTTTTCCCTAAGCTGAGAACATTATCCGTATCTTCACTGCTTACGGTTTGAAGTCCCAGTTTATGAAAGAAAGTTTGCCATAAAGGAAGTTCTTCAAATATCTGAAGACCGGCTGGAAGTCCAACGCGCGGCGCTTCAGGGGAAAGCCACGGTGTTTTTCTCTCTTTTATTATTTTTTTTCTCTGCTGCAGCAGTGAGGGGACCTTCTCTTTTTTGACAAACTTTTTTGTATCGTAATCACGTCCGCAAAGAAAACCGTATGCCACTTCTTCATTCTTAACTTTTGCGATACGGATCCGGCAATGATTGAGACAAAGATCACAAATTTCAGTTTTTACCGGGATCTCCTCTTTATAGATATCTATTCCCCTGAAGGTGCTTTCTCCTTTTTTTTCTCTCGCGGCGGTGAGGGCCGCACCCAGAGCGCCGGTGAGATGACAGTATCGGGAAACAAAAACCGGTTGCTGAAGTTTCTGCTCAAAAGCCGCAACAAGCGCTTTGTTTTTGGCGGTAGCTCCCTGAAAGCAGACATGCTTACCTATACTTCCGGTTGATGCAACTTTCTGGAGATAGTTCTCACGCACCGAAAATAGTGCAGCCGCGAGTATCTCGCTGACGGTGTAGTTTTTATTGAGATAGTAATTGATGTCCCGTTCCATAAAAACCGTACAGCGGTCACTGGCAAGCGGTGCGGAGACACCCTGAGCAAGTCCGGAATACCCGGAAAGCGGAACGTCGAGACGATCAGCCTGTTCCTCAATGAAACTGCCGGTGCCGGCAGAACAAACCGTATTCATTTTTGAAAAGGTCACTACTCCGTTGCGGAGTGTGGTGAATTTTGCATCCTGTCCGCCGATCTCAATTATCGTATCGATCCGGGGATTTAATTCAACCGCCGCACGCGCATGTGCAGAGATCTCATCCATAATGCAATCTGCGGCTATCAGTTTGCCAATGAATTTTCGTCCGGAACCGGTAGTGGCAACCGTACTGAAATCGAAATTGTACGACCGGTCATTCGACAACCAGTCGATTGCTTCAAATATTCCCTGAACGGCAATAATGGGACGTCCGGCAGTGCGTGTATAAAAACCGCAGACCGGGGTCAGATCCTCATCAACGATAATGGCTTTTGTCGATGTGGAACCCACATCAATACCCATATGAACAGAAAGAGGTGAGGAATATTTTTCAGGAACGTAAATATCAATTTCGATAAGGGTGTTACCCCCGTTTACGGGAAGATCAAAATGCTCCACACTGTCAAAGTCGGGATAATTACTCAGCTCGAGTTCCAGCGGAGGATAAAAATAGGCCTTTTTTTCATCTGAAGGCGGAGATATGTCTTTTGAAGTGATCTTTTTTTCCGAAAGTTCTTTTTCTTCCAAAAGAAGCAATGCAGATCCGATGGCGGAAAAAAGATGGGCATGATCATGAACACGAATGTCACATCCCGTAATATCGCGCAGATGTCCGACAACCGCAGAATTTTTGGCAACTCCGCCGGCAAATATCATGGGTGAAAGTCCGGCATCGTTCAGATTCAGCGTATCGGTAATGTTATTGGCAAGACCGCAGCATAAACCGTCGCATATTTCTTTCAGCGAATACCCTTCCTGCTGGCGGTGAATAATATCCGTTTTGGCAAAAACGGAACAGCGGGACGCAATTTTCGGGGGGTTACTGCTGTTTGCCAGCGCGTATTCGCTAAGTTCCGCACTGTCCTTTAAATTCAGCCGTTTTGCCTGCTGGTCCAGGAACCCGCCCGTGCCGGCGGCGCAGGAGGTGTTTGACCGCAGGCTTTTATAGTTACCCTTTTCGTCAAAGCGTATCAGGGAAAATTTTTCCCCGCCGACATGCAGGACGGAACGGAAATTATTAAAGCGCGAACGTGCTCCGCTGATCAGAGCGACACGGGAATCATAAGACTTGCATCCGGGAATAAGATCCGGAGCTGTTGATGTCCGTGCAGCGCCAATAATGCCATCAAACTCAAGGGAGGATAAAATTTCATAAAGACAGGCGGCAGGTTTACCCTGGTGGGGGCGATAAACATACCGCAAAAGATCACCTTTCCGGTCAATCTCAACCACAGAAACCATAACGGAGCCGGCATCAATACCAAGTACGCGTTCTTGCATAAAATAAGGTCCTTTAAAAAAATGCACATGAGGATGCCGTGTTTATGAATATGGTCCCAATAATGGACCAAAAAACGCTGCCACACGCACATAATGTTGATCAGGAAAATTCAAGCAGTCTTTTCAGCAGTAACAGCAATATTTCCGGATTATTTTCTTTTATCCTGTATTCCATATCCCGGCAAAACGGTTTTCGGTGCGAACGGCCGTTCAGCCGCATTCCGAATTCTGAAAAGACCGTTTTCAATCGGGAGAGCATAACGCAGGCCGTATTTTTATTTACGCCGATATCGGCGGCAAGGCGGCGCACGGAAAGCGGCTTCTGTTCTTCATAAAACAGAAGCATTGCCCTGAACCATTTCTGCAGAGGGATCCGTGTATTATGAAAAAAGGTATTTACCGTTGCGGAAAAAGAAGTATTACAAACATTGCAGTGAAAGCGGTTCTCACGTTTAAAACGGGATATGCGTTTTGAGCCGCAATATGGACAAAAAGGCGTTTTACCCCATCGCAACTGCTCAATAAGCGACAGCGATTCTTGATTGTCCGGGAAATGCTGCTTCAGTTCACGAAGCGACGGTAAATTTTTCATAGAAAAATATACGCAGGTTTCGAAATTTTATCAATGTATTTCTACCAAATAATGGGACAATATTTTTAAAGCTGGTATAGAAAAAAAGTTTTTGGAAAAAATTACGATCAGGCGCACATTCTATAACGAGTTTTGCAAGGGATCCCGTATCATTTATGCCACATCATCATTCTGAATTGCCGGCGTTTCTCACCGGCGGTACGCGGAACATATAATTTTTCACCGGTAAGGGGATGATGTCCGGTATAATACATGGCGGTGGCGATGGTCATGGGAGTTGGATAGAAATCCGCAGCCTGCTGAAGGCGGTGATCGCTTTTTTTGAGGATTTTCTGCAGGTGCTGCATCATGGTATCGGTACAACCGGGGTGTCCGGAGATAAAATAAGGAACGATATATTGTTCCTTACCTGCCTTTTTCGAGAATTCCCGGAATTTTTTCAGAAAGCGGAAATACACTTTTCCTTTGGGCTTATTCATTAAGCGTGTGACATTACCGGCAAGATGTTCGGGAGCAATTTTCAGGTGGCCGCCGGTGAAAACAGTTACCATCTTTTCCATGGACGGAAGATCAGCAAGGGCAAGATCATGACGCAGACCCGAAGCAATGAAAACGTGCTTAACATTCGGCAGTTTTCGCGCATCTTCCAGGAGGCTTATGTATTTCCCCTGATCCGTTACCTGCAGATGTTCACAGATTTCGGGATAGAGACAGTTCATATTTTTGCAGCCTCCGATACCGCAGCGAATACCATACATATTGGCAGTAGGACCGCCGATGTCGCTCACCGTTCCGCGGAACCATGGTTTCCGGCTCATATTACGGATTTCATTAAGGACGGAGTAGCGACTGCGGCTTTGTATCCGCGGACCCTGATGAAAGGTGATCGCGCAGAAAGAACAGTTGCCGAAACAACCGCGATGAGCCGTCACTGAAGTTTTTATCTGTTCCCACGCCGGGATCTTTTCCCGGTATTTCGGATGAGGTTCACGAGTGAAAGGCAACGCATAAACGGCGTCCATTTCTTTCTGAGCCAGTGGTTCCGCCGGCGGATTGATCCGTAAAAGCTGATCGCCGTACCGCTGATAAAGTGTTTCCGCATAGGGATAAATCCGGTTATCGTAATGCATACGGGTCATCGTATTGAAAGCTTGCTTATCAGTCTTCAGTTCTTCATAAGAAGGCAATACCAAGCCTTCAGATATATGGGACGTACGGCAGACAGTGGAGGGAACATCGCATATTTCACGTATTTTTTCGCCTTCAGCCAGGCGGTATATTACTTCCTTTACCGGTCTTTCAGCCATACCGTAGATCAGCAGATCAGCTTTGCTGTCCAGCAGGATACTGCGGCGCACCTTATCGCTCCAGTAATCATAATGCGCCATCCGGCGCAGGCTCGCTTCAATTCCGCCAAGGATAACCGGAATTCCCCTGAAAGTCGATTGGATCAGATTGGTATATACGATACTTGTGCGGTTGGGGCGTTTCCCGGCTTCACCGCCCGGAGAATAGGGATCGTCATGCCGTTTCTTGCGGTTGACCGTATAATGGGCGACCATGGAATCAACATTTCCCGCTGTTACGGCAAAGCATAAACGTGGTTTCCCCAAACGGCGTATATTGCTTCCGTTTGTCCAGTCCGGCTGATCAATGATCCCCACCCGATAGTTTTCCGCTTGCAAAACTCTTGCAATGACGGCTGTTCCGAAGGCGGGATGATCCACAAAAGCGTCTCCGCTTACAATGATAACATCGCATTGCTCCCAGCCGAGTGTGTGCATTTCTGTTTTTGTGGTGGGAAATGTTTCCATGGCGCTGACCGGTTTTTTTCTGCTTACGGGAGAATTATGCCAAGAGGGTGTATTCTCTGTGCGGTATTTTGCAGTTCATGATCTTCGGATCTTTATTCATGATCTCCGGATCCTTTCTTCTGATCCCTGACCTTAAAATCCGTTCCGTCTTTGCGGTCAAGCAGTTCCACACCCGCGGAATCCAGCTCATCACGGATGGCGTCGGCTTTTGACCAGTCCTTATTGGCGCGTGCCTCACTGCGCTCCGCGATTTTCCGCATGATAAAATCCCTGTCTATTTCCACAGGTTTTTCCGTACGGTAGAATATTACACCCAGAACGGTGTCGATGCGTTCCAGGGTTTTGAGAATGGTCTTTTTATCTTCTTTCGTAAGCGGCGTGTTTTGCCTGATGCGGTTAATTTCCCGGATGCCTTCAAAAACAGCCGCCATGGCCGGCGAGATATTCAGGTCGTCATCCATGGCTTTTTCAAAATTTTCCAACATATTATCAAGCGCATTTTTTACGGCTCCGGAGAGTTTACCGTCATTTACATGCTCAAGACCGACCATAAAATCATCAAATCGTTTAAGCGTGTTTTCGGCGACATCAAGCATTTCCGTGGAAAAATGAAGTTTCTGACGGTAATGCGTGGAGAGCAGGGTATAGCGGATAGAAGCGGGAGAGTACCCCTTGTCCACCAGTCCGTTAATATAGATAATATTTCCCAGGGATTTGCTCATTTTGCTTTTTCCCCACAGAAGATGTTCACAGTGAAGCCAATAGCGCACGAACGTATGTCCCGTTGCACATTCGCTTTGTGCGATCTCATTCTCATGGTGCGGAAAGAGATTGTCAATGCCACCGGTATGAATATCAAAGGTCTTTCCCAGGTATTTCATAGACATTGCCGAACATTCGATATGCCACCCGGGCCGTCCTCTGCCGAGTTCGGTATCCCAGTAAATGTCCCCGTCCTCAGGCTTCCAGGCCTTCCAGAGGGCAAAATCGTTTGCGGATTCTTTATCGTACTCATCCTTGTCCACCCGTTCACCACTGCGCATATTTTCCGGATCAAGTCTCTGTAATCTGCCGTACTCAGGGAAAGAACTTATCTTAAAAAAGATGTTGCCGTCTTCCGCCCGGTACGCATGCCCCTTGTTCAGCAATGTTTTTACAAGCCTCACCATTTCTTCTATATGTTCCGTTGCGGAAGGAAAGATTTCTGCCTTATCAATATTCAGGGTTGACAGATCACGGAAAAAAGCTTCTTTATATTTTGCGGTGTATGCCCCGATCGTTTTCCCGGTTTCTGCGCATTTCCCGATGATCTTATCATCGACATCGGTGAGATTCATTACCTGATGTACGGTAAAACCTTTGAAACGAAGGTATCGTTTTAAAAGATCTTCAAACACATAGGCGCGGAAATTTCCGATGTGGGCATAGTTGTATAAGGTTGGGCCACAGTTGTATATGCCAACCTTCCCCGGGTGAAGCGGATGAAATACTTCCTTTTTTCGCGTCATCGTATTGTAAAATCGCAGAGACATCTTTTCCTCACAGTTACCGGATAAAAATAATGAAAAAAATGGTCCGTTGAAAGAACTAAAGGGAACATTACGGAGCGGCGTTGTTGCAGATAATTTGCCCGCATTGTATGTAAATTAAACACTTGACATTTTCATGTCATTGAGAGAAATTAATGTTTATGACTAAATTTATCTGGTATTACCCAAAATCGCTGCAAGAGGCATGTTCGCTTCTCCGGGAAAAGAACATCACACCTCACGGCGGAGGCACAGAACTGATCAAGAGACCGCTTTCCGGGGCGGACGGTATGATGTCCCTGAAACATCTTGATCTCAATTACATCAAGCAGCGGGAAGGTGTTGTTGAAATCGGCAGTATGGCCTCGTATGCCGATATTGTTGCCGCACTGAAACCGGAATTTCCCGGACATGTGCTGGTCAGATCCCTGGAACATGCTGCCAATACACCCTGCAGGAACCGCATAACTCTCGGCGGCAGCATAGCATTTATTCCACGCTGGTCGGATATGATCGGACCTTTGCTGGCTCTTGATGCACACGTATGCCTGAAGGGAAGGCACGATGGAGAATATCCGATCTCCCGTTTTCTGGAACATGCGGCATTAAAAGAAAAATCGCTTATCACCGCCGTGAAATTCACGAATACGGATCATCGTTCTGCGCATTACCGTGAAGTGAAAACACATAACGATATGCCGGTCTTTACCGTAACGGTATTGCTTGAAATCGGCAAGGACCATATTAACAAGGCGCGTGTTGTTCTCGCCGGCACCGCCGGGCGCACATCACGGCTAAAGGAAGTGGAAAAATATTTAGACGGGAAAGACAGATCCGGATTGGATGAAAACAGAATACGTGATCTTGTGAACGTGGAATTTAAAGGCAACATGCTCAAGGACATTGAATATTTGCGGCAGAAAGCAAAGATCGAAACCGGCCGCATGATTGTCGCTGCAGCGGAGAATGGTGTATGAAAGCAAGTTTGAAAATAAACGGGAAGATTACTGAAATAGAATTTTCAGCGAACGAGCGTTTGCTTCACACGCTGCGCGATCATGGCTATAAAGAAGTAAAAAGCGGTTGTGAGGAAGGCGAGTGCGGAGCCTGCCTGGTGCTGCTTAACGGCAGACCCGTTAATTCATGTCTGATCTTTACCGCTTCGGTTATCAATGAGAGCATTCTCACCGTTAGAGGGATCGGTGATCTGCATGAACCGCATATTATTCAACAGGCTTTTGCGGACTGCGGAGCGGTACAATGCGGATTCTGTACACCCGGCATGGTAATGGCCGTTTATGCCCTGCTGCGTGATAATCCGGACCCGGATGAAAGACAGATCAAAACAGCGTTAAGCGGTAACCTCTGCCGTTGTACCGGTTACATAAAAATCATTGAAGCGGTCAGCGTTGCAGCGCAACGGTTGCAGAAGGCAAATAAATATGAAAAGTGATTATACAAGTGTCGGAAAGGATAAGAGAAAGATCGATTCGCTTTCACTTTCGGCCGGAAGTGCAAAATATGTAGATGATTTTGAATTAAAAGACCCGCTTTATTGCAAATTGCTCTATTCTCCGTGGGCCTTTGCGGAAATAAAGGATATTGATGACGGCCGGGTACGCTCAGAAAAAGGAGTTGTGGATGTTCTGCATTATAAGAACGTGAAAGCGGTCCTTCATACCTCCGCAGGCCAAGGCTTTCCGGAACCTTCCCCTTATGACAATGTGCTTTTTGATAAGAAGGTACGGTTTATCGGCGACCGGGTAGCTATGATCATTGCAGAAAGTCCGGAGATTGCTGAAAAGGCAGCCGGGTATCTTGATGTACAATACAAGGTATTAGAACCTCTTTTCGATGCGGAAAAAGCTATGGAGCCCGGTGTGCCGCAAATTCACGACAACTCCCGGTATACACCCATTGGGGTTAAATACGAACCGGAAAAGAATCTGGCTGCCGAAGTGGAGCTTGGATTCGGGAATATTGAAAAAGCCGAAACCGCTTCGGATCTAATCATTGAAAGAACATATAAAGCACATTATGCTTCCCATTGTGCCATCGAACCGCATTCTGTGAAGACCTTTTTTGATGAAACGGGAAGACTGGTGATCATAACATCGACCCAGGTACCTTTTCACGTGCGGCGCATCGTATCAAAGGTCTGCGATTTTCCTTTGGCGAAAATACGTGTCATTAAGCCCCGCATCGGCGGCGGTTTTGGAGGAAAACAGGAAGTTCTCCTTGAACCGCTGGCCGCCCTGGCTACCATCAGGCATAAACGTCCGGCACGTCTCGTATTGTCAAGGCCGGAAGTTTTTCAGTCCACCCGGACGCGCCATCCCGTCAGGATACACCTGAAGACCGGTGTAAAGAAAAACGGAGAGATCACTTTTTTAGATATGGATACCCTGCTTAATTCCGGCGCTTACGGTTCTCATGCTCTGACCGTTCTCTCAAACTGCGGTTCTAAAGTTCTTCCGCTGTTCAACAAAATACCGAATATGCATTTTATCGGCCGCTCTGTTTATACAAATCTTCCCGCCGGCGGCGCTTACCGGGGTTACGGAGCGACACAAGGCTATTTTGCACTCAATCAGCATTTGGATATTCTGACGCGCGAACTCGGACTTGATCTGCCGGAATTTATCAAAGAACATCATATCCGGGAAGGGGAAACCTCAAAAGTATTCGAAGTGCTCGGAGAAGGAAAATCCGGAGTGAGCCAATATATTCATTCCTGCAAACTGGATACGTGCATTGATCTTTGCGTAAAAGAGATCGGCTGGTATACAAAACGCGATAAAAAGATCAGGGACGGAGATAAGGTACGCGGCGTCGGACTTGCCGTTTCCATGCAGGGGTCCGGTATACCGCTTGTGGATATGGGTTCTGCACGTATGAAAATGAATGAGGACGGTTCTTTCAATCTGGACATAGGTGCGACGGATATCGGAACCGGTTCTGATACGGTTTTGGCGCAGATCGCGGCAGAAGTGCTGGAAGTAGAATTGGACAAAATGATCGTCCTTTCATCGGATACAGACAGAACACCGTTTGATGTCGGAGCGTATGCCTCTTCAACGACATATGTTTCCGGCCGTGCCGTGGAAAAATGTGCTTTGAAAATAAAGAAACAGATACGGGAAGTTGCTGCTGCGATGCTGGGATCTTCCCCGGATGATCTGGAGATCAGAAATGCCGCAGTCAGCGATAGACGTCTCAATAAAAGCGTATCGTATCCGGATATCTGCAACTATTCGCTATATACCCGTGATCAGTTTCAGATCCAGGCCAGTGCTTCCGAGTTCGTGGAAGAATCGCCGCCGCCCTTTCTTGCCCAGGCTGTGGAGGTAGAGGTCGATACAATGAGCGGTGATATAACCGTCCGGAAACTCGTGTCTGCGGCAGATTGCGGACAAGCGATAAATCCGCGGCTGGCGGAAGGGCAAATCGAGGGTGCTGCCGTCAATGGTATTTCCTATGCACTGACCGAGGAATATATTTTTTCCGCAAAAGGAAATATGCTGAATAAAAATTTTGCATCCTATAAGATACCGACTGCAGCTGATATTCCGGAAATGAAAACATTTTTGGTGGAATCACATGAAAAAACGGGACCTTTCGGCGCAAAATCGATCGGAGAGATCGGGATCAACTGTCCCATGCCCGCTATAGCAAATGCTATTTACGATGCCATTGGCGTACGGTTATATGAAGCTCCGTTTACTCCGGAGAAAATATTCAAAGCAATGAAAAACGCAGATAAGAATGATCATTAAAAATGGAAATATCGCACTGCACGGCAGTAAACATCTCATTTCCCTTGATATTAAAACAGAGCAGGGAAAAATTATTTCTATGGGAGAAAATCTTCACGGCACAGAGGTGCTGGATGCCGGGGGACTGCAGATCTTTCCCGGAGCCATCGATCCTCACGTACATTTTAACGAACCCGGTTTTACCGAGCGTGAAGATTTCTATCATGGCAGCTGTGAGGCGGTTTCCGGCGGTGTGACCACGGTCATTGATATGCCCTGTACTTCGCTTCCCCCGGTGATCAGTCTTAAAAACATGAATAAAAAACTGGATGTTGTAAGTAAACGTTCTGTTGCCGATTTCGGTTTTTTCGGCGGGGTTTCCGCTCAGCTTTACCATTCCGGTTACCGAAAGGCAATGCAGGAACTTTCGGAATATGTTCTGGGATTCAAAAGTTATTTTCTGTCCGGCATGGATTCTTTTCGGGAACTGTCAATCTCCCAGTTCCGCGATGTGCTGAAAGAGGCAGAACGTTTAGATTGCGTTGTGCTTCTGCATGCCGAAGATCCGGAACGGGTCGGTAGATGGACATGGATACAGAAGACGAAAGGAAACGGCTGGAAGCACTATTACCGTTCCCGTCCGGAAGAAGCGGAAACAGTTGCCGTTAAAAACGCACTTAAAGCGGCCGCAGAAACCGGCGCAAAACTGCACATTGTACATATCGGGACGGCAGAAGCGGCGGCTCTTTTGAAAAATGCGGAAAATGTAAGCGGAGAGACCGCACCGCATTACCTTCAGTTTTCCGCCGATGATCTGGAACAGACCGGAGGTGCACTGAAGACGGCACCGGTAGTGAAAGGAAAAGCAAACAAAAAGTTATTATGGGAATATCTGATAAACGGAACACTGGATTTCATCGCATCCGATCATGCGCCGGCACCTGCGGAACAGAAAAATACCGGTTCTGCCTGGAAAGATTATGCGGGCATTCCGGGAACGGGAACGATTTTTCCCTATATCTATTCAGAAGGTTTTGTGAAAAGAGAAATTCCATTGCCGCGTTTTCTTGAAATTACGACAGAAAATGCTGCCAGACGGTACGGGATTTTTGACCGCAAGGGATCAATTGAAATCGGAAAGGACGCAGACCTTGTCTTTGTGGACCCGAAAGGAAGCCGGAAGATCCGGGGAAAAGAATTTTATTCAAAGGGAAAGATCACGCCTTTCGAGAATATGATCTTTCAGGGAAAAGTGCAAAAAACCATGATCCGCGGGAAAGTGGTTTATGATAGTTCTGCAGGAATAAATGCGGAACCGGGATACGGACAGTTTTTAAAACCCGGGACCAAGGCAGAAAAAAAACGTTAAAATAAGTATTACGGAGTGATCATTCATGTCAGATCATTATATATTGACAAATGCGATCGTAAGTGACGGATATTCTTTCCTCCGGGAGAATGCAGCCCTTGAGATAAAAGCAAAAAAGATACTGAGGATCGGGGATACGAAAGAATTTTTGAACAGCGGAGTGGAAAAGATCGACCTTGAAAAAAGGCTGATATTGCCGGGATTGCTGAATCCGCATCATCACCTGTACTCCGCCCTGGCAACGGGACTGGCACCGGCGGGCCCGACAGAAAAATTTTCACAACTACTTGAAAATCTCTGGTGGCGGCTGGATAGATCTTTGGATGCAGCGTCAATATATTATTCCGCTGTCAGCGGATTGATGCAGTCGGCGCGATACGGTGTTACAACGGTCATAGATCATCACGCATCCATGCGCGCCGTTCCCGGGAGTCTGAATATTATAAAAAAAGCTTTTGAGGCCGTGGGACTAAAAGGCTTGCTTTGTTACGAGGTCTCAGACCGCATGGGAAGTTCCGCACTCAAAGAACAGATCGATGAGAATATTGATTTTTGGTCCGGGAACAGGGACAGTGATCACATTCACGGGTTGTTCGGCATGCATGCGAACTTTACCCTGAGTGAACGAAGCATGAAAATGATAAGCGAAGCAAAACCGGAAAGACTTCCCGTTCATATCCATTGCGGTGAAGATATCAGCGATCTTGAATTCTGCAGGGAACTGGGTTATGCGGGACCCGTTGACCGTCTTGCGGAATTCGGTTTGCTTTCCGCCGATACCTTGCTGGCGCACTGTATCCATCTTTCGGAACAGGATTATGATCTTTTGGAGAAAGTTGGTCCGGCTGTTGTTTCCAATCCGGAATCGAATGCGAATAATAATGTGGGTATGATGCAAATGAAGAAGATACCGCGCTATATGCTGGGCACGGACGGTATGACCGGCAATATCCTCGGAACCATGCGCTCACATTTTCTGAGAAGAAATGCAAATGTGCCGGCGCCAACGGATGTTCTTTTTCGTTATCCTTCCGAGATCATTCGGCGGTATTTTCCGGGCAAAGGTGTTCTGAAATCAGGCGGATTTGCGGATCTGGCAATTACAAACTATCAGCCATTAACTCCCGTAACCCTGGATAACCTTTTTTATCATCTGGTCTTCGGTGTTCAGGGGAAAGAAATGTATATGACGATCTCAGAAGGAAAGATCATTTTCAGCAAAAACAAGATCCGATCTCTTGATGAGAAGAAAATAAACGGAGAGATCAGAAAAGCCGTCAAAAAACTATATAAAAATTATGCAACGTGATACACTACATCCTGTTTCCGCAGAACAGCTTTTCGCTTCTGTTTTGTACTCCTTGAAAACCGGGAGTATTTTTGGTATTTACCGGAGTTTATTCTTTCAGCCGGAAAAAAACCGCAAATTACAAACATCCGTGTTCGGTCAGCCTCTTGATACTCCCGGCG
>JAWOEU010000007.1:0-3430 GCA_046482575.1 Fidelibacterota bacterium
GTTCGACAGGTTATATCGCGAAGAGAAACAGAATGCGCAACTTGCCATATTATTTACTCTACTGGCAATTATTATTGCCACCCTTGGGCTTTTTGGTCTTACCAGCTTCACCACCGAACAACGAACCAAAGAGATAGGTGTGCGCAAGGCCATGGGAAGTTCTTCGTTGCAGGTAATTATGCTCCTGGTCCATGAAATTTCTATGTTGATTATGGTTAGTACGTTAATTGCCTGGCCTGTTGCATGGTTTGTACTAAACAATTGGCTCAGCAATTTTTACTACAGTATACCGCTCTCGCCAATCTATTTTCTGTTGGGTTTTCTGGCATCCTTGAAGACGGAGGGATCCTTCTGAACGGTCCCAACCGAATGAAAGGTTATTACAAAAATCCGGAGGAAACGGCCGAAACGATCGATAAAGACGGCTGGTTCCATACCGGGGATATCGGGTTTATGGACGAGGAAGGCTATCTGAAGATCACGGACAGAAAGAAAAATATTATCGTGACCGCCGGCGGAAAGAACATCGCTCCCGCAGCGGTTGAACGGGAGATCACTTCCTCGAAATATATCGAACAGGCAGTTGTGATCGGCGACCGCAGAAAATATCTGATCGCCATTCTGGTACCTTCAGTGGAAATGTTTGCAAAATGGGGTAAATTGCAGGATCCGCCGCTGGAATTCAATAACTATGAAGACGTCGCCACGTCCAAAGACGTCGAAAAAATGATAGCTCATGAACTTGAAGTGCATCAGCAGGGACTGGCACGTTATGAGCAAATAAAATACTTTTTCATTGCGCCGCAGCCCTTTGCGATCGAAACCGGCGAGCTGACCGCCAGCATGAAGGTGAAACGCAATGAGATCATTGAAAAATATCATGACGAGATAGAAGAACTCTACAAGAATTAGTTCATTTCAACACACAGGAGAAATTTTGAGCTATACTTTAGACTACATCAAAACCATGCCCGAAATTTTTTCGGATGCACTGCGCCGCGGTCCGGACAGAAAATTATATAATTATAAAGTTGACGACGAATGGAAAAGCTACACCTATCAGGAGGTGTACGACATCATTCAGCATCTGGGCTTCGGCCTCCGTTCTCTGGGTCTCAAAGAAAAAGACAAGGTGGGAATTCTCTCGGAAAACCGTCCTGAATGGTCAATGACGGACTGGGCCTGCGCGCATTTCAACATGGTATCCGTGCCGGTCTACCATACCTCCATGAAACGCCAGATCGGGTATATCATCAAACATGCTGAATGCAGGGCGGTGGTCGCAAGTACACGGGAGCAGGTGGAAAAGCTCCTTCCCCTGAAAAAAGATCTGCCGGACCTCGAACACATCGTGATGCTTGACGATGCAAAAGATATTGACGACAACCGCATTATCACCTTTTCCGATCTGCTTGCAAAGGGCAAAGAAGAAAAAGCCCGGTCCGGAGTAACGATGAAGAAGATCGCCGGCAGCATCAACGCGGACGATCTGTGGAGCATTATCTATACCTCCGGTACCTCCGGCGATCCCAAGGGAGTACTGCTCAGCCATTTTAACATTGCCGCCAATATCCAGCAAACACAGGCACATGCCAATTTCAAGAAAAACAAGCGCTGGCTTTCTTTTCTTCCCCTAAGTCACAGTCTTGAACGTATCACCTCGTTGTTCAGCTTCTGGATAGGCGGCGAGATCTATTACGCGGAAAGTATTGCAAAAGTCGCCGAAAACATGAAAGAGGTCAAACCGCATTACATGACCGTTGTGCCCCGCTTGCTGGAAAAGATCTATGCCGCTGTGCTTGAACGGATCATTGACGGTCCCGCAACTAAACAAAAGATCTTTGAATGGGCGCAGAAAATCGGACATAAGACCGTGAATAAATATCTCATTTACAACAAACGGCCGATCGGCGTACTGGGCATCAAGTACACGCTGGCAAAACATCTTGTGTTTGACAAGATCGCTGAGATCTTCGGCGGGGATTTCATCCGCTGTGTGAGCGGCGGTGCACCCCTTTCCCGGGAGGTCGGGGAGTTTTTTGCCGCTGCCGGCGTACGTATCCAGGAAGGTTACGGCCTGACGGAAATGAGTCCGATCACCCATGCGAACGTGAATGAATATCTGAAATTCGGCACGGTCGGGATTCCCCTCCCCGATGTGGAGACCCGGATCGCACAGGACGGTGAGATACTTCTCCGGGGCCCCAACCGCATGCAGGGTTACTATAAGGATCCCGAAGGAACCGCCGAAGCGATCGATAAAGACGGCTGGTTCCATACCGGTGATATCGGATTTGTCGATGAGGACGGCTACCTGAAGATCACGGACCGGAAAAAGAATATTATCGTGACCGCCGGCGGAAAGAACATTGCTCCCGCTGCCGTTGAACGGGAGATCACTTCCTCGAAATATATCGAACAGGCCATTGTTGTCGGCGACCGCAGAAAATATCTGATCGCTATTCTGGTACCTTCAGTGGAAATGTTCGCAAAATGGGGTAAAACGCAGGATCCGCCGCTGGAATTCAATAACTACAAAGACGTCGCCACGTCCAAAGAGGTAGAAAAAATGATCCGGCACGAGCTTGACCTGCATCAGAGAGAACTGGCCGGTTATGAACAGATAAAATATTTTTTCATTGCACCGCAGCCATTCAGTATTGAAAGCGACGATATGACCGCCAGCATGAAGATCAAACGCAATAAGGTCCTTGAGAAATATAAAACACAGATAGAGGAATTATACAAAAATTAAATTATTGTATTCACAGGAGGTAGCATGAAACATCAATTGAAATACTTAGAGACCATACCGGAAATGTTCGCATATTCCTGCGAAAAGTACGGTGATCTCGTCCGTTACGGAGAAAAAGAGGAAGGTGCCTGGGTAACGCTGACCTTCCGCGAGGTGCGGGATATCATTGAAAAGATCGCTCTGGGACTTCATGCAATGGGGTATAAGCATGGCGACCGTTTTGCGATCCTTTCGGAGAACTGCAAGGAATGGACCATGACCGATATCGCCTGCGCGCATCTCGGGGTCGTCAGTGTTGCGGTTTATCCCACGCTTCCGGAAAATCAGGTACAGTACATTATGGAAAATTCCGGTGCGGCGGGGGTTTTCGTCTCTGACCGCGAACAGCTCGAAAAGGTCAAAAACATCAGGAAGGATCTTCCGGAATTAAAACACTGCATCAGTCTGGAAGAAGGACTGGATGATGAAGACTGGATCACGTCCTACACAAATCTGCTGAAGAAAGGCGGGGAGCTAAAGGCGGAAGGTAAACAAAGCATTCATACCTTCGGCAAAAAGATCAAGAAAGATGATCTCTGGACCCTGATCTATACATCCGGAACCACCGGAAATCCAAAGGGCGTGATGCTTTCCCATTTCAATGTATGTTCAAATGCACAGTCGGCAATGACGGTT
>JAWOEU010000022.1:0-7426 GCA_046482575.1 Fidelibacterota bacterium
ATCAGCAGATCAGCGATTTAACAGCCCAACTTCATTTACTGTTTTTTCTGTTCCGGATTATTCCGACAGATCCCGTATTTTCTGCCGGCCGTTCCCGATGAGTTTTTGCAGCTTAAAAAAGATATCCGTATTGTCATAATATCCGTCAAAATCAGATGCTCCTGCACCAAATGCACGTACCGGGACCGGTACACCGGTGTGAGAAAAGGTCGTCCAGCCAATGCCGGCTTTGCGTGAAAGCGTCCGACTTACGGAGACCATGAAGGGGTCATAACTTCCGTATAATATATATTCCACCGGATCTTCATAATTCCTGACCTCAAATGATCTTTCATAGGAATCCATCAGAGCATTTAGTTCATATTCATTTAGTTCCAGATCCTTTTCCGGATCGCCAAGTCCCGTTTGCTTCAGAACGAATTCAAAAGCCCAGTCCGCGTCTTGCCTGATCGAATCCGGACCATGCTCATCAATGAGTACATCACGGATATTCCGGTACTCACGCGTCAATTCCGTAAACGATCCTGTCTGCCACTGCAGTTTACTTACATTCAGATCATTATCTCCGTACGTGGTCCCCATGCTCATACCGCCGGTCTCATGATCGGAAGTTATCAGGATCAGTGTGTTTTTTTTATGATTGCTGTAAAATTCCAGTGCGACTTTTATAGCCTCGTCAAATGCAAGGACTTCCTGTATACATGCCGCCGCATCATTGGCATGACAGGCCCAGTCGATCTTTCCTCCTTCAGCCATGATAAAAAAACCATCCGGGTTATCAAGCATTTTAATGGACTTTTCAAGTATTTGTTTCAGTGTAATGCTTTCGTTATCCGAGTCGATACTGTACGGCATTGCATAATCTTCTTTCGAATCCGGATGTATAAGAAGAACCCTGCCGGCCCCGGGTTCAAGATAGCGGAATGCAGTATTATTCTCCACGTAAATGAATCCGTTGCGTTTCGCCAGATCGATAATATTTGTATTATCAACACCTTCAGGATCGGTCTTCTGCCGGAAATCGCCACCTGCAAAAAAATCAAAATTGGAGTTGGCCAGTTGTTTTGCAATTTCAAAATAACTGCTGCGTTTCGGCTGATGTGCATAAAAACCTGCCGGTGTAGCGTGGTCAATATCCACCGTACTGATGATGCCGACTTTCATTCCACGGTCTTTTGCAGTCTCCGCAATGGTTTTGAGCGGATAGCGGTGTTCGGGGTCCATGCTGATCGTACCCGGAGTTGTTTTAATTCCGGTGGCCATTGCCGTCACGGCAGCTCCCGAATCGGTAATATAACGGCCTTTTGAATATGTCGTAATGGATCCGCTTACCGGTGCAAGATTCATCGCCAGCGGGATTATGCCCGGCCGGTCCTCCATTGCTGCGAGATAACGTTCGGCAGCATTCATTTGCACATTTCCCATACCGTCGCCAATGAACAGAAAGACATATTTTACCTTCGCTTCGCCGCATCCGGAAAACAAGACAACTGACAGAAAGAGAATAACAATGTATCTACACCATTTTCTTATCATCTACAACCCTTTATGTATAGAATTTATTCTCAATATCCAACACCAACGAATAATAGCAATAAGTGTTCAGAGATTCAATTGATTTTAACAGCATTTTCACAACACGGATGAATTTTTTCACGATGAATGTATTGACCAGTGTTTATCCTTTAAAGCAAGTCAGATCCTTTATACCTGTATATGTTCGGGAATAAAATTCACGGAAACGTTACGTTAAAAAATGCCGCTAAGATCTTTTTTATTTTATAAAAAGAATAATTATCATACATTTCCGCAGTAAACGGAGACAACATGTTCGAGAACTGGAAAGAAATAAAGGAATTCCGGGAGAAACAGGGCGTATCACTGCAGGACCTAAGTGCAAAAATGCGTCTCCCTGTTGAAAGGATCCGCTTCCTTGAAGCCGGCGACTTCAAAGATGCCGATCCGGTCATCATCCGTTTACAGTTAAAAAATTATGCTCAACAGCTGGGAATAGATTATAACGAGATCCTCCGGGTCAGCGGACTGCAAAAGGTCCGGACACCTGAACCGGGAGCGGTAAAGACAGAGAAAGTCAACATCCGGAAAACACATTCCTATAAAGGGAGAAAGAAGGAACCCAGTAAAACTCTTATCTACGGATTGATCATTGTGGCAGTATTTTTCCTGATATTCTTTCTGAACAAGCTGTTCGAGAATCTCGAAAACTCTGAAGATCTTTTCGAGATGACGCGTAAACAGTCACAGGCACTGGTCAACGACAGTTCCTATCTTCACGATTCCACATTGTTCAAGCCGGTTCTTCCCCAGGCTAAAAAAGCGGTTGAACCAAAAGATATAACGGAAAATATGCGTCTGCTGCGGGAATTTACCATCCGTTTCCCTTCCCGTGTCGATCTTTTTCCCGTTCAAAACATTTCCTACCGTTATGAATTCAACGATAATATTCCCCGGGAAGAGATCATTTCCCAAGATACCCCCACATCCATTCGTATCAACCGCGCAGGGAAGATCATTTTTTATAATATGGATAATACGCGTTTTGTATTTGAAGAAAGATCCTTCCGTGATACCGGTATCTCCCGCGTGGTTATGGAAATTTCCGAAAGCGGACAGACAAAACTTTTCGTTAAATAGAACCTTTCCCGTGCATCATAATTCTTACTCAGGCTGCCTTTGAAAGTCCTGCTGATACGGATTTTTAATTAAGATTTAAGATCGTTGATTTGTATCACAACAATAGGATGTGTGATAATAATTCAGCCAAAGGTAATAATTTTTTTTACAAGCAGCAGACTGCCGGCAGATCAGCGGTTCAGCTTTCCTGAGATTATTCCTGCTCAGACATTTCCCTGTTCTATCATGGCCTGTGCAACTTTCAGGAACGCCGCCACATTTGCACCTTTTTGGTAGTCCACATACTCCTCGTCCACCCTGCCGTATTCCACGCATTGTTCATGAATATTGACCATGATCCTGCGTAATTCCGTATCAACTTTTTCCATTGACCATGCCTGGCCGCTGAAATTCTGTGACATTTCAAGTGCGGAAGTCGCCACTCCTCCGGCATTTGCCGCTTTGCCCGGTGCGTAGATCATTCTTTTTCGCAAAAACAGATCGACGGCTTCCGGAGTACAGGGCATGTTTGCGCCCTCTGCCAGACAGCGGCAGCCGTTTTTGATCAGGGTCGCGGCATCCCGGGCATGGATCTCATTTTGCGTGGCACAGGGAATGGCGACGTCGCAGGGAATATCCCACGGTCCTTTGCCTTCAACGTACTGGCAACCAAAGGCTTCTGCATATTCATATATCCTTCCGCGGCGTACATTCTTGAGATCCATGATATAATCCCATTTTTCACCGCGGATGCCGTCCGGATCGTAAATATAGCCGGAAGAGTCCGACATCGACACTACTTTACCTCCCAGCTCATTGACTTTTTTAACGGTATGCTGTGCAACATTGCCCGAACCGGAAACAAGAACGGTTTTTCCTTCAATACTGATGCAGCATGTCTTCATGATCTCCTCAGTAAGATAGACCACACCGTAGCCGGTCGCTTCGGGGCGCATCAGGCTTCCGCCCCAGTTCAGGCTTTTTCCGGTAATTGTGCCGGTGAAATGATTTTTCAGACGTTTATACTGACCGTACAAATATCCGATCTCACGCGTGCCCACACCGATATCACCGGCAGGAATATCCGTACGATTACCGATATGACGCTGTAACTCCGTCATAAAACTCTGGCAAAAACGCATGATCTCACCATCGGATCTTCCTTTCGGGTCAAAATCCGATCCGCCCTTGCCGCCGCCAAGCGGCAGTGTGGTAAGCGCATTCTTGAAGATCTGTTCAAATCCCAGAAATTTCAGAATGGAAAGATCCACTCCGGCACGAAACCGCAATCCGCCTTTATAGGGTCCCAGCACCGAACTGAACTGTACGCGGAAACCGCGGTTGATCTTAGGCCTTTCCTGGTCATCTTGCCAGGGAACCCGGAAAATGATAATACGTTCGGGCTCAACCAGGCGCTGAAGAATATCGGCATCCCGGAAAACCGGGTTCTCCAGATATATTTCCCAGACGGAACCGATGACCTCACTGACGGCCTGGATGAATTCTTTCTGTCCCGGGTTTTTTCGCCGGACAGATCTGAGAAAATCCGATTTTGTTACCTGAACACCGTTCATTATTTCGGTGCTTACACCACTCCCTGTTCAACCATTGCGCGGGCCACTTTCATAAAACCGGCAATATTGGCCCCGCGGACATAGTCCACATAATCATCATCAATACGTCCGTGTAACTCACACTGTTCATGGATACGGATCATGATCTTACGGAGCTCACCGTCAACCTTTTCACGCTCCCATGACTGGCCGGCATAATTCTGAGACATTTCAAGTCCGGACGTAGCCACGCCGCCGGCATTTGCTGCTTTTCCCGGAGCATAGAGGATCTTTGCATCATGGACAATTTTCATAGCTTCCGGAGTCAGGGGCATATTTGCTCCCTCAACGATGCATTTACAATCATTTTTCACAAGGATCTCCGCATCGTCTTTTCCAAGCTCATTCTGCGTTGCGCAGGGTAAAGCAATGTCAATTTTCTGTTCCCAGGGACGTCTTTTTGCAAAGAATTTCGCTTCCGGAAATTCACGGACATAAGGTTCGATAATATCATTACAGGTTGCACGGAGCATCAGCATATAATTGATCTTTTCCTCGCGAATACCCTCGGGATCATAAATATACCCGTCCGGACCGGACAGAGTGACAACCTTTCCGCCGAGTTCGTTTACTTTTGTGGCGGCACCCCATGCAACATTTCCGAATCCGGAAATGGCGACCTTTTTACCTTCAAACGTTTCTCCGGCGGCTTTAAGCATTTCGTTCGTGAAATACACAACGCCAAAACCGGTCGCTTCCGGACGTATCAGGCTGCCGCCCCAGTTCAGACCCTTGCCGGTAAGAATACCGGTAAACTCATTCCGGATACGTTTATATTGTCCGAAAAGATATCCTATCTCACGGGCGCCGACACCAATATCGCCGGCGGGAATATCGGTACGATTGCCGATATGACGCTGTAGCTCCGTCATAAAACTCTGGCAAAAACGCATGATCTCACCGTCTGATTTACCTTTGGCGTCAAAATCCGATCCGCCCTTTCCCCCGCCCATGGGAAGAGTGGTCAATGCGTTTTTGAATATTTGTTCAAAGCCAAGGAATTTTAAAATTGAAAGATTAACACTCGGGTGAAACCGGAGTCCGCCCTTATAGGGACCGATCGCACTGTTGAATTCAACCCGGTAGCCGCGGTTTACCATGATCTCATCGTCATCGCTGACCCAGGGAACCCGAAAAGTTATAACGCGCTCTGGTTCTACCAAACGTCCCAGGATATTCGCATCCTGAAAAATGGGGTTTTCTTCGTAGGTCTCCCAAACACATTCTACCACTTCTTTAACAGCCTGCAAAAATTCCGGTTGATTAGGGTTTCTTGCTGCGACTTCATCCAAAAATGCTTGTTTTGTCATATTACTACCTCCCTGACTCTAAGCATATCATTGTTGATCCGGACCGTAAATCCGGACTGCTTGTAATCTCATCTTTGGCACATTTGCCTATGTTGTTTATTGACATGAAATAGCTCTTTATTCAGGAGACAATGTAATGATAATTTTTAACAAAAGTAAACAGGAGTTTTTGCTTTTTCCCATTTATTTATGGCCGGTAACATGGAAAGGAAAACAGCTGAATGAGGGATCGAAAAAAAAGGTTTTACGGTTTCATATCGGTTTCAAACTGCCGTATTGATTCACGCATCACGGGAACAAGATCATCCTGTACGGATCGGACGGCAACCTTAATTCCGTTCATAAATGCATGTGCCGTCGATCTGCCGTGACTTTTGATAACGATCTTGTCAAAGCCGAACAGCAGCGCCCCGCCGTATTCTTCATAACTGGCTACTTTCATGATCTTTTTTATTCCGCCTGAAAGACAAAGAAGACCTAATTTCCATAAGCATTTACCTTCATAAGCCATTTTACCCAGTTTCTTTACGGCTTCCGCCGTTCCTTCCATTGTTTTGATGGCGATATTCCCCTGCATGCCCTCCGCTACGACCACATCCGCTTTGCCGCTGCTGAGTTCATTACCCTCGATATTTCCAATAAAATCAATATCCGGGCGCCCGGAAAGCAATTGGTAAGCTTTCCGCATTTCCGCATTTCCTTTTTTTTCTTCCGCTCCGATATTCAGCAATGCGACCCGCGGGGAGGGAACTCCCATTATCTTTTGCTTATAACTCATTCCCATATAGGCAAAGTGTACAAGATCTTCGGGACTGTTGCTGACATTTGCACCCATATCCAGAATAAGTGAAAAGATATCGGGACGTTTCAACACGTTCAATGTCGGGAATATTGTACCCAGTGCTGTGCGTTTCACTCCCGGAATACGCTGAAGGTGTTCCGCAGCTGCAAGCACTACCGCTCCGGTACTGCCGGCGGAGATCATGGCTTCTGCTTTTCCTTCAGCCAGCAATTTGGCGGTCAAAAGCACTGAAGCACCGGGTTTTTCCTGTATTGCCCGGCGGGGGGATTCCCGCATATTGATCTCCTCCGCCGTATGCAGAAGACGGATCTTCTCTTTATCATAATTATGCTTCTGAAGTTCAGTGCGTATCTTTTTTTCATCACCGACAAGGATCAGACGGACATCCATTTCCTCTGTTGCTTTGCAGGCTCCTTCGACCGTGATCCGTGGTGCCTGATCTCCGCCCATTGCATCAACGGCGATCGTTACGGTTTTTTTCACCATATATTTCCCTTTCATCCTATGCCCGCGTAATCTATGTCATTTTCAGGAGGGCTTCTACTGTTTTTTTTATAACGGGTTCTTACATATCGTGAAAACACGTATTATACCTTGTTTTTCAATTAATTTATTGGTTTTTCTGCTTTCATCCGTTAAATTTGACAGATTTGCACATTATTGATGAACAAACATTATTCTGACCGAAAAATTCAGGATAATATTGAAACAGAATATGGAGGTTAGACCAGGTATGTCAAAAAAGCTGATTTGGCGTTATCTTATCATTGTTGTACTGCTCGGTTGGGCTGTTCACTCCCTGTTACCAACGATACAGTATGAAACCATGAGTGAAGCTGAGAAAACACAACTGAAGCAGGAAGGAAAACTGCAGGAGCTGGAGTCACAGATCATAAAACGCGGTCTGGATCTGCAGGGCGGAATGCATCTTGTCCTTGAGGTCAATGTGCCGGAGTTTGTAAAAAAGATCGCTGAGCACCAGTCCGCGGCATATTATGATTATATGGGTGAGGTGGATGCTATCTATGATGAAAATCCCGAGATGGATTATCTTCATATCATGCTGG
>JAWOEU010000065.1:0-4575 GCA_046482575.1 Fidelibacterota bacterium
CTAACTGCTTTTGGCGTATTGAATCCATTTTGTGCTAAAAACTTTCGGAATAAATCCTTTTCAGATAAAAGCTGAACGCTTTTATAATTATTATTTGGCAATCCCAGTTGTTCGGATACCCAAGCAGCTGTTGGGGCAGCCGGATCGGAAGCATATGCCAAGACAAAATCAGGCTTAACCTTTTTTGCTAAATATAACACACCTTCAAAATCGGTAGTACTTACATTGTAATACTCATCAGCTAGTTTATGACCGGGGTTATCTGGCAGGTAATCGCATGTTATTACATACCACCCTCTGTTCTTTGCCTCCCGGATAATGGGCATTTGAGCATATGCTGCACCAAGAAATAAAACTCTTTTTTTATCTAAAGCGTATTTTGTCGACATTTCTATCTCAGCATCATATAAAACGATCATCTCTTCGATATTTATCAGGTCTTGTTCACCCAGGGAAAAGCGTCCCTTTCCTGCCTGATGCCCAGGAATTCGCAAAAGCGGGGGTAGCTGTCCCTGTCTTTGAGGTTGATGACCAGCAGGTCGCCGGGGCGGTGCCGAAAGTAATCCTTTACGTTCCTGATGTGGGTGCGGTAATGGTCCAGCATGACCGCTTTATTGTATATGTCGTCGTCGCTCACGTCGTAAACGAGTTTCCGGGTGTGGTAGGGCCTGCCCTTGTAGAGATAGGTGGCGTGCTTCAGGTCTTCCGCCGTGGGCGGGACATTCCCCCTCCCCCACTTCTTCCCGTGAAAGCGGATCACGGAGTCATACCAGGCTTCGGCGCTGTCCCTGACGGTGAGGATGAACTTGCTCCCCGGAAAGGCGTGGTCCATCACGATGAAGGTGTAGGGATAGCTGAACGGCACATCCTGGAAGAACTGCGCGGTCCGGCAGTGGCGGATGATCCTGCGGAAATCCCGCTTTGCCCAGTCGTCGATCAGACGCTCGGCCCTCCTCTGGTTCCCCACCGGGTATCCCTGGAGCAGCATTTCCTCTTTCAGGGAGGTGGTTCCCGTTTTGTTCATCCCGATGCAGAAGATCTTCCGTTTCCCCAATGCCCGGAGGGTGGTATATCCGCTCAGCAGCGTATGGTATACCGGCAGGAGGATTTTCTTTAGTTTCGGGTCCATTTTGTTCTCATTTATTGAAAGATCATTTTTACCAGTTGATCTTTTTATTTATCAGCGTGAACAGTGCTTCGTTCTTGTCCGAATAAAGATCCGCAAGAAACGTTTTTTCCTTTGCTCCGGGAGACGACCGGTAGGATCCCTTGCTTTTTACGGGCGTTTTAACCTTATCGTGTGCTTCTACACCCAGGAACTGATATACTTCCTTCAGCACCTTTTGCGGATGGTCCGTAAAGTCTTTGAATCCGATGATATGTATTTGATCTCCGGAAAAGTATTTCAGGTAGTTTTTCAACTGGTCCGCATAAAAGCCCCTCCTGAGAATAGCCGGTTCGGCGGGGCCTTTCTTCCTGATCAATTCCATTTCAATATCGATCGCTTCGCCGAAAGAGGGAAATGCGTCCCGGTCTTTCATCAGGTATCGGTATATGGCGTTCGTTTCCCCCGGATGCCTGCCTTCCCTTTTGCTGAAATCGGGATACCCCTTCATGTACATATCCCTGTACATATTCCATGCCGAATACGCCCTTTCGGCGGGATCGCGCAGCATAAGAATGAGTTTTATGCCGGGGTAATGCTCATGCAGGAGTTTCGCGGTTTCTTCATAGTAGATATAATTGGGGGAACTTTCGAAATACAGGGAGTTTTTACGGGAAAACGATTTGAAATGGCTTTCGTACCATTTGATATCATAGCCGTAATGGATCCATTTGTCAAAATAATGGATCTCCTTCGGCAGTGATCCCCGGAGACGCGGATGCTGTGAAAGGTAGTAATGCAGGGAGGATGTCCCCGATTTTTGTGCACCGATGACTATGAAATCGGGCCGGTGACCTTTCAAAGGGGATTTCAGTAAGCGGAATCCTTCGATCTTTGCTTTCCTGAAAAGCCTTTTTTTCGTGTTTCCGATATTCCGGGACAGCGGCATGACTCCCTTCTAGCGTTTGATAAAGAAATCTTTCAGTGACATCACATCCGTAAACAGCTGCCGGTTGAACAGATACTGGCTGGCGGCATAAACGGCAAAGGACAGGAATGCTGCACCGAAGAGCATCAGCCAGTAATTGACCGTCAGAAGCGTGAAGACAAAGGCCAGTGCCCCGGCCGCCAGCGATCCGCCGGCGATGATGCCGATATCTTTGAGCTGCCGGAGCAAGCCGTAATCAATGAATTTTTTCGTATAATAGGTGTTGACGGCCAGGGATATGACAGAAACCGCAACTTCACCGAGAATGATATAGATAACTCCGTAGCGGTACATGATGACGATATTCAGGATCCTGAGTGCATTTTTTATGAGCGACAGATTGAAATTCAGTCTGCTTTTCCCGTGCGCAAAAAGCATCTGGATATTCACCGACTGTACCGGATAAAGAAAACCCACAATACAGAGAAGCTGCAGATACGGGATCATCGGCGCCCACTTCCCGGTGAGAAGCAGGATCACAAAAGGCTCGGCTACAACCGCAAGCGTAACCATCAGCGGCATGATGATCACCATTGAATGTGTCAGAAAACGATGCATGGCCTGCCGCATGCGAACCTTGTTGCCCTGCATCTGGGAAAATACCGGAAAAGCAACGGAAGAAACGGCCATTGTCATATCTTCGGAAGCGATACGCTGGAAGTTTCTGGACTGGGTGTAAAAACCCAGCTGGGCGGCGGGAAATAATTTTCCGATCACCAGCTTATAAATATTCTCAAAAACCTTCCGTAATATACCGGAACCCAGTATCCAGACGCCAAAGGCGAACATCTCCCTGAAGGATCTCAGGGAAAAACTCAGGGTCGGTTTCCATGCGGAGGTGATCCAGAGGCCCATTGTCAGGATCAGCGCATTGGATAAATTCTTGATCACCAGGCTCCAGACTCCCAATCCGCCGATCGCGGCGCCGATGCCCGCTATACCGGACAATAAGGTGGCAATAATGGTGATCTTGGTCTTACGTTTAAAATCGAGGTCTCTTCTGACCTGTGCCTGCTGTATGACATTGAAGGCATGAATAATGACGATAACGCCCATGACCCGGGTGAGTTCAAGAAGCGCCGGCTGCTCATAGAATCTGCTGATGGCCGGTGCGGCGAACCATAATACAACGTACAGCAGGGCGCTGATAATAAGGTTCGTGTAAAAGATAGTGGTTGCATCAAGATCGGTGACCTCCTTCTTCTGCACATATGCTTGTCCCAGACCGCTTTTTACGAAGACATCGGCAACGGCAAAGAATACGACCATCATACCGATAAGTCCGTAATCTTCCGGCGTGAGCAGCCGTGCAAGGATAACGCCCAGAATGAAGGTCAGTCCCTGCATCCCGAAGCGTTCCATCAGATTCCAGGTGACGCCTTTAATTGCCTTTTCTTTGAGTTCCGCTGCCATATTTTACGTTGTAAACTTCCTGATAAGACCGCAGATGAACTTTACCGTTGCCTCCGGGAGGTCCGGGTAAATGGGAAGACAGATCACTTTCCGGGTCATTGCTTCCGCTACGGGTAAATTTCCGGTTCCGGCGGACGGCAGATCGCGATATACCGGAAAACTGCTGATAAGCGGATAAAAGTACCGCCTGCCGAAGATCCCGTTTTCCCTCAGATGGAAATAAAGTGCATCACGGCTTTTCCCGTAGGACTGTTCTTCAACAAATACCGGGAAGTACGCATTATTATTATTCTCCAGGGCATCAGGATGCGGCAAAAGCGAAATTCCGGGAAGCCCGGCCAGTTCAGTCCGGTACAATTGCGCGACCTTCTCCCGTTTTTCGATATTTTCGTCGTGATGCTTCAGCTGAAGCAGTCCCAGCGCCGCCTGCATTTCGTTCATCTTGGAATTGATGCCCGGAGCGACCACCTTCGTTTCACCGTCAAAACCGAAATTCCGCAGATAATCGATCGATCGTTTCGTTTCTTCGTCGTGACAGACTATAGCGCCGCCTTCCATGGTATTGTAGGGTTTGGTGGCATGAAAGCTCAACGTGGAAAGATCACCCCGGTTGAGCAGGGACTCTCCCTTATAGCGGTTCCCGAAAGCATGTGCGGCGTCATAGATCACTTTCAGTCCGTGTTTTTGTGCAATTTGCCGGATCTTTTCAACATTGCAGGGATTGCCGTAGACATGTACCGCCAGAATAGCTGTGGTCATCGGCGTGATGGCCTCCTCAATGCGCCCGGCATCAATATTGCAGTATTCCGGTTCGATGTCCACGAATACCGGCTTGATATTATTCCACCAGAGGCTGTGGGAGGTCGCGACAAAACTATAGGGCGTGGTGATCACCTCGCCGCTGATCTTTTTTACCTGCAAAGCCGTTAAAAGCGCAAGTGTTCCGTTCGCAACCAGCGATACATATTTCACACCCAGAAAACCGGCCATCTCCTCTTCCAGGCGGCGGTGGAATTTCCCCTTATTGGTGAGCTGCCTGCTTTCCCAGATGTCTTCCAGGTACGGAATG
>JAWOEU010000116.1:0-5293 GCA_046482575.1 Fidelibacterota bacterium
CGCGGAAGGACTCGAACTGGGCTGACAGCACCAGGTAGATAATGACCAGGGCGAAGAAAAGCGTAATAACCAGAGCACTGCCCTCGGGACGGTTTTCCCATGTTCAAAGGGAAATCTGTCGGCATTGTTACAAATCATACGGCCGTTGACCGGAACGGTGATCATCTGGTTGACCTTCTGAATGAAGAAGAAGGAGTGAAGGTCAAAGCGATCTTTGCTCCCGAACATGGATTTCGCGGCGACGTCGAAGGCGGTCTCCACCTGGAGGATAATATCGATCCGCAGACCCGAGCCCCGATCTACAGTCTTTACGGCAAAACGCGTAAACCTACATCGGAAATGCTGGAAGGCGTGGATGTTCTGATCTTTGATATTCAGGATATTGGTGCCCGTTTTTATACTTACATATCCACGATGGGCCGCAGCATGGAAGGCGCTGCGGAAAACGGCATTCCGGTATATATTATGGACCGCCCCAATCCCATCGGGCGTTTGGCGGAAGGTCCCATCATGCAGCAGGAATTCATGTCCGGTATCGGTATGTACCCCATCCCGATACGGCACGGACTCACAGTGGGAGAACTGGCGCTGATGATCAAAGATAACCGCTGGATTGATTCTACGGAAGATCTGGACCTCAATATTGTGAAAGTAAGCGGATGGGAGCCGTACAAAAGTTTCCGGTCAACGAATCTGACCTGGATCGATCCTTCACCCAATATGCGGAATCTCAACGAGGCTCTGCTCTATCCCGGTATGTGCCTCTTCGAAGCGACCAACTTTTCTGACGGACGCGGCACCGAACATCCCTTTGAGTGGGTCGGTGCGGCATATATTGATAACGAGCTCGTGATCGAAGAACTCCGGAAACGCAATATTCCCGGTGTGAAATACGAAGCCATTCAATATGTTCCCGTGGATATGCCGGGCTATGCTATGAATCCTAAGTTTAAAGGTGAAGTTTGCCACGGAATTTCCATGACGGTGACTGATCCCGTTGACTTCAGATCCGTCGAATTCGGTGTCCATTTTATTCATATTCTGCAGACCCTTTACCCCGGAGATTTCAGTATGCGCGCTCCCCGGATGGCCAGAACCTGGGGTAATGGCGATCTTTATACCATGATCCTCGAGGGAAAGAGCGCCGATGAAATAATCGACAGCTACCAGCAGGAATTATCGCAATTCAAAGAGATCCGCAAAGAATATTTACTGTATTGACTTTTATGAACACTGTTGCCATTGTCGGCCGTCCAAATGTTGGAAAATCCACACTTTACAACCGCTTCCTGCAGGAGCGAAGGGCTATTGTACATGAAAGCGAGGGAGTAACCCGCGACCGTACCTATGCGGAAGTCGAATGGAGTGGACGTTATTTTCAGATCATTGATACCGGAGGCATTACCATTGATCCCCGGGACACTATTGAAAGCGCAATGCGCGAGCAGGCGCTTATTGCGACCTCAGAGGCCGATCTTATTCTTCTCGTTGTTGATGTGACCGCCGGGATCACGCAGATCGATGATTATATCGCAACATTACTGCGCCGGAGTAAAAAACCGGTCATTGTCGTTGCCAACAAGGTGGATGACGAACGCTATGAACCGGATGTCCATGTCTTTAACGCCCTTGGACTCGGTCCGCCTGCGGAAGTCAGCGCCATGAGCGGACGTTCAAGCGGTGATCTGCTGGATACGATCATTGAGAATCTGCCTCCGGATTCCGGCAGCAGGGTAAAAGAATGTGATATCCGGATCGCCATTCTCGGCATGCCCAATGCCGGAAAGTCTACGATCGCAAATACCTTTTTAGGGACAAACCGGCATATTGTGACGGAAATTCCGGGTACCACCCGCGACAGCATCAACAGCGAAATGAAATACCGCGGACGTTCTGTGATGCTGGTGGATACGGCGGGTCTCCGTAAAAAGGTAAAGAAACATGACGATATCGAATTCTATAGCTGGGTCCGGACGCGTAGTTCCATCCGAAAAAGTGATGTCTGCATACTGATCGTTGATACGGCCAAAGGTTTCGGGAACCAGGACGGCCGTATTGTCCAGGAGATCTATGAGGAGCGTAAAGGACTTGTGGTAGCGATGAATAAATGGGATCTGATAGAAAAGGATACCCATACCGCGAAGGAATATACCCGGGAATTGCATTATGCGTTTCCCGTTCTTGCGGATACTCCCATTATGTTCGTATCCGCCACTAGAAAGCAGCGGCTGCTCAAACTGCTGGATGAGGCAATACGTGTACGTGAACGTATGAAAATACGTATACCGACAAAGGAGTTGAATGATTTCTTTTTGAATAGCATCAGACGGAATCCCCCCGCTGCCGTCAAAGGGAAGTACATCAAGATAAAATATGTAACTCAGATCCATAGTGATCCGCCGCTGATCGCTTTCTTTTGCAATGAACCAAAACTTATCAGGGATAACTATAAAAAGTTCCTGGAACGCGCATTGAGAGATCATTATGATCTCAGCGGCGTACCGGTGAACATTGTTTTCAAGAATAAATAATTGCTGAACTGTTGAATTGTAGCATGTAAAGTCCCGATATACAGGAGCACGCAGACTGTTAACATTGCCGGAAGCCATATAATTCTTGTAATATTATCCGGAACGCCCTTAAGGACACGTCCGGGAACCCCGTATTTTATGACCTTCACCCGCAATAATTCCTTACCTGTCCTCCACCGGTATCTGCCGATAAATAATGTATAATAACGGCACTCCCCTCAGAATAATAAATCTTTGATTTTAAGCAACAAAACAATATATTATGCCGCTTAAAGAGAGAGAGAAACTAAATGAAAAGAATTTTTGCAATTATCAGTATATTGCTGCTTCTGTTATGCAATTCTGCACCGGCCGGTACGAAAAAAGACAGCCTGGAGTCCATTGTCCGGAACAGTAAAGGTGCACAGAAGATCGAGGCTTGTCTTGAACTGGCCTACATGTCGCGTGTAAACAATTTTTCCTCATCACATTATTATGCCTCCGAAGCTCTTGAAGAAAGCCGCAGGATCTCCGATACAATACAGGAAGCGTACGCATTGTATTATCTGGGTATGGCATATTATTATTATTCGGAGATCGATACTGCCATGCAATTATTTTCAGAAGCGGCGGTGAAAGCCGGTGAACTGGATGACAATAAACTGCTTGGCAATATTTATCATCTTATGGGGACCGCAAATAATGTCTATTACGGTAATATAGAGAAAACCTTCGAGTACTATAACCAAAGTATCCATCATTCCATGCTGGCGGAAAACCCCCGGGCACTGGGAGCGGTCTATTCAAGCTTATCCAATATATTCCGCGGTAACGGTTCTTATGAAAAAGCACTTGAATACATTTACCGCGCCAATGAATATTACCACCGCGCCGGATATAAAGAGGGCGAGGCATGGATCAATTATCTGACCGGCATTTTATACAATTCCGTCGGCCTTTATGAGGAATCATTGCAATCCCTGCAGCGATCTCTGGAACAATATACCGCAATAGCAGAAGAAAACGGAAATATGAACGGTATTGCCATCTGCCTGGATCAGCTTGCCTCCGTTAACAGGAAACTGGGCAACCTTGAATTGGCAAGAGACTACAGTCACCGGGCCCTGGACCTGCACCTGCAGGGGGACTCCAAATTCGGCATTTCGACCTCGTTGAAATATCTTGCCGATATTGAATTCACTGCCGGTAACCATAAAACGGCACTTTCCTATCTTGACAGCTCTCTGAGCATAAAAAAAGCATCGAACGATCTCATGGGTTTTGCAAGCGTTTATGAACTCTACGGCCGCGTATTTTCCCGGGCCGGTCAGTACCGCCGCGCTATTGACAGTCTGCAATTGGGAATGCAGCATGCACTTCAACATGATCAGCTCCGGCATCTCATGGATATTAACGGACACCTGTCAAAAATATATTATGAACTGAACGACTTTGATAAAGCATACTATTATCAGTCCGAACAAACAAAAACCGCGGATTCTCTTTATAATACCAAAGTCACCCGCAATATGCTGCAGCTTGAAACGCTTTACGAAACGGAAAAGCGAAAAGCAAGGATCCATAAGCTTGAACAGGATAAGCGCATTACGGAACTCTTACTTGCCCGCGAAAAACAATTCCGCTATTATTTGATCGGTATTCTCGGACTTTCTCTCATCATCATTATCCTGTTTGCTTTTCTGTACCGTATAAAGATCCGTACCAATCAAACCCTGAAGGAAAGCAAGCGTATCGTTGACGAAACAAATGCAACTAAAGATAAATTCTTTTCCATTATTGCGCATGATCTCCGCAGTCCCTTTAACAGTATTCTGGGACTGACAGGAATATTGAAAGATAAAATTGATGATCTTGACAATAAAGAAATGAAGAAAATAACCGGCGCCCTCTACGATTCTTCCCGTAAAAGCTACGAACTTCTGAATAATCTACTGGAGTGGTCCAGCACACAGAGCGGAAGAATAAGTTTTTCACCGGAAAATATTCAGTTTGACAATATCCTCCAGGATGTTTTGGGCCTCCTGTCCAATAATGCAGAACAGAAAAATATCAATATCATTAACGCCTCGGGATCCCTTACCGTATTTGCAGACAGAAATATGCTCCATACTGTTTTACGCAATCTTATCTCAAATGCCATTAAATATTCTTATCCCGGAGGCAACATCCGTATCGGTTCCGAAAAAAAGGAAAATGAGGTCATTTTATCGGTGTCGGATTCCGGTATCGGTATTCCCGAATCGCAGAAAAAACGTCTTTTTCATATAACGGACGGTTATACGATCAACGGTACTTCCGGAGAAAAAGGGAGCGGACTCGGACTTATTATTTGCAAAGAATTCGTGGAAAAGCACGGGGGAAGGATCTGGGTCGAAAGTGAATCCGGAAAGGGCACAACCTTTTATTTTACCCTTCCCGCTGAAAAAAAATGATCGCGATGTAAAAGGGCTGAACTTACGGCTGAGACATCGATCCTGAAAATATGCAAGGGAAAACGTGTAGCAGGCCATGAAAGCCGCCCATCCGTTAATGACACATCAACAATCAGAAGAAATCCTTATCTTACTTTATAATACCGCATAATTATCCTGTCGAAACAGCGGCCGGGCAGTATTTTTTTCAGGAATATGGACAGTTTCTGGTCAAAAGCTCCGATACGGTAACGCAAACGGGGATTCTTCTTCTTTATGATCTTTTCAATAAGTAATGCAATTTTTTCCGTCGGGCGGCCGCTTTGTTCATCCTTTTGAATTACTTTCCGT
>JAWOEU010000124.1:0-15861 GCA_046482575.1 Fidelibacterota bacterium
ATGCCCGAGATCTTCTTCGGAAAGCTGGACAATTTCGCGCTTCTGTCGATCCCGATGTTCATCATCATGGGCGCCTCGATCGCCTCGACCCGGGCCCTCTCAACTCTAAACTCTTCTCTTTTATCTTTTCCTCAACCTTAACCTTAATCTTATTCTCCCTACTTCGCCAAAGCTGCGTAGGGGAAGCAACCTTCCTCCTACGCTCTGCGAGCTTCGGCGGACAGGCAACATTATTCTTTTTCTTTAAATAAAAAAAGCCCCTGTCGCAAAGGATAAGGGCTTTGTAAAAACTTCTGCTCTTGTGAAGGAATTACTCTGAATACTGCTCGATAATGCCGATCTGCCTGATCGCAATAGAGACATGTTCACTGTTGGGGTAATAGGTAATAAGATTTTGGAATTCCTGGATGGCCGAGCGCATTTTACCCATCTTAAAGTAACAAAAGCCCAGCTTTAATTGTGTGTCGTCATATTTATCGAAAGCGTTTGTCTGAAAAACTTCATTGAATGCGTTGTAAGCTTTTTTATATTGGCGCAGCGCGTAGTAACTTTCACCGATCCAGTACTTTACATTTCCCGCCAGATGGTGCTGCGGATCTTCCCGGAGCAAAGCCTCAAAGATTTCGACGGCATCACCGTAACGCTGATAATAGAATTTATTCAGTCCGTCTTTATAATCGGTGATGAAGGGGTCCTTTTTTATTTCCATTTCAACGTCGGGAGCGATCTTTTCAGGTTTGATTATATCCTCTTCGGGTACTTTATCAATCAGTTGGTCGACCGAATCAACAGTACGTTCGGCAATGACATCCGGAGAACCATAAAAGAGCGGCAGATTATCCAGTTTCTGAAGGTGGGCATTTAATTCCTGTACAATGGCGATGAGTTTTTCCGACTGGGTCTCCATTTCATCGTTTTCCGCTTCAATACGGTCAAGTTTAGCATGCAGCTTTGTCGTTCGCTGGATATAATATTCATCCATGGAAGCGAATGACAATGTCATCGTATCTTTAAGGTTCTCGATTTTGCGGTCAAGGAGATTGATATTCATGTCTTTGCTGTCAATAATAATTGGTTCCGCCGCCGGCTTTGACGTGCCTGCGCAACCGGAAATGATGGCAGCAATTATTATTAATGCGGAAAATGATCTCTTCATGTGAACCTCGCTTAGTTTTATTATTAAAAATATTAAAAATTTTTCCCGTTACCAAAAATTATTTTATATTTTATGGGTTTTTTTCAAAGATTTATGCTTATTTTATAAGAAAATGAGGTACCATGAAAGAAAAAGAAGTAAAACTGGTTGAATTTCAAAATGATATGCTGGCTGAAATGGTAAAGAACGTGCTTCGGGAAAATGATATTCCTTTCCGGATCAAAGAAGATTTCATGCAGGCGGCACTTGGAGTGGAAGGAAGTTCCGCATCGGGAGCCTTTACGATTATTTATGTTAAGCCGCAGGATCTCGAAGCCGCGCAGAAAGCCATTTCCGGTATGGTGTAGGAAGGATCTTATGGAGAAACTGAAGAGTGTGAAAGGCACACATGATATCTTACCGGGTGAAATCCATAAATGGCAAAAAATCGAAGATCTGCTGCGCAGGCTGTTCAAAACATATGCGTACCGCGAAATGCGGACACCGGTATTTGAAAGAACCGCGCTTTTTTCGCGCGGCGTGGGAGAGTTTTCCGATATTGTAAAAAAAGAAATGTACACGTTCAGGGATAAAGGGGATGATAGTCTTACTCTCCGCCCGGAATTGACCGCCTCTGTCGTACGCTCCTTTATCCAGCATCATTATCAGCAGGAATCCCCCCTGCACAAACTATGGTATATCGGACCGCTGTTCCGTCAGGAACGCCCGCAGGCCGGAAGGCAGCGGCAATTCCATCAGTTCGGCATTGAGGTCATCGGCTCACCCTATCCGGAAGCGGATGCGGAGGTTATCGACCTGGCATGCAGTATTTACCGGGAGCTGGGATTGAAGAACTGGGAGCTTCATATTAATTCCATCGGAAATCCCGAAAGCCGGAAAACCTATATGCGGATATTGAAAAAGGAACTCCTTCCCTATAAAAAAGATCTTTGTAAAAGTTGTCAGGAGCGATTTGAGGGGAATATATTACGGCTTTTCGACTGTAAGAATGCTTCCTGTAATGCAATGATGAAAAAATATGCTCCGTCCATTTTGGACCATCTTTCCGAAGAGGACAGTAAGCATTTTCAGAAGGTCAGGTCGCTTCTAGATGCGCTTGATATCGGCTATATTGTCAATCCTGCGCTTGTGCGCGGACTTGATTACTATACAAGGACCACCTTTGAGATCAAAGGGACGGCCCTGGGCGCCCAGGATGCGCTTTGCGGCGGAGGGCGCTATGATGAACTTATAAAAGATCTGGGAGGAAATGACACTCCCGCTGTAGGATTTGCGGCAGGCATGGAACGTCTGATCCTGGCCATGGATGCGGAAGGACTTTTTCATGAGAACGTGAATAATGAAATTGAACTGTATATCGCTCCCATGGATGTCCAGTGCTATGAAAAGATTCTTCCCCTTGTCAAGGAGCTTCGGAAAAAGGGATTGAATATTTACATTGAATTACTCCGGCGCAGCGTTAAAGCCATGCTCAGAGATGCCAACCGCCGCAATGTCCGCTGGGTTACCGTGGTCGGAGAACATGAACTTCAGAAGCACATACTTCGTCTGAAAAATATGGATGAGAATAAAGAGCTTGAGATTGAATGGGAAAAGATCTCCCGTTTATTGCTTGAAAAAACGCATAAATTTAATAAATAGAGACAGTATGAAAAAGAATGAACGTTTTTACGAATTTTTCCGTAACGAGGATCCTTCCATAGGAATTATTCTCGGAAGCGGGCTTAATGATCTTCTGGATTCCATTGATGTAAAGAAGGAACTCTCTTATTCGGACATTCCGGGTTTTCCCCGTTCCACGGTCAAAGGCCATGAAGGTTCCTTTGTATTCGGGACCCGCAACGATCTGCGTATTTTGGCAGCAAAAGGACGTTTCCATTATTATGAGGGATACGACCTTGAACAGGTGCTTTCCATCGTAAAAAGTTTTTATGCCCTGGGCATAAAGCATGTGATAGTGACCAATGCGGCAGGTTTGATCGATCCGGCCCACAAACCCGGAGATATTCTCCTGATCCGTGACTGCATCGATATGACGGGAGAGGCACGTGTACTGAAGAGCGGAACGGAGAAGATACGGGATGATGAAAAAGCAATTGCGTATCGCGCCGCATGCGAGTCCGGCATTCCTCTCGGTGAAGGTGTGTACATCTGGACAAGCGGACCATCCTATGAAACACCGGCGGAGATCTCGTATTTCCGTTCTCTGGGAGGAGACCTGGTGGGGATGTCTACAATGCCGGAGATCATGTGGGCGCGCGAAAAGGGAATGAATGTCTATCCCTTTTCCTGTGCAACGAACTGGGCGGCCGGAATGACCTCTGAACCGCTGACACATGAGGAGGTATATGAAACCGCGCAGCGCGTCAAGGAAAACCTGACAAATTATATTCTGACACTTTGTAAACACATTGGAGACTGATCATTTATGAACCGCCCCCCCGGATGTCAGCGTATCGGAAACCGTACATATTTCACCTTGTATGCTCCTTATGCACAACGACTGCGTCTCGCGCTTTTTCAGCATTGCGATGATAAGGAAGCAACATTAATTTTCCCCATGCGGGGTATCGGCGGCGGTTTCTGGGAATATTCCGATATAAGAACCTTTGACGGATATTATTATGCTTTTCTGATGAATGATATGAAGGAATATATTGCGGACCCCTATGCACGTTCCGTATCAAGTTTTAATGATCATCTTCAGGAAACTAAAGCCTATATAGGAGATTTTTCCTTTGATTGGGGAAAGGACACGTTTGTGCCTGTAAAAGATCACCGTGATCTTATCATTTATGAATGCCATGTAAAGGATCTCACCGCCAGGGATAAGGATATTCCCGATCCGGGCACGTATTCCGCAGCGAAAGCACGTATTGACTATTTTCTTGAGCTGGGAATAAATGCCGTGGAATTCATGCCGCTGATGCATTTTGCCAACTATGAGCCGCCGTTCAAAAAAAAAGCCGGAGATGTTTATAATGACTGGAACCCCTATTCCTATAATCACTGGGGTTATATGACCTCCTGTTTTTTTGCACCGGCAAATTTTTATTCCGTGCACGGCAGCAATAAAAAGGATAGCTGGTCGGACCCGCGCGGCAGGGAAATAAATGAACTGAAGTCTCTGATTAAAGCTCTTCACGCTTCCGGCATTGCGGTCATTATGGATGTTGTGTTCAATCATATAAGTCAGTATAACCGCAACCCGCTTCGTCAACTTGCAGAAGACCATTATCTGCGAATGGGGGAGAACCACAGCGGCTGCGGAAATGATGTCAACAGTGAATCGCCGGTTATGCACCGTATCATTATTGACAGTATAAAATACTGGATGCAAGAATTCCATATTGACGGTTTCCGTCTTGATCTTGCCGGGATCCTGGATGACGGAACGCTCCATGATATAAAAGAGACAGCCCGCGGTATCAATCCCCATGCCATTCTGGTCGGAGAGCCCTGGGGAAAGCGTTATTTCCCGCAGAGAATGAGTGAACTGGGACTGGGAGCATGGAATGACACCTTCCGTTACGGAATAAAGGGACATAAAGCGGGGGAGCGTTCCGGTTATATTTTTGGCAACGCAGAAGCGGGGATAGAAAAGGATAATGTACTTAAACTTCTCAGCGGCAGTTTTCCGCAGGACGGGGGAGTGGTAACGCACCCGAAATACTCCGTGAATTATCTTGCGTCGCATGACGAATATACCCTGGGTGATTTTATTCGGATATCCCGGAGAAAAAACGGGAACATCGCAAGGGAAGATCATGTCGAACATATCAGATTATCAGAGGAGGAAAGGCTCCTTCATCATCTTGCCGCCTTTATTCTTTTCTGTTCACAGGGGGTGTTAATGCTTCATGCGGGACAGGAATATGCGCGCTCCAAGGTCATTGCAAAAGTACCCGGTGTGAAAGATCCGCAGGCCGGTCAGCTCGACCGCGATTCCTACGCGAAGGATAATGAGACCAATTATATGGATTTTCATGATAGAGAGATAAACCGCAGGCTTTATGATTATTACTGCCAGCTGACCGCTCTCCGCAAAGAATTTCCGGAACTGCGTTCCGCGGACAGGGACCGGATATCCTGGATACATGCTGAGGGATCGGAATTCGGACTTGCTTACCGGGTTGACGGTCACGGGCGGAGTGCGGTGGTCCTGGTGAACAGTTCACCGGAAAAGAAAGCTGAATTTGATCTGCAGGAAGGCGGCTGGAATATCCATGCCGATCTGGAACAAGCATCGATTTCTCCGATATCGCAACACGAGGATGCAAAACTCAGCCTGGGATCGCGCTCAGCCCTTCTCCTTGTCAAAGAAAAATAATTTTTATAATATGCCGGCAAACGAAAAAGAAAACCTGCTGATCTCCGCCTGTCTGGCCGGTGTTCCCTGCCGCTATGACGGCAGGGATAACCGTATTCCGGATCATGAACTGAAAGTGTTGAAAGCGCTTTTCCGGCTGATCCCGATATGTCCGGAACAGCTGGGAGGACTTCCGACACCGCGGATCCCTTCAGAAATTCAGTCCGGTGAATATGTAATGAATGCACAGGGCGACGATGTCAGTATAAATTTTCTCCGCGGAGCGGATGCCGCATTGCGGATCGCAAAGCTGAACGGATCCCGTCTGGCCTGCATGAAAGAGCATTCTCCGTCCTGCGGAAGGGATCATGTTTATGACGGACGTTTCCGTGGTATCCTTGTCCGCGGTAAAGGACTAACGGTGAAAGTATTTGAAAAGAACGGCATAAAAGTGTATAATGAAAAAGAAATAAAAAAATTATCGGGAGAAGAAGATGTATGATCCACGTGAAAAAAAACTTGCAGAACTACTTGTAAATTATTCAACGGATGTGCAGAAAGGTGAAAACGTCCTGATCGAAGCATTCGATATTCCGGATACATTCGTAAAACAACTGATCCGCGCTGTCCGAAAACGCGAAGGCAATCCTTTCGTCAGTATCAAGAACAATTCCATTCAGCGTGAACTTCTTATGAACGGAACGGACGACCAGATCAAATTTGCCGGTGAATACGAAGCCTTTCGAATGAAAAAAATGCAGGCCTATATCGGTGTGAGAGGGTCCCGGAACATTACCGAATTGTCAGATGTGCCCGGCGATGATATGAAACGCTACCAAACGCTGTGGAACCAGCCGGTGCATACGGGCATCCGTGTTCCCAAGACCAAATGGGTGGTTCTGCGCTGGCCGACACCCTCCATGGCGCAGCAGGCGGGCATGAGCACCGAAGCGTTTGAAAAATTTTATTTTGACGTTTGCACCTTGGATTATCCCAAGATGGCCAAAGCTCAGAAAGTCCTGATGGCGCTTGAAGAAAAGACCGATAAAGTCCATATCAAAGGACCGGGTGAGACCGATCTTAAATTCTCGATCAAAGATATTCCGGTCATTCAATCCTGCGGACTCAGAAATATTCCGGACGGAGAGGTATTTACCGCACCGGTTCGGGATTCCGTGAACGGCGTGATCGAATACAATACGCCCACTTTATACCAGGGGACCGTGTTCGAACGCGTCAAACTGACCTTTAAGGACGGTAAGATCATTGACATCGACGGTGATGACAAAGACAGGCTGGAAGAGATCTTCAATACCGATGAAGGCGCCCGCTATGTGGGAGAATTCGCCATTGGCATGAACCCATACATCAATCGTCCGATGAAAGACATCCTTTTCGACGAAAAGATCGCCGGCTCCATTCATTTTACGCCGGGGAATTCCTATGATGACGCATTTAACGGCAATAGATCCGCGATCCACTGGGACCTGGTCCTGAGACAAACGCCCGAATGCGGCGGGGGAGAGGTCTGGTTCGATGATGTCCTGATCAGAAAAGACGGATTATTCGTGTTGGATGAATTGAAACCTCTGAATCCGGAAAACCTGAAATAGGGACCATGACAACATCCGCTGCTCAACATACGGTCTCTGTCCGCCGCGTATCCCGATACCGGCACGACAGTATACTGAAAGCGGTATCGGAGATCTATATGGCTGCCGGCGGACCGGATCCGTACGGAAAAAAAATTCTTCTCAAACCCAATATACTGGCGGATCTTCCGCCGGAACGGGCTGTGACAACACACCCTGCAGTTTTCCGTGCCGTTGCCGTTTATTTTCAGCAGCGCGGCGCTGAAGTTCTTGCCGGCGATTCTCCGGCGATACACAACACTTCTTTTAAGGCGGAAAAATGCGGTATCCGGGGCGTCTGTAAAGAACTGGATATCGAATGGGTGGATTTTTCTGCGGACCCCATACGGCGGAATAAATTCAAACTCGCAAATGTACTGGACAGAGTGGATCATGTAGTATCCCTTCCCAAGTGTAAAACGCATGAGCTTACTTACTTTACCGGTGCCGTGAAAAATCTTTTCGGGCTTATTCCCGGTTTTTCTAAGGCTACGCTGCATGCAAAATATCCCAACAGGAATGTTTTTTCCGATATGGTGCTGGACCTGCTTGAGACCGTGAAACCTTCGTTTGCCTTTATGGATGCAATTATCGGAATGGAAGGCGCGGGACCGCAGAACGGTAAAGCAAAACATATCGGACTTCTCCTCGGATCTGCGGATCCAGTTGCACTGGATATCAGTACCGCACAGATCATCGGCTATAACCCCCTGCAAATACCGATGTTCAAATTTGCATTGGAACGGGATACTTATGTTAATGCTGTTAATGATATTATCCTTGAAGGCGGGGATCTCAGAGATTTTCGTGTTAAGAATTTTAAACGGGTAAGTATCGACCGTGGCTGTAATCTGATCTATATGGGCATTCGTTCGGAACGCCTGCGGCGCCGTTTTGACCGCCGGCCAATCTTTGATCATGAACGCTGCATACTCTGCGGAAAATGTGTTCAGATCTGTAAGGCGGGTGCGCTAAGTATAAAAGAAGGGAAAGTTCACATTTACGATCCCAACTGCATACGCTGCTATTGCTGTCAGGAAGTATGTCCCGTCAATGCCATTGAAATAAAACGAAAGGTTTTCGGATGAAAAAAATTATCATGATTCTCATTTTTCTGTTTTCATATCTGCCGGCCTGTACATCCGCAGTTATCAGCGGGAGTGCAACAACAGACGGCCGCCCGCTTCTCTGGAAACACCGGGATACCGGTTCACTGGAGAACAAGCTGGTCTATGTGAATACCCCGGCTTATGATTTTATGGGCGTGGCGAACGTAAAAGACAGTCTCAACCGTGAAATCTGGATGGGAATAAACGAGACGGGTTTTTCCATTATGAACACGGCATCCTATAATATCAATGAAGGCGTCAGCTGTGATGTGGAAGATGATCAGGAAGGACTTTTCATGCGCGAGGCCTTAGAGAAATGTTCGGATATAAAGGATTTTGAACTTCTGCTGAAGGCATCATCCGGGAAATGGGGGATAGCCGCGAATTTCGGTGTCATTGATGCGGAAGGGAACGCCGCTTATTTTGAGACCGGTTATTATGATTACAAAAAATATGATGTTAATGACCCGGAAACTGCGCCAAACGGATATCTGATAAGAACCAATTTTTCCGTTTCCGGGGGCAGTGAAAAAGGAGTTGGTTATATTCGCTATGAAGCAACGCATGATCTGTTCAGGGATCAGGAGCGTTTTTCACCGGAATTCCTTGTGAAAGAAGCTACACGCAATTTGGAACACGGAGCCCTGAAGACACATATCGGGAATATGAGACTGCCTCGCAAATTTGAAAATGAGACCCTGGTAAGTTTCCAGGACTATATCGTCCGCTACTGGAGCGCTTCCGTGCTGATAATACAGGGTGTCCGTCCGGATGAGGATCCCCGGAACAGCATCATGTGGCCCATCATGGGCTTTCCGCTGACCGCTATGGTAACGCCGGTGTTTTTTCGTACCGGCGAACAGCTTCCCGGCGTGATCACCACGGATGATGACACAACTCCTTTTATGGCAAGCTCGGCGCTCAGACTGAAAGCCGGACTTTTTCCGCTCGAGCATGACGACCATGAAAATTATCTTGATGTGGCAAAATTGAAAAACCGCCGCAGGACCGGTTATTTGCAGGTCATCATGAAAAAAGAGAATGAGATACTGAGAAAATTCAACGAAGTCAGGGAAACCGGCGATACGGAGGCGGTCACGGATTATTACAACTGGCTGGATGCGTATGTACGTGAAGTGTATGAAGAAATACTGAGTGAACAGTAAGCGCAGAGATAAAAGATCAAGCAATAAATCTTAAGTCAAATCCATTGCACAACGAAAGACCGCGGTATTTTTCAGATACAGGATTTTTTCTTATAAAGATAAATAAAGACCGCAACAATGATCACACTGCCGGTCAGACTGTAAATATCGGTGGTTTCACCCAGGAATATCATACCGATAACAGCTGCAAAAAGCACATGTAAATATTTGTACGGAGCGATATCCGAAGCCCGGGCAAAAAAGTACGATTGGGTCATAAGGATCTGTCCGATACCGGCAAAGAGCCCGATACCGGCGAGATAAAGCAACTCAACGCCCGTCGGTACAACAAGATCGATCAACGCAAGCGGCAGAACAACAATAAAGGATATCAGTGAAAAATAGAATACAACCGTTCCGGACGACTCACCCCGTAAATTCAGCAGGCGGATAACAGCATAAGCAAAACCGGCAAAAACAGCGGAACCGAATCCCATGAAAGCCGGAAGCATAACGATATCAAATCGCGGCTTGATGATCAGCAGAGAAGCAAGGAAAGCGACAATAATACCACCGATCTGGTAGCGGTTCAGACGCTCTTTGAGGAAAAGAGAAGCAAAAATAATAACGAAAAAAGGGGATAGTTTATTCAGCATGGTAGCATCACTGAGCGTGAGATGGGTAATACTGTAAAAGTACAGCATTACACCAATAAGACCCGTGATGCCGCGGAGAATAAGATACTTCCGGTTTCCTTTTTTACCCCATACCGGCTGTTTATTTTTCAAAATGATAAATAGGGCAAGCAGGAGGCTGAAAAAATTACGGAACAAGACTTTTTCAAGCAAGGGTATATCGCCGGCCAGCCGGACCATAAGCGACATGACGGCAAAGGAGAGGGAGGAAATGGTCATCAGCAATACGGATTTGAGATAATCGGAATCCATCGGGAAATTTATAATAAAAACACGCAGTATCATATCAAAATCTTGACTAAGGTTGATATTCTCTTTAGATTATCCGGCTATATAAAAATGATCAGGGAGTTTTATTATCGTTTCAAATTATTCGACATTCTTCAAACAGGTGCAGAAAACTCCGGAAGCAATCTTTCTTTATTACGGTGAAGAAGCACTGAGCTATAAATCGGTTTTTGAATCTTCTTTACGTCTTGCCAACCATCTTCATCAACTGGGAATTAAAAAAGACACCCGGGTTGTGGTTATGCTGCCAAATTCACCGGAAATGATCTATACCTGGCTTGCGCTTTCCCGCCTTGAAGCGGTAATGATCCCCGTAAATATACATTACAAATCCCTGGCATTGCGTTATATCATTGACGACAGCAGTGCCACAGCGGTTATCTATCATGCCGAAAACGAAGAAGATGTTTTCAGTGCTGCGAATATTCTTGAGAACTGCAGTCTTTTTATATGCTCCGGTCCCGCACAGAGCACCGAAAGCGCCGATTTTCAGGAATACAAAAACAAGCCGCTTTTCGGCGGTCCCTATAATCCGGACGAAAATGACACGAATGTCATTTTTTACAGCGGTGCATCCACGGGTCCCGCAAAATATGCAAAATATACAAACCGGCAGTTGTTCCGCAATACAAGCGATTATCTGCACACGATCATTTACAAGGCCGGAGATGTGCTTTTCAGCCAGTATCCCCTGACCCATTTTCTCGGATATATTGCCGTCATGAATGCAGCGGTCAATGCGGGTGCTTCTATAGCTCTCTGTAATACCGCTGATGAAGAAGAATTCCATCGAACCATGCAGAACGCAAAGCCCGCCTATCTGATAGCGGAACCCTCTTATTTTGCGTTTTTGATCCGGAAAGATAAGGACTATCTTCCAAATTCCCTGAAATATGCAATTACCGGCGGGGGCCGTTTAAAGAAAAATATTCAGGAAGCTTTTACCCGGATAAGCGGAATTCCTGTTTTTAAGATCTATGGGATGGTAGAAGCCGGTCCTTTGCTGACCGTTAATACCAGTATCGAAAAACCCGCTTCGATCGGCACGGCGCTCAGTAAAATATCACTGGGATTATTGAAAAACGGAAAAATGCTTGCTGATGATATTATCGGAGAGATCGGCGTGGTATCCTCTGTCCTTACGGAGGATCTTCAGAAATTACTGAAAGCGGATATCCGGGACGGCTGGTATCATACCGGAGATCTCGGATGCTGGGATATGGACGGTTATCTGTATTTCGTTGACCGTAAATCCTATATCATTAATGTCCGGGGTTTTAATGTGTATCCGGAGCAAGTTGAAACGGTCCTTTCAAAACATCCGCAGATCAAAGATGTTGTGGTTGTGGGAAAACCCAAAGATGAATACTCCGAAAGCATTAATGCATATATCATTCCCGCAGGCGGCAGCAGGCCGGAGGACCGGGAATTGCGTGAATTCGCGGAAAAAGAACTGCCCCGGTATCAGATACCGGATAAATATATATTTGTTAACCACTTCCCGAGGTCCGCAACAGGGAAAGTCGTACGGCAGGCACTGAAATAGAAAAACGAAACCTATTATGGAGGAAATAAAATGACAACATTGACCAAAGATATCCGGAATATCGCATTGGTTGGCCATTCTGAGACCGGGAAAACGATCATGGCGGATGCTTTTCTGCTGAATGACGGGAAGATCAATCGCCTGGGGTCCATACGTGAAGGAACGAGTACGTCAGATCATACTCCCGAAGAGATCGATCGTCAGATATCCCTGCGTGCCGCACTGCTTCACGTTCACCATAACGGTATAAAAATTAACTTGCTGGACGCTCCGGGATATATTGATTTTTCCGGTGAACTCCGCGCAGTTACGCATGTTGCAGATGCCGCCGTACTCACAGTGGATGCCACTTCCGGAATTGAGATCGGTACTGAAATTGCATGGAATGCACTTGAAGAACGTCATATCCCGCCTTTCTTTGCCGTTACCATGCTGGACAAAGAGCATACTGATTTTGATGCCGTGGTAAAATCGTTGCAGGACCGTTACGGAGACCGGGTTTTCCCTACGCAGTTCCCGGTAAATGAAGGTCCGGCTTTTACCTCAATCGTGGATGTCCTTAAGAAAAAATTACTTGTTTTTGATGATAAGGGAAAATACAGCGAGGAAGAGATCCCTCAGGAACATCAGGCGCGTGTTGACAAGCTTTATGAAAAACTCGTGGAACTTGTTGCAGAATCCGATGACGCCCTGCTGGAAAAGTATTTTGAAGAGGGAGAATTAAGCGCTGATGAGATCAACGACGGATTAAAAAATGCCGTATATTCACGAACCCTTTTTCCGCTTGTCTGCGTATCTTCCGAGAAAAATGTCGGGATCAGCCGTCTCGCGGATATTTTAACCAAACTGGCGCCCGCGCCGGATATGGCCGGAGAGACCAAAGGGTATAAGCCGGGCAGTGAAGATGAAGAAATTATCCGCAGGATCGATGCTTCCGAGCCATGCAGTATCTTTGTTTATAAAAGCATTTATGAACAGCATCTCGGTGAAATATCCTTTTTTAAAGTTATGTCCGGCTCGCTGAAACCGGGTATGGACCTTAAAAATCCCGAAACGAATACAACCGAACGTTTTGGTGCGATCTTTTCCATGAACGGGAAACATCGTACAGAACTGGAAGAAATACAGGCGGGAGATATTGGAACGGTTGTTAAACTAAAGGACACACATACCTGTAATACGCTTTGTGATCCTAAATCTCCCATAAAATACCCGCCGATAAAGTATCCCGATCCGATCATCCGGGTGGCGGTGGAGGCCATGGCTAAAGGAGATGATGAAAAGATCGGCATGGGACTGGCCCAGGTCCGCGAGGAAGATCCCAGCTTTCATTATGTCGTTGATCCCGAACTTAAACAAACCATTGTTTCCGGGCAGGGAGAAATGCATATTGAGGTCAGCCTGAAGAAAATCGAAGACCGCTATAACATCAAGATAAATCAAATCGAACCAAAGATCCCGTACCGTGAAACGATCCGAAAAACGGCGCAGGGACATTACCGTCACAAGAAACAAAGCGGCGGTGCAGGACAGTTCGGTGAAGTATATCTGCGTCTTGAACCGAAAGAACGCGGTGAAGGAATAGAATTCGTCAGTGAACTTGTCGGTATGAATGTTGACCGTTCCTTTGTCCCGTCTGTGGAAAAAGGTGTCAAACAGGCATGTGTCGAAGGTCCGCTTACCGGAAGCAAGGTGATCGATATAAAGATCGCATTCTATGACGGGAAGCAGCACCCGGTTGATTCGAAGGATATTGCCTTTCAGATCGCCGGGCGCGGCGCTTTTCGTGAAGCTTTCGAAAAGGCGGATCCCATTCTTCTCGAACCGATCTATGAGCTCGAGATACAAGTACCCGAAGAGTATATGGGCGATGTAATGGGTGATATTTCCGCACGGCGCGGTAAGGTGCTGGGTATGGATACCGACGGACACCATCAGGTCATCAAAGCAGCTGTTCCCCTTGCAAATCTCTACAAATATGCAAATACCCTGCGTTCAATTTCGCAGGGACGCGGCTTTTACCGGCGAAAATTCTCTCACTATGAATACGTGCCGAAAGATATTCAGGACAAAATTGTCGAGAAACACCGCAAGGAAAAAGAAGAAGCCTGAATCACATTGGATAAGAAATGGTATGAACAAACGGACAGTTATTCTGTCCGTTTGTTTTTTCTTCTTTCAGAGTGTCCGGATGCGTTAAATGCCGGAGAAACAATGAGATGGGCGGAAAGCCGTGATATCGTTGTTCAGGATGTTTTAGTGTTTTTTAAAGACCGATACTGCCTGTGAATATCCCTTTTCGATCAGATCGGGGGCCTGGCCGATATCCACCAGGTTAAAATCGGAAAGATCCGGAGCAATGAGAATCTGTGATTTTCCTCTCTGCAGGTCTGTTGAAGTTTTAATTAAAAAATCAAAAGTGCGCAAAAGGATCTCAACAATATTTTCCGGTTTTTTCTCCTTGTGTCCCGAATTCAAATCCACAGCGATAATGATATCTGCACCCATTTCTTTTAAGGGACTGACGGGTACATTTTCTACAATACCGCCGTCGACCAGCATGTTTCCATTAATTTCTTCCGGACTGAAAATACCCGGGATGCAGGTGCTTGCCATAACGGCTTCGGCAGTACTTCCTTTTTGAAGGACGATTTTTTCTCCGCTGGCAATATTTGTAGCTATCATGGCCAGCGGGATATTGGCATCTTCTATATTGGATTTCCCGAGATGCTTTTCAACTAATTTTCCCATTTTATCATTTGAAAGCAATCCTAATTTTGAGATGGAGAGCCCGGATAGGTCCAGCCATTTCAGGTCTAATGCAATATCCCTGATCTCTTCCCATCCCTTTCCGTTTGCATAAAAGGCGGATACAAAAGCTCCGATACTCGTACCTGCAATGCAGTGTATTGATATATCAAATTCTTCGATTGCTTTCAGTACACCGATATGCGCAGCTCCGAGTACCGCACCGCCGCCGAGTGCAAGTCCGATCTTTTTGTTCTTTTTTATTTTTTTCACAGGATGGAACTCCTTATTCAGCTAAGACAATACCATAATGGAAGATCATTCTATGACTTTCTTTAGAGCCGACATTGCTTCGGAATACCCTCTCTCGATCAGATCGGGCGTTTGGTCCATATCAATAACATTAAAATCGGAAAGGTCCGGTGCAATAATAATATCCGCCTTCTGCACCTGGAGTCTTGCTGCAGTTTTTGACATGATATTAAAGGAACGCAGCATAACTTCTACAATATTTTCCGGTATTTTTTCCTTATTCCTTGAGTTCAGATCCACGGCAATGATAAATTCCGCCCCCATATCCTGTAACGGTGAGATAGGTACGCTTTCAACCATACCGCCGTCCACCAGCAAATTGCCGTCGATCTCAATGGGAGCGAAAACACCCGGTATGCAGGTGCTTGCCATGGCGGCTTGGCCAATATCTCCCCTTGTCAGCACCACTTTTTCCCCGCTGACAATATCGGTCGTGACCATTGCGACAGGTATCTTTGAATCCTCAAGAGCAATGTCACCGATATTCTCGCGTATTAGTTTTCCAATTTTATCATTTGAAAGTATACCCAGATGGGAAAAGGAAATTCCGGAAAGATCCAGCCAGTTCAGGTCCATTGCAATATCCCTGATCTCATGCCATTTTATTTCGTTTGCGTAAAAAGCGGAGACAAAGGCTCCGATACTTGTTCCGGAAATATAATCCACGGAAATGCCAAACTCATCCATTGCCCTCAGTACGCCGATATGCACTGCCCCCAATACGGCGCCGCCTCCGAGCGCAAGTCCGATCTTTTTCCCCTCTTTTCTAGAATATTCATCCCAGGATAGACTCCATTGTGATTGGTATTCCCGGCTGTTGTCGGCGAAAAGGATCGCGGACAGCAAGATAAAGACAATGACAGATCTGTATAGCATTTTCATAATCGTTCCTTTCTAAGGCATTTATTCAATCTGTGATAAG
>JAWOEU010000105.1:0-16861 GCA_046482575.1 Fidelibacterota bacterium
AATGCCGTGCACCGCATATGTTCCCTCAAGATAAGCGGATTTTTTCCGGGTGATCTCATTGGTTTTCAATGTTGCTTCTTCAGCCACACCGACATTGCGTCCGGCAAAATACATCATATCCGCTTTCGCGATAACAGCTATGATCTCAGGATCAATATCCATTTCCAGAACTTCTTGTGCCTTGTCGGCAAGATCGTTCATGGACCTGTCGCAGCCGGCACCAATGAAAGTTTTCAGAAGATGCTGATAAAACAATGCCTGTTCGATAACACTTTTCGTAGCTGCGACCGCCTCTTCCTTTCCGCAATACAGAATATATTCATCATCGCTCAGTTTTCCGAGAGGTGTGCCGGGAAAAGCGGTAAGAGCAAATTTTCCCGCTGCGTTCTTGTTTTGGAACAGTGTGATAAGTTCTTTGGTCTTTCCGGAATTCGACGCGCCGAAAAGGGTAAAATCATCCAGTTTCAACTCCGCCGCCTGCCGGCTGCCTTCCGTATAGGCTGTCAACGGAAAATTATTTTTCTGAATGATATTGATGGTATGTTTTGCCGGGAATATCCGGGAGGAACCTTCACCGGTCATAAACAATTTGCCCGTTTCATTTAAGGAATCCAGTGCTTTACTGAGATCCTTGGTCTTAAAATTACGGATCACATCCACGGTTTCCATCATCTCTCTGCAAAGCGCGAATTTTGAATATTTCGGATCATCTAAACGCATATTTTCCTCAACTTTTTACTTTTTATTTATTTTCCGGAGTTTCTCAAGATCCGCGTACTTCGGCGCAGGCCCTGTCAGCGGAGCAATATACTCCCTGAATGCGGCGGTCATGTTCATGCCGTTCTCCGCGATGTATTCACGGGGTATGGGTTTTTGTTTTCCCCCCACTTCCGACAAGGGAACCGTATCAATGCTGACCTTATATTCCGGCCCTTTTTCACGTTTCAGAACAGTCATTTTCCCCGAAATGCCGGATGCTGCCAATTCGGCAGCTTTGGCTCCCAGGCGGAATGCTTCAGAGACATCGATATCAACTCTGCGGTCATCCGCACACATGGGCAAAGATTCCGTGATCTGAAATTCCCCGCGCAGATCAGGAAAATGTCCTGAAATGATCTTATGCAGCTCCATGCCGACGGACACGCCGCCCATGGCCCCGAATTCCTTGTTTCCGAAATCATCTTCAACACGGGTGGATGAGACCGGGTTTCCGTTCTTATCCGTAACTCCCTCCCCGCATATAATGGATACATAGCCGTATTTTTTATAGCATTCATCGAAAAAAGCAATGAATTTTTCCTCCTCAAAGGGAATTTCCGGCAGGAGAATGATATGCGGAGGATCGGAATCCTTTTCCTTAAAGGCATAGGGTGACGCCGCCAACCATCCGGCACTGCGTCCGATGGTCTGATAAATAACGAACTGATCCACCTTCTGCATATCACGCGTAAGGCGGCCTCCCTGATACACGGATAGGGCGGTATACCGCGCCGCAGACGGGAATCCGGGCGTATGGTCCGTCAGGGGCAGGTCGTTGTCGACGGTCTTGGGACAGCCCATGCCGCATAGCTCATACCCGTTTTCCCTGCAGTACTTCTCTACCTGGAATACGTTCAATTGCGTATCGTCTCCCCCAATCCCGAAAAAATAGCGGATATTGTATTTTCTGAATACTTCCAGTACGCGGGGCATCGTTTCTTCCGTCAGTTTGATGCGGGACGAACCCAGTGCGCTGCCGGGTGTATTCTGCAGGTCTTCAAGCGGTGCATCCTTCAGATCGATAAAATCCTCATCAAGCAGGCCTTTCATGCCGAAATGGCATCCCCAGATATCTTCAATATTTTCTTCTTTACGGCATTGTGAAATAATTCCGGCCAGACTGGAATTGATCACGGAAGTGGGTCCGCCGGTCTGTGCAACAATTGCCTTTCCTTTCATTACGCATTACTCCTTTTCCGGTACAATTTTACTTTATTCCTTTATTAACATCCTTAAAATGGCTTTTACAAAACGATGATACATATCCCCGACTTCAATAAAACCCTCTTCCAGATCGATATGTATCCGTTCGTTTCCCCAGTCCACCATTCCGCCGATCCAGTGCGGTGCAAGATCGAAGGCCAGCGCTGCGGATATTCCCTTTCCCCGCCTTCCGGTGACAAAAAGGGGTATGTCCTCATCACTGAGCTGAAAGTGAACATTGCTTTCCTCCCCGGTGATGCGGATCTTTTTCCCGAACAGATGTTCATTGCTGTTTTCGCCGGCCGTAAATGCATTATATCCCCCGATAAGCGGCGGATGTTCCCAGTCGAGTTCTTTCAGCTGCGGGTCAATTTCTTTCCCGGGAAGAACGAGTACTCCCTGACCGCAATTGACACGGTCATCCTTTTCCTGCAGTTTTACCGGAAGAATATCTTCGATCGGAGTATTATTATATTCGCCGTTCCTTCCGTAAAAGGACTCCCAGCCGCCGATCATCAAAAAGCTGCCGCCGTCAAGGACATAATTACGGATGCGGTGCATCTGTGAATCCGTGATCAAAGCACGCGGGTAATCGCTGAGGATAACAAGATCATAATCCTGCACGTTTATTTCAGGTAAAAACGACAGCGTAGAGGGTAGGTAATCAAGATCATAGCCCTCTGAATGAATGATCGCCGCCAGATAAACGGCCGCCTGATCAATATCATCATCACCGCAGAATAATATTTTCTTGCCGCTGTGCAGTTTAAAGCGGCGGAACGTCGCGGATTCCAAGTAAACTCCTGTATAAAAAAGGACGCAGTTTCCTGCGCCCCTTGCATTGCGATCTTAGAACAGGTCCTTGTATTTCTTTGCAGAATACATATTGAAATCTATTTCCCGGAGATATTCCAGCGGACCTCCGTCTTTCACGCCCTGAACCAGCGCGGCGATCTGTTCCTGTGATTTGTAAGCCATAATGGCATCCAGTTTTTTCTTGAACACTTCCTGATCGGCTTCAATTTTCAGATTCGGAGCTGAAGGAAAATCACAATAAACCGGGAACTCATATGCCGCCGGGGGATCTACGGGTTCGCCAAGTTCCGGCCAGATATTTCCGCCGGCATGGAACATCGAAATGAGCACTTCCTGATAAACGACTTTATGGTCCGGGTGAAGATCTTCACCGGTAGGTAAGAATATCCGGGTTGGCTTAACCTTGCGTACATAATAGGTAAAACTGTTCTGAAAGCCCGTGTATCCGCCGATCTCCGGATCTCCGGGTTTCGCTTTCCGGCGGCCGATATAGGTTGCGGTATCACAATCGGGCATATCGGCAAAGAAAATGTTCTTTTCTTTCAGACCGATTATTTTAAAGGAATCGACGGTTTCCTTATGACGTATTTCGCCTATCGTATCTTCCTGTTCCTTATAACAGTATCCCATGCGTCCGTCGGTTGCTACCAGGGCATATACATCAACACCGGCGTCAAGCGCAGCGCGCATTGTGAGCCCGGCACCCAGGACAATATCATCATCGTGCGGACCGATGAACAGCCAGCGTTCATTTTTTTGCCAGTCGGGAAACAATTTCTTCAGTTCATCAACACTTTTTACGTCTTGCTCTTCGCGGCGTAAAAACTTCATGTTTACTCCTTTTTGTTTAACATATTTGGTCGAAATTCATTAATTATGTAAAATTTTCATATCGTTTTAATTTGCACATAAATTTGCCGCAATTCAATGTTTTTTTAGTTTTTCCTGCGTTTTTCATGTAATATTTTCAGAAAAGTCCGGATGTCAGCTGCCGGTTCTCATTTCCGCAGTATGCGTGACCGGGATCCCGTTCGCCGGACAGATAAGCACGAGCGGTATCTGTTTAAAGGCATTGCGGTCAGGGGTTTTATGCCGGCTCCACTCTCAGGAAATAATGAAGACTGCAGGGTATCATCAGTATTTCCGCACTTCAATTTTTTAACTCTTCTCCCCCTGACTTTCTTCTGGCTTGCAATTTCATCTTTTTACCTATAAATTCTCGGGTTATAAAATATGCGTCCGGACAGAAAAGGAAAGGTTAGATATGAGCAAAGGTGTCACACCCCAATCAAAAGACTATGCAAAATGGTACACGGATATTGTGCAAAAAGCCGAACTGGCCGATTATTCACCGGTAAAAGGGTGCATGGTCATCCGGCCCTACGGATACGCCCTCTGGGAAAACATCCGTTCACACCTCGACCGGATGTTCAAAGACACCGGACACGTAAATGCGTATTTTCCGATGCTCATTCCCGAAGGATTTTTAAAAAAAGAAGCGGACCATGTTGAGGGATTTGCGCCGGAGCTGGCGGTAGTCACTCACGGCGGCGGAAAAAAACTGGAGGAACCGCTTGTCATCCGCCCGACTTCAGAAACCATTATCTGGTCGATGTACAAAAAATGGATCAATTCCTACCGTGATCTTCCGCTGCTTATCAACCAGTGGGCTAATGTCGTACGCTGGGAAATGCGTACCCGCCTGTTTCTGCGGACGACTGAGTTTCTCTGGCAGGAAGGTCATACCGCACATGCAAGCGCCGAAGAAGCCTTTGAAGAAGCATATAAAATGATCGGCGTTTACCGGGATTTTGCAGAAAATTATATGGCAATGCCGGTTCTTGTCGGAAAAAAAACGGAGAACGAAAAATTTGCCGGTGCCGTTGAAACGTATACCATAGAAGCCATGATGGGAGATAAACGCGCCCTGCAGTCCGGAACCAGTCATTATCTCGGTCAGAATTTCGCAAAGGCCTTTGATGTCACTTTCCAGAATGAGAACAATGAAAAGGAATATGTTTTCGCCTCCAGCTGGGGGGTGAGTACACGGCTGGTCGGCGCACTGATCATGACCCACGGCGATGATAAGGGTCTTATACTTCCTCCGGAGATCGCCCCGTATCAGGTTGTTATTGTCCCCATTTACCGTGACGATGAAAGCAAGGCAAATGTAATGAAATATATAGATTCCATAACGGAAAAACTCCGGGCTGCGGATGTACGCTACCATCTCGATACACGGGAGACATTGTCACCCGGATTCAAGTTCAACGACTGGGAAATGAAGGGCGTTCCTCTGCGGCTGGAGATCGGTCCCAGGGATGTCAAAAACGGAAAGATCGTTGTTGCCCGCCGCGATACGGGCGATAAGAACATAGAATCAAAAGATGCTTTCTGTTCTTCCGTATGCTCACTTCTTAAAGAGATCCAGAAAGATATGTTTGAAAGCAAAAAAGCATTTCGCGAAGAGAACACCAGAGATATCGCCAGTTATGAGGAATTACGTTCCCATATTGATGCCGGCGGATTTGCACGTGCCTACTGGGACGGCAGCAGTAACGATGAAAAGACCATACAGGAAGAATGTAAAGCTACCATCCGCTGCATTCCTTTCGAACAGCCCGGTAAAGAAGGCGTTTGTTTCTATACCGGAAGAAAAACAAAACAGCAGGTCATTTTAGCAAAGGCATATTAGAAGAGGGTTGATTTGTGGATGAGTTTAGGGTTTAGGGTTTAAGGGCGGACATTGTATCATGGTGAAGAACACTCCGGCATTTGTTTTGAAGATCAATCCGAAGGGAGAGACTTCCTCGGTGCTGCACTGTTTTTCACGGGATTTCGGAAAGCTGATCCTGATTGCAAAGGGTGCAAGAACTTCAAAGAGTCCCTTCAAAGGACTTTTAGAACCCTTTTCCCTTCTGAACATTCACTTCAACGAAAAAGCGGGCCGTGCTTATCAATTCCTTGCTAATGCCGAGTACGTTCATCCTTTCCGGAATTTAAAAAAACACCCTGAGGCGGTGCTGTACGGTTCGGTGATACTCGAAGTCATCTACAAGACACAGGAAGATACGGAAGATCAGAAGATCTTTGAATTGCTTAAGGCGGTTTTCACTTCCATTGAAAGGGGCCGGCCGGCATTTTATGCACACTGGTATTTTATTTTACAGTATCTGAAAACCGAAGGACTTCCGCTGGATATCGACAGCTGTTACCGCTGTTCGGCGACGCTCCCGCCCGCATACTTCAATCCCTTTTCCGGTCATATATACTGTAAAAACTGCTGCGCGGAAAATACCTCTGTCTGGGAACTTCAGCCCTCTGTATTGTCTATACTAAAGGGTTTATCAGAAAACACACCGGCTGAAATGCCGGAGATCCCGGAAAACATTCCGGAAAAAGACCTGATAAACCGTATACTCTGGAATACACTGGCAGCCCGTTTTGACTGCTGCGGGACATTAAGCTCCGTAAATGTACTTAGAAAGGTTTTATGAATTATTATCGTTTCAGAAATCATCTCACCCCCGGCATCCGGGTTCTTATTATTATCAACACCGTCATTTTCGTGATCGGATTACTGGCTCCGCAGTTTAACCGGTATATGATCTTTATGGGCGGTCTGGTGCCGGAACTTTTCCTGAAAAAATTCTATTTATGGCAACCGGTAACTTACATGTTCCTCCACGGCGGATTTATGCATATTTTTTTCAATATGTTCGCACTCTGGATGTTCGGAACTGAGCTGGAACGACACTGGGGCACAACTTTTTTTCTGAAATATTATTTTATTACCGGTGTCGGTGCAGGTATACTTTCCGCTCTTATCCAGCCTGCTTCCGCTATTCCCATTATCGGTGCATCCGGCGCGATCTACGGTATCCTGCTGGGCTTTGCCATCATGTATCCGAACCGTATCATTTATCTAAACTTCCTTGTTCCCATCAAGGTCAAATATTTTGTCATGATCTTTGCGGCAATAGAACTCATCGCCTCGATCGGCGGAACCGGCATGTCCAGTGGTGTCGCACATTTAACCCATCTGTCGGGGATGGCTTTCGGCTACCTTTATCTGCTGTGGAACCAGCACCACCGCCGCGGCACCGGAAAAAATACGTTTCAAATGGACATCAGGGAAAAAGGAAAGTAAAAACAAACAACATAAGAAAAAGCCGAAAAACAGTGAAGAAGAAGAACTTGATGAGCTTATGGACCGCATAGCCAGAAAAGGTTACGAAAGTCTTAATGAGGAAGAAAAGGTCCGGCTTCTTGAACTGACGGGAAAATATAAACATAACGAATAAAGGGTGAACGGCGATACAGCCCTGTTTCTTTCCGGACAGCGGGTGTCGGCTAACCTTTCTGATCCGGCGAATTTCAAAATATCCCATGCGCAAATTCTTATTAAACAAAAGTTAATCTAATTTTGCTTTCATTTATAAAATGCTTCTGTTAACTTAAATATTATCAACAAGAGGAAGGCATGACCAGCAAACAAGAACTTACACGCGTACCCCCGCAATCTATTGATTCCGAAAAAGCGGTCCTGGGCTCCATGATGCAGGATGATATGGCTGCCAGCAGAGCATTGGAAATACTGAACGATGACTGCTTTTATCTGGATGCGAACCGGCTGATATTCCGCGCTATGAAGGAATTATACGGCAATCACAAGCCCATCGACCAGCTTTCTGTCGTTGAACAGCTTTCACAGATGAAACATCTGGAGGATGTCGGAGGTGCCGTACAGATAGCGGAACTTATAAACCGGGTTCCAACGGCGGCAAATATTGAATATTATGCCAATATCGTCAAAGAAAAGTATATTTTACGCACTATCATCAAAGCTTCAAACAACATGATAGATAAAGCCTTTTCCGAAAACGAGGAAACCGATATTATTCTCGACAACGCTCAGCAGCAGATATTCCAGCTGCGCGAGAGCAGTTCAACCCAGGATTTTATTGACATTAAGAGTATTCTGCATCCGACGGTGGAACATATCGAAAACCTTTCCCAGCATCACGGGGAAGTTGTCGGTATCCCCACCGGTTTCAAAAAATTCGATATGATCACAAACGGTTTCCAGAATTCCGATCTGGTCATTGTGGCAGGACGTCCTTCCATGGGGAAAACCGCCCTGGCACTTTCCATGCTGAGAAATATGTCCATTGATCACGAGATCAATGTCGGTTTCTTTTCCCTGGAAATGTCCCAGGAAGGTATTGCCATGCGTCTACTGAGCATGGAAAGCGGTATCGATCATCAGAAACTCCGCCGCGGCAGAATACCCACCAACCTGTGGCAAAACCTGATATCCGCAGCCGCCAAGATCAATGATGCAAATATTTACTTCGATTTTACTCCCAATCTGAATGTTCTGGATATGCGAAGCCGCGCACGGCGACTGAAAAGCCGTGTGGGAAAACTGGATATTATTTTTGTCGATTATTTGCAGATCGCACATGCGACCATCAACCGGAATGACAGCAGGCAGCAGGAAGTTGCCTTAATCAGTCAGCAGCTGAAAGCTCTTGCCAAGGAAATGAATATCCCGGTCATCGCCCTTTCTCAGCTCAGCCGTGCACCGGAACAGCGCGGGGGTGACAGCCGTCCGAAATTATCCGATCTGCGGGACTCGGGAGCCATTGAACAGGATGCGGACCTTGTGGCGTTCATTCACCGTCAATTCTATTATTCACAGAAACCGGAAGACGAGGGCAAAGGCGAGATCATTATTGCAAAGCACCGGAACGGTCCCACCGGATTGGTAGGTCTGACCTTCAGGGACAATATCGTCAGATTTTTTGATGCTCCCTTTGAAACCTATGCTGAAGAAGCAGAAGAAAAGGCTTTTTAATATATTATGACATCGGCCATACCACAGACATTTCCGGAACAATTTCAGAAGCTCATAGATAATATAAAAAATTATAACAGCAATTATGCCGCCGATATCCCGCTTTTGTGGAAAGCATATAAATTTTCCCGAGACGCCCATAAAGACCAGTACCGCCAGTCCGGTGAACCTTATTTTCAGCACCTCTATTATACGGCCCTGACCCTCACCGAACTTAATATGGACACTTCCACTATCTGTGCTGGCTTGCTTCATGATATCCTGGAAGACACCAATATTTCCAAAGAATTGCTCAGTAATGAATTTTCTCCCCAGATCGTACGGTTCGTAAATGGTGTGACCAAGATCGGGGGGATCAAATTCCAAAGCGAACAACAGGAACAGGCCCAGAATTTCCGCAAGATGCTGTTGAGTGTTGCGGATGATATCCGGGTCATTATTATCAAATTCGCCGACCGCCTGCACAATATGCGCACCCTAGATGCACTGCCCGAAAAGAAGCGCCGGCGCATAGCTCTGGAGACACGGGATGTTTATGCACCCCTCGCCCACCGGCTTGGAATGTACCGCATCAAGATGGAAATGGAAGATCTGGCATTGAAACAGCTGGAACCGGAGATCTATGAGGAACTGCATAAAAAGATCATCGCCCAGCAGAAACGGACCCAGCGTGATATTGATGATTTCATAAGAATGATCAATAACTATCTGAAAGAGGAAAATATTGAAGCGCGGGTATTCGGGCGCATTAAGAATTACTATTCCATTTATAATAAGATGATCCGTCAGAACCGTCCGCTGGAAGAGATCTTTGATATTCTTGCGATCCGCATCATTGTAAATTCCATTACGCATTGTTATTCGGTACTGGGTATAGTCCACCAAAACTTTACTCCCATCACAGAGCGTTTCCGCGATTTTATCGCCACCCCGAAATCCAATGCTTATCAGTCCGTACATACTACGGTCATCGGTCCCAAGGGCATCCCCATTGAGATACAGATCCGCACGGATGAAATGGATAAAACCGCAGAAGTCGGTATTGCCGCGCACTGGAAATACAAAGAAGCGGGCCCGGGTGATGATCTGGACAATCACATTAAATGGCTGCGTGATCTGGTTGATATCCTGAAAAACGATACCAAAAACGATGAAGAATTCCTGGAGACCCTGAAGATCGACCTTTTTAATGACGAGATCTTTGTTTTTACGCCTAAAGGAGATCTGATCAAACTGCCGGTGAATTCCACAGCCCTTGATTTTGCTTTTGCCGTGCATACGGAAGTCGGTTACCGCTGTATCGGAGCGAAGATCAACGGTAAGATCGTCTCGCTGAACTCCCGTTTATCCAGCGGCGACCGGATCGAGATCATTACTTCTCATAACCACAATGTCAGCTACAACTGGCTTCGCTACGTTACCACGAACCGTGCAAAACACCGGGTGCGCAAATGGCTGCAGCGTCATGAATTCGAACAAAGCATCAAACTTGGCGAAGAGATACTTGAGAAAGAAATGCGGAAAGCCAAGCTCAGTTCGAAGATCAGGGACGCAAAAAAGCATTTTGCGGATTTCGGCTTTGAAACGATCAGCCTTTTCTATCAGGCAATAGGCAAAGGCGAACTTACCGTCAAACATATCATCAATGAGCTGTATCAGAAAGAAGAGCCGAAACCGAGCCCGGAAAAACCCCCGCCGGTGAAACACTACCGCTCCACCAACGGCATCAGTGTCAGCGGTTACGAGAATATGATGGTCCAGCTTGCCAAATGCTGCAATCCTATTCCCGGAGATGAGATCATCGGTTATATTACCCGCGGACGTGGTATTACCGTTCACCGCCACGACTGCCCCAACATTCCGAACCTTGAAGAAGAGAAGGATCGTTTTATCGATGTGAAATGGCAGGTAAAGGCCGGCAGGACATTTGTTACGCGCATAAAGATCATTGGTGAGGACAGGTCCAGTCTTATCTACGATGTTTCCCAGATCATCCATGATCAGCATACCAATATGCTCAGCATCAATTTTTCCGTTGAAGGAAAACTGGCGCGCGGACAGGTCGCCGTTATGGTCGAAAGCCTGCGTCATGCCGAACGCATTATCCGCAAATTAAAAAAAGTGCCGGGTGTGCTCACTATTGACAGGACATAATTTTAGGAGAAATATAATGGAAAAAAAGACGTTTACAAAAAAGGATATCGCAAAGCATATCCGGAAATGCTCCGATCTCCGCATTTATGAAAGCGAAAAGTATATGGATGAGATCTTTTCCGCGATACTGGATCTCCTCATGGATGATTCCGCCGAACGCGTCCGTATAGAAATACGTAATTTCGGTGTGTTTGAAGTAAAGAATTCCAAAGCTAAACCCCAGGCCAGAAATCCGAAGACCAATGAGGTTATCTACGTTCCCCCGCGGAAAAAAGTACATTTCAAAGCCGGAAAAAAGCTGAAGGAATACTTATCAAAACCCCGTACCGGCCAGGAATAAACATGGGAAGGGTCCTTGCAGTCGATTTCGGCGGAAGGCGCATCGGCGTAGCCGTATCGGATCCTCTCAGGATCATTGCGTGTCCGCTGGATACTTTACATATTTCCTCTCCCGGGGAGGGAATCCGCCGGCTTGTCTCCCTTTGCCGTGAATATGAAATAGAGATACTTATTATGGGATATCCGCTGGGAAATTCCGGTAATAAAACGGATCAGACGTGTATCGTTGAGCGGGTCATTGAAGATCTGGAAGAAAAAATCGATATTCCCGTCATAAAATGGGACGAACGCTTTACCAGTATTCAGGCAGCTGATATATTGCGGAGCCAGGGCATCAAAGCACGCGATCAGAAGGGAAAAGTGGATGCTCTCGCTGCTCGTATCATTCTGCAGGAATACCTGGATTCCCGGGAAACAGTATGAATTTACAATGGAAACATATTCTGATACTTATCTTCTCAGCAGTTCTTGCGGAACTGGCGTTTGCTCCCTTCAATCAGTTTTATACGGCCTTTTTCGCGCTTGTCCCTCTGCTGTATATCCTTGACAGATGTAAGAACGGTTTTTTGACCGGGTTTATTTGGGGATTTTTTTATTCCCTTTTTTCCATTCACTGGCTGGCTTTCAATACCGGTACCTACTGGTGGGTTGCCACTTTTTCCATGTTGCTCGCTTCTGTATTTCTGGCACTTAATTACGCAGTGATCGGTTTTTTCTTTACGTGGATGCGGAAGCGGAACACCTCTTTTGCTTTTTTTCTCTTTCCCTTTATCTGGGTTGCTGTTGAATTTTTGCGGTCTTTCGGCACCCTCGGCTTCCCCTGGCTGGCACTGGGACATTCCCAGGCATATAATACGCTTTACGTTCAAACGGCGGATATCGGCGGTGTCTATACGGTATCTTTCCTGCTGCTTCTGACCAATTTATTCCTCTATCTTTTATTCAGGTCCTACAGCCGCCAACGCCTCACCGCGCTTCTTCTGATCATTATGATACCGTATCTCTATGGGATCATGGCAATGAACACCGATATGCAAAGCGGAGAAAAACTTAATTTCCGCATCATCCAGCCGAATATCGGCGGAAAGGAAAAATGGGAACCCTCAAATCGCGTTGCTATTATGAATAAAATGGATTCTCTGAGCCGGGTAGAAACGGGTATTGCTCCCGATGTGATCGTCTGGCCGGAAACCGCCGTTCCTTTCTATCTCCGTTCTTCGCGTTATTATAAAAATATAATCCTGCGCTGTGCGCGTGACATGCGGAGCACTGTCATTACGGGATCACTTGATTATTTTTTCCCGGATACCGTTTCACGCTATTCAAGTACGAACAGTATATTCATATTCGAACCGGGCGTAAAAGATTATCAGGATGTTGTCTATGACAAGATCCACCTCGTTCCTTTCGGGGAATTTACCCCGGGCGGTGAATATTTCACCTGGATGAATAATATGGAATACGGACAAAGTGATTTTACAACACGAAAGAAAGTCCGCGTTATGCATATGGGAAAGGACAGTGTGATCTTTACGCCGATGATCTGTTACGACTCTGTTTTTCCTCATACCATTCGCCGTGCCGCTGCTGAGGGAAGTCGATATAATATTTTAATAACTAACGATATATGGTTTGGCCGCTCAATAGGTCCTCATCAGCATGCGGCTATTGCGATCCTGCGTGCAGTGGAAACCCGGCGTCCGCTTATCCGTTCCGCGAATGCGGGTATCTCCATGTTCATTGACGCAAAAGGACGTGTCAAAGAATCTCTTCCGCTGTATACGTCCGGACTGATCGATCAAGAACTTTCAGCAGGTGAGCATGTGTCACCCTATGTAAGGACCGGAAACTTATTTTCCTGGATCATCAGTATTATCAGTTTAACGGGAATATGCTTTTTATTATGTGTAAAACGAAAAAAATAATTTTCACTTTTCTTATTTTCGCATCTTTCCTCTTTTGTCCGGCGGAAATAATACCCGAAAGTGTCTATTTTTCTCCGGATACGCCCTATCTCCCGGATATCGAAAAAATTCTTCATAAACATCAATATACCCTCAGTATGGATTCGCTCTCTGCCGAATACAGCGGAAACCTGTTTTTTTATAAAGATGACGACTCCCTGCGATGTGAAATTGAACTGCGTGATGCAAAAGATGCCGGTTTTATTCTTGATTCGTTTATGAAGGAACCTGCCGGTTCGCGGAACGTAAGAAATTCATTACGAAATTTTTCAATTTGTTTATTGATTTTAAATGCCATTACCTCGATATTATTTTTCGCTCGGAGCAGTTAATCAGTTAGAAGGAACGTTATGAAAAAAATCACCATCCTGCCGCTTCTTGTTCTCCTGTTCACGCTTACTGCCTATGCACAGCAGTCCGGAACAAAACACGCACTGTTGAAAAGCATCGTCTTGCCGGGCTGGGGTGAATACAGTTATGAATCACCGAGTGCATATATTTTTTTCGGAAGTGAACTGGCCTTATGGCTGGGCTTCGGTACATTACGCTATTCCGCAAACGTTCAGAACCGTGATCTTATTTCCTATACGCGGATTCATGCAGGAATAGAAGTATACCCCGACGACAGTCAGTACTGGGCGGATCTGGGAAATTACAGCACCTACCTTGATCATAAAGAAAAAATGCTGGAGAGACGCAGTCCCGAACAGATCTGGGACAGAGATTATTCCTGGGAGTGGGACAGTGAGGACGCAGCTCAGAATTACCGGGATCTCTACCGGAAAAAGGAGCTTACATTGCTCAGCAGCGAATTCATTATTTCCGGTTTTATTGTAAACCGCATCGCCAGTGTTATTAACGTTAACTATCTTCGGCAAAAGGGTATGCAGCTTTCTGCTTTTGTTTCCCCCGGTGCCGGCGGCGGGAACCTGCATTTCGGACTGAGTTTTTAAGATGAATATCAGCACCCGTCATCTTCAGATCATATTATCCGTACTTGCCTGTATTGTGGTTTTTGTTATTCCCTCATTAGCGGGACAAACGCTTATTCTGTCGTTATTTGTCACACTTGCTCTATTCAATTCCCGGCGAAAAGAGATCTTTCGTTTTTTTTTGAAATTCCTTGCTCTGATCCTTATAACCCTTTTCGTCCATCTGTTTTTTCGTTTTGGAGAGAACGCCTATTGGGAAGCATTCGCCTCCCGGGCTCTGTGGGAAAAAGCCTTGTATTTTACAGCACGGAATACAGCTGTTTTATTTATTATGAGTTATCTGATCATGAGCGGATCCCGGATCTCTTTGAGCAGCATGGTTGCTTATCTGGAGAAACGCGGAACTTCTGAATACATACAATCCGCGGCGCTTGCCATGCGCTACACCTCTCTTATACGCGATGAGTTCCGTTCATTGCAGCAGGTACACCGTATTATGGGTATCCGTCGTCCCAAAAACGTATTTTTACGGGTCCGTTATTACAGCTCCCTGATCGTCCCCACGATCATATCTTCACTGGAGAGAGCAGAACAACTTTCCATTGCGATGACAAGCCGCGGATACAATCAAGAACTATGATGAAACGTTATGTGCTGCACATAGAATACGACGGTAGTAATTATGCAGGTTTCCAGTTACAGCCTGACCGGCCGAGTATTCAGGGAAAATTGGAGGAAGCTTTGTACGGACTCTATAAAGTCCCCGTACGTGTTCATCCCAGCGGCCGCACGGACGCAGGCGTTCACGCTCATTATCAGATCATCCATTTCGATCCCCCGCAAGATCTGAAGCGTTTAAATCTGAAAGCCGCCCTGAATTCCCTGCTGCCCCGGGATATACGTGTGATCAATACTGCAGAAACGGATGAAACGTTCCATGCGCGTTTTTCAGCACGTAAACGCCTTTACCGCTATATTATATCAGCCCGGGAAACGGCAATAGACCGTTTTCGCGTCTGGCAGGTGCCGCAGACACCGGATCTTTCCCTTTTACGTTCATGTGCCGATTTGCTCCCGGGCGAACATGACTTTACATCTTTCTGTTCCTCACAGGCGGAAGTAAAACATAAACGCTGTTATATTTACCGTTCCTGCTGGGAAAAAGAAGAGGAAAGATATTTCTATTACATCGAAGGCAACCGTTTTTTGCATTCCATGGTTCGCTCGCTGGCAGGCACCATGCTCGAGGTGGGACGGGGCCGTTTGCAGGTAAAAGATTTTGCTTCCCTGCTTGAACAGGCTTCCTCCTCTGCCGCTGCGCTCACTGCGCCGCCGCAGGGTCTCTCACTGATGTATGTTTCCTACGAACACCCGCTTCCATGGGAAAAGGAGTTTAAATGAAAAAAGGTTTATTCAGTATTATCGTATTTACCATATGCCTGGTTCTACTCGTTCTTTCCGTACAATTTTATCTGGACGCCCGCCGGCATCAACTGATACGGGAATTAACATCCGAAGACACTGTTGATACCGGCAATGCGGACCGGAGTGAACTTACGGATAAGCGCATAACCATAAACCGGGAAACAGCGGTTACGCGCACGATCGCAGCGGCATCCCCTGCGATTATCGGTATCCATGTTACAATGATACAGGAATACAGCAACAATCCTTTTTTCAACGATCCTTTTTTCAGGCGTTTTTTCCCCAATAACATCTACAAAAAACGCATTCAGAGCCTGGGGAGCGGAGTTCTTATATCGGAAGACGGATATATTGTGACAAATGCCCATGTTTTGGGTGATAGCGCCGTGGAGATCTATGTGACGCTCAGCGGCGGTAAACGTTATCCCGCAGAACGCGTGGGTGCCGATCCGCTTACCGATATTGCGTTGCTGAAGATCGATGAAAAGGACCTTCCCTATATGGAAATGGGAGACAGCGACGACATTATGATCGGTGAATGGGTCATTGCCCTGGGAAATCCGTTCGGACTCTTCAATGTCAGTGACAAACCTATAGCGACTGTCGGTATAATCAGCAGTACGAATATGAATTTCGGTGAAACACGGGAAGGATATGTCTATCAGAACATGATCCAGACCGATGCAAGTATCAACAGCGGAAACAGCGGCGGCGGCCTGGTGAACATGAACGGGGAGCTTATCGGTATCAATACATTTATTTTTACCGGAAATGACTACGGCAGCAGCGGATCGGTCGGGATCGGATTCGCTATTCCCATCAACCGTGTGCATGAGATCGTGGAAGAATTGAAACTGCACGGAAATATTGAAAGAAACTGGGATTTCGGTATAAGCGGCCAGCCGCTGACATCCTCTATTATAAACTATTACCAGCTTGATACGGATCACGGTATTATTATCATTGATATCCGGGAAGGGAAAGCGGGTGATAAAGCCGGTCTCCGCGTCGGAGATATTATACTTTCCGTCAATGATCAGGAAGTGAAACGTAATCAGGATGTCGTAGATATTATTAACAACTCATATCTGAAGGTCGGAGATTCAATCAAGGCACGAATATACCGTGACGGTGAGGAATTATCCGTGAAGATCCCGCTGGAAAAATAAACGTATCCGCCAGAGCAGCTTTCCCGGGATTACTGTATGTATAAGAAATTCAGCTGGTCTGAAATACATTCAGGCTGCGAACCGCATATTATCAGCAGATCAGCGATTTAACAGCCCAACTTCATTTACTGTTTTTCTGTTCCGGATTATTCCGACAGATCCCCAAGCAGAAGAGAAAGAGTACAAAAAACAGCTCGAAGAAAAAGCTGCTGCCGCTGCCAAAGAGTTAGAGAAGAAAAA
>JAWOEU010000047.1:0-4819 GCA_046482575.1 Fidelibacterota bacterium
GAAATAGGGAAAAATTGCCGAAAATACCCGATACGCCCATACCTGTCGTACGCAACAACAGTAAACCCTATATGCCTTCAAAAGGATTGAACGGACGTACGATCGCACTTTGGAACAGTCACGGCTGGTATTATGAAAACTCCCTTGACCGCTGGGAATGGCAGAGAGCACGCAATTTTCAGATCGTGGAAGATATTTTCCCTACGGCCTATGTGCTGGAATACCTTGTCCCCATGCTCGAAAACGCCGGGGCAAATACCTTTCTGCCGCGTGAACGGGATATTAATATTAATGAAGTCATCGTTGATAATGATGATCCCGGAAATGCATATATTGAGAACGGAAAATGGGAAGAAGGCGGTATTGGTTTTGCCGTGGGAGAAAAACCCTATACGTCGGGGGATAACCCCTTCCGTTTCGGTACATACCGCCGGCGGCCCGCCAATGACCAGTTTGCTTCGGTTGAATATATCCCGGACATTCCCGAAAAAGGTGAATACTGCGTATATGTATCCTATCATCATGACAAGAACAATGTCAACGATGCCAAATACACCGTATATCATTCCGGCGGAAGAAGTGAATTTCTTGTAAATCAGCAGATAGGGGGTGAGACCTGGATCTATCTTGGGAAGTTCATTTTCGAAAAAGGACGTGAAGGCAAGGTCGTTCTTGAAGCCAACCGTCTGAGTCCCACAAAATATATCACCGCGGACGCGGTGCGCTTCGGCGGGGGAATGGGAGATGTTGAACGTAACGGCCAGCTTAGCGGACGTCCGCGCTGGGTAGAGGCCGCACGCTATTATCTGCAATATGCGGGTATGCCGGAAATGGTCTATAATATCCATGAGGATACGGTGGACTATAACGATGATTATAAATCCCGTGGCGAATGGGTCAATTACCTTAAAGGAGCCCCTTACGGTCCAAATGCGAACCGTGATACGGCGGGACTTGGCATACCGGTCGATCTTTCGTTTGCATTTCATACCGATGCCGGTACGACACGCAATGACACGGTGATCGGTACCCTGATGATCTACAGCCGCCGCGGAGCGGAAACGGACTGGGATGCTCCCGGGGATTCAAGTGAACTTACTTTCCCGGACGGGCAGTCGCGTTATGTGAACCGCGATCTTGCGGATATTATTCAGACGCAGATCGTTGATGATATCAGGAAGAAATATGATCCTGCATGGAACCATCGCGGTATGTGGGATGCGGGTTACTCGGAAGCCTGGCGGCCCAATGTACCGGCTGCACTTCTGGAACTGCATTCCCATCATAATTTCCTGGATATGAAATTCGGCAACGATCCGCAGTTCCGCTTTGATGCCAGCCGTGCCATTTATAAAGGTATGCTGCGTTTTCTGGCAACCCAGCACGGCAGGGAATATGTCGTTCAGCCGCTCCCGCCGGATCATGTAATGGCAGAAATACTCTACGGGAAAGTAATACGTCTCAAATGGAAACCGGTTGCCGATACCCTTGAGCCAAGTGCCGTGCCGGAAAAATATATAGTTTATACAAGAAAAAATGACGGCGGCTGGGATGACGGAATTCTTCTTGACGGCCAGCAATGTCTTATTCCGGGCATTGACGATAATGTTGTCTACAGCTTTAAAGTGACCGCCGTCAACGCAGGCGGCGAAAGTTTCCCGTCCGAGATCGTCTCCGTCTGTAATGTACCGAACAGTAAAAAAGTCCTGATCGTAAATGCCTTTGACCGCATTTCCGGTCCGGAAACCCTTGAGACCGGGAAATATCTTGGCTTTATTGACGCCTGGGGAAAGAGTGTCCCTTATAAATATGACCTTAGCTATACGGGAAGCCAGTACGATTTCGATGCCGATTCCAAATGGCTTGACGATGATTCTCCGGGCAACGGAGCAAGTTACGGAGACATGGAAACGGAGATCATCGTAGGTAATACTTTTGATTTTCCGTATCTGCACGGAAAATCGGTAAAAAAAGCGGGGTATTCATTTGACAGTGCTTCCGACGAAGCGCTGGCCAGCGGAATGATCGATGCCTCCTCCTATATGTCCATGGATATCATTTACGGTGAACAAAAAGCCACTCCCTGGCCAAAATCGAACAGTAGAAAGCCGCGTTTCGGGGTTTTCCCCGAAAATTTTGCGAGAGCCGTTGAAAGGTATTGTGATCAGGGAGGCAATGTTTTCCTGAGCGGTGCGTATATCGCTACGGATCTGCACGGCGACAGTACAAAAACAAAATTTGCGGAAAATGTGCTCAAATATATGTGGCGCACTGATCACGCGGCCCGTACCGGCAATACATATACCGTGAACGAACCGCTGTTCGGCGGAGAAAAAGCGGTCACTTTTGTAACGGATTATCATCCGGAACTTTACGGAGCCGAGAATCCGGACGGGATTGAACCGGCGAAAGACAGCGGCGCTCTAACGGTAATGCGCTATAAAGAGAATAATATCAGTGCCGCAGTCGCATATAACGGTAACGGCTACAATACCTTTATTCTCGGATTTCCCTTTGAGTGTATTGACGAAGAGAATTCGCGTGACATGCTGATGAAGTATATTCTGGAATTTTTTGATAACGATGCGGATATTGAACAGAGCTTTTCAAAAGACAGCCGAAAAAAGAGTTCAGTAAACGATTAAAGTTTGGAACAAGCACCGGGTTTACATTATTAATGTCTTGTATGTACAGGATAAAAAAATACAAATTACCGGACATGATCTTTGTGCTCGCTTTCTTTACCGTTAGCGTTCTGCCGGCAAAAGACCCGGGGTTAAAAGCCTTTTACCGGGGGGATCATCAAAAAGCACAACGCTATTATGAGAAAAGATACGAGAAAGAAAGCGGGAATGAGAAAACCGTCTATAATCTCGGAACTGCTGAGCTTGCCCTTGGAAATCACAGCAAGGCACATGATCTGCTCAAACAAAGTCTGACCACGGAAGATCCTGTACAGCGAGCACGTGCACACTATAATCTTGGACAACTGGCTTATAAACAGCAGGATATGGAGAAGGCTTCTGAGCACTTCAAAAAAAGTATGCGCTATGATCCCCGTGATATTAATAGTAAGATCATGTATGAACATCTGAGAGAACTGCAGCAGCAGAAGCAGGAACAGCAAGAACAAAAGCAGGAGAACCGCGGGGACCGTGAAAAGCAGCAAGAACAGGAAGACCGTCAGGAACGGCAGGAAGAGCAGCAGCAAAAAGAGAATAACGGATCCGGGAACGGTGAGGAAAAGAAGGATCAGCAGGAACGCAGTGAAGAAGGCTCAGAGAACAAAACGGGCTCCCAATCACAGTTGAAAGAAGAAGATCTCAAAGCGGAGGAATTGTCCCGGGAACAGGCAAAGAACATCCTGAATGCAATGAAAGAAAAAGAAAAAGAATCCATGAAAAAACTGATCCTGAACCAAAGTGCAAACGAAAAGATCAAACGCAGTAAAGAATGGTGAGAACAGGAATAACAAATTTCAACGTATTATGCGTTTTACTTTTTCTTCCCCTGTCACAGTTAATTGCGCAGCATGTAACACTGACAGCAGATAAAACGGATTTCTCCGTTCAGGAAGAGGTCCGGATCACCTTTACTTTTGAGAATATCCGCAATGCTCCGAGAAGTATTAATCTGGATCTGCATGACAGTTTCAGCATTGTGGGAGGTCCGTACAGCTCAAGCAATTTTTCGATGGTGAACGGTAAAACAAGTTATAAAAATACGGTCAGCTATGACCTTATCGCGAAGAAAACCGGGAAGATCCTTATTCCGGCTTATGAATTCAGCATTAAAAATGACGTATACAGGACCGAGCCCCTTTATGTACATGTCCGTAAAATACCGGATTCCCGTGAAGCGGATCCCGATGTTGATCTTCCGGATATTTTTATTGAATTGCATACGAATAAGGACACCGTCTATCAGGGTGAAACCTTTACGTTCGTTTACCGGCTTTATTCGACAAAAAGCATTGTCAATTATACGACAAATCCCTTTTCGACCATTGACGGCTTTATTGTAGACCGTTTTGAGCTGAATAAAGATCCGTCAGGATCAAAGGAAGTGATACGGGGACGTGAATATCTTACGGCGGACATTGCATTTTTAACCCTGACGGCGACCAAGACCGGTCAGTTGCCCGTACCGCTAAAAATATTCCGGATTTCCACGGAACGCTCCGGGAAGTCCCGCTCATTTTTTGATGATCCTTTTTTCGGGATATCCTCAGAGAGGGTAAAAGTGGCTTCCCCGCTGGATACGGTTATGGTGCTTCCTCTTCCTGCCGGGGCGGGACCCGCCTTTACCGGTGCAATAGGGGACTTTGCCATGCATGCCTCTCTCGATACCGGGCGTGTGCATGAAAACCAGGCTATCAGGCTGCGTGTGGATCTGATCGGAAACGGGAATATGGAACATTTTACTTTCCCGAAACCGGAATTTCCGGAAGGTTTTGAAATATTTGAACCCAAGGTTAAAAATGCCTATGAGTTGAATAAAGAAAATTATAAAGGTTCACGCATCTGGGAGTATGTGCTTATTCCGTCGAAACCCGGCACATTTTCCTTTGAGGATGTCCGTTTTACCTATTTTTCCCCGCATAGAAAAGATTATCGTAACCTGCACGTACCGCTTCAAAAGCTGCGGGTTCTTTCCCACGATGAACTTGCCGGCGATTATGCCTCAACACCGGTATCCAGATAACTTAGCTTTTCAGTACTGGTGCAGCCACTGAGTAAAATAAGTACCAATATGATTTGAAGAAATTTGTTCATAAGCCAAGATTAAAAAAAAGTATAAAGGACTCAGGAATAAGTTT
>JAWOEU010000067.1:0-4537 GCA_046482575.1 Fidelibacterota bacterium
AAAAAACTGTGTTCTCCCGACTGCAAGGGACTGTGTCCGATATGCGGAGCGAATTTAAATCATATGAACTGCTCCTGTAAAACTGAGAATTACGACCCACGATGGGACAAGTTGAAAGAATTGAAAAAAACGCTTGAAAATGCGGAGGAATAAATGGCCAACCCAAAACGCAGACATTCACACAGTCGCGGTGCAAAACGCAGAACACATTATAAATTCAAGGAAGCTGCAATTTCAACCTGTGAACATTGCGGCCAGCCGAAAATGCCTCACCATGTTTGCCCGCACTGCGGTTATTACAAGAACCGTCCGGTGATCACTGTCAAAGAAAGTTAATCACCGCAGAGTAAAGAATAAGAACTGCGGGCTTGTTCTTATTCTTTATTTATTGCCTTTTAATTATGGTAAATATCTTTAACAAAGTTAAGTCCCTCTATTTCAGTTTTTTTCCCAGTAAGCCTCACCGCTTATCGAAAAAGGTTTATAATGTATATCCTTATTCTTTCATTGATGATGATATTTTAAAACAGGCATTTACCCATACATCGGCAATAGACTATGAAACACAGGGTAAGGAAGACTCATATGAACGCCTGGAATTTCTCGGAGACGCTGTGATCGAGATGATCGTTACGCGCTTTCTTTTCGAACAGTTTTCCGAGGCGCCCGAGGGAGATCTTACCCAGATGCGTGCCAAGCTCGTAAATCGCACCACCCTTGCATCCATTGCACGCGGCCTGCATTTCGGTCAGTTTCTATTGCTCGGAAAAAGCGGAGAAAATGACAATCTGCGTAATTCAAGTTCCATTTTGTGTGATATATATGAATCGTTTGCCGGTGCGCTTTATCTCGACGGCGGATACCGCACCGCCTATCATTTTGTCCACCAGACACTTTTATCCAAACATAAGCGCCTTCTTCCTGCAGCAGAGATCCAGAACTATAAAGGAAAACTATTGGAATACTGCCAGCAGCATAACATGAATATTCCAAAATTTATCACGACGCGTGAAGACGGTCCCGCACACGGAAAATATTTTGAGATCTCCGTACTGGTCGGAAAGGAATCGCTGGGAACGGGATCCGGAACAACAAAAAAGGCCGCCAGCCAGCGTGCCGCCCGGCAGGCATTGATCACTCTGTTAGAGGCGGAGTAGAGAAGTTTTTTAAATTTTGAAGAAGATCTTATTTTTTTGATGAATGTTTTTCAAGCAACGTATTCAGGTGATCCGATATTTCGCGGCGTGTCTCCAGTCCAAGAATTTTTTCCAACTGTTTTTCAGCATCTTTCTGGCAGCTCTCGTTGATAAAACGCCGTACAGAACCTATATAACGGGGAGAAACACTCACACCGTCGATCTTCATGGCAAGAAGGAGCAAAAGGGCGGGACTTTCAGAAGCCATTTCTCCGCAGACATATACGGGAACCTTATATTTTCTTCCCGCATCGACAACCGTTTTGATCATTTTAAGAATGGCAGGATCGTAGTGGTCATAAATATTGATCACGCGCTCGTTCCCGCGGTCAACGGCCAGAGAGTACTGAGTAAGATCATTTGTACCGAGTGAAAGAAAATCAACTTTATCCGCAAATGCTTCAATATTGATAACCGCTGCAGGTGTTTCAACCATCATCCCCACTTTCAGGGATCTGTCGCAGGGAATATTTTCATCTTCAAGAGCCTGCTTTACATTATTAATGTGTTCAAGACTTTCCGTTAATTCCTCAACATGTGTGATCATCGGCAGCATAACGGCAACATCTCCGAAAGCAGAACAACGCAGGATGGCCCGCAACTGGGTAATAAACAGCGGGGGATTGTTCAGACAGATACGTATAGCGCGGTAACCCATAAACGGATTTGCTTCACATCGTACATCCTTGCTCCACAAGGCGGACATTTTATCTCCGCCGAGATCAATGGTGCGTATAATGACTTGTTTTCCGTTCATGGATTCGACAACGTGGCGATATTCATTGAATAATTCTTCCTCTGAGGGCAAATTCTGCTTCATCAGATATAAATATTCCGTGCGATAGAGACCGATACCTTCAGCCCCGTATTTTTTTACGTCATCAACTTCGAGGGGAAAACTGATGTTTGCGGTTAGTTTGAGCCGGTAACCGTCGGTGGTTATCGATTTTTTATTATGAGCGGCCTGAAAGGACTTTTCCTGCTCTTCAAGAATACGGATCTCCCGTTTCATTTCATCAAGGATTTCATCGTTCGGACCTGCGATCACTTTCCGGTGATCAGCATCCAGGATCAGTGTCTGTCCGGATTCAATACGGTAGCCGGCATCTTTGACCCCGATAATCATCGGGACTTTCATAGCCCGCGCCATAATAGCTACGTGAGACGTCTTTCCGCCGAATTCCGTAACGAAGCCGACAACATTTTCCGACACAAGCATCATGATATCCGTAGGATTCAGGTCCCGGGCGACAAAAATTGCAGGTTCATCTATTTTCAGCGACGAAAACACTGTTTGTTTCGAAATCAATGCCCGTAACACACGTTGTTTTATGTCCCGGATATCGGCAACACGTTCGCGGAAATATTCGGATTCATGTTCTTCCAGTATTTCGATATACTGATTGACAACAAAGCGATAAGCGTATGCCACATTAACATGATGTTCTTTCATGTAGTTTTCCACTTCCCGCCAAAGCTCATCATCCTTCAATATTGCCAGCTGGGCGGAAATGATATCGCTGTAGGAAGTCCCCAGATGATGAATGATCTTTTTCCGGAGAAGTTCAAGTTCTTCCGCAACCATATCCTGGGCTTTTTTCAGGCGCTGCAGCTCTTCATCTATTTGTTCACTACGGATCAGCGTCCGCGGAACAAAGGTATCGCTGTCCTCTTTGCGGACATAAGCTTTTCCTATAACAATACCCGGTGAAGCGGGTATGCCGGTAATAACGGTATTGTTTTCATGTTTGGCCATGATCTAACTGCCTTCACCCATGCCGAAATGGTTATCGGCTAATTCTCTGATCGCCTTTACCGCTTCTTCCTCATCTGGACCGTCCGCTTCTACGTTGAGTTTCGCGCCGTATTCGGCAGCCAGTACCAGCAAGCCCAAAATGGACTTCCCGTTCACTTTTTTATCATCGCGGGAAATGAAGATCTCGGATTTGAATTTTGCAGCGGTATTTACCAGCGCTGTTGCCGGACGGGCATGAAGTCCTTGTTTATTTTGGATCGTGATCTGTTCGCTTACCATTAATTTTCCCTGTGCATAATAAAAGAAACCATCGTCCGGAACATCTTCTGCGTCCGCAGAGGCAGGTCCTGTATCATTTCCTGAATATTCTCATTATACAATTTAATGATCTTATAGATCTTATCAAATATAAAATTTTCTTCAAGCAACTTTCTTGCCGGCGATATACCGTACTTCGCAATGTTTTCTTCCCGGATATTATCCCGAAACTCGCGCCATCGATCCTCACTCAGCTCCCGTTTGGCAAAAAGGTAAGGGTAAGTTTTTTTTTGCTTGATCAGATCACTGCCGAGGGTTTTTCCCATGTTAGCGGAATCGGAGGTCAATTCCAGCAGATCATCCTGTATCTGAAAAACAACCCCCAGATCCAGCATCAGTTTTTCGGTTATTTTTTCTTCCTTCTCTGAAGCACCTCCGATAAGTGCTCCGAGGCGGGCTGATACGGCAAGCAGATAAGCGGTTTTGTGCGTGACCATATTCACGTATTCATCCAGGGACACATCCGCACGGTCCTCAAACTCCATATCTTCAGCCTGGCCTTCGCAGACGCGCATAACAGCATTCAGGGTGAGCGGAAGCAGGCGGGAATATAATTCCGGATCGTTCCTGAAAGTATTTAATTCCGAGAGTGCGGTCACGAAAAGTCCGTCTCCGGAAAGAATGGCTTTATTCGTATCCCATTTTTCATGTACCGTCTCTTTACCGTGACGAAGAATATCCGCATCCATAATATCGTCATGAACAAGGGTAAAGTTATGGATCATTTCGACACAGCTTGCTGCAGGGAATGAACTTTCCCGGGAAATACCGCCGAAAGCATACGCGATCGCCGAAAGAACGGCAGGACGCAGTTGTTTACCGGTATTTTCCAGTATATAACGGACCGGCTCGTACAGGGATTTCGGTGAAGATGTCCGGACCTGCTGTCTGAGTGCTTTGCTGAACCAGGGTATGTACTCCCGGTAATAGCGTTCAAATTCCACGATATCTACTCTTCTTTCAGCTCGCCGAACTCAGCGAGTTTATTCATCACCAGGCTCTTTATACGTTTCAGAGCATCTTTATCATTTGCCTCGAAACGGGTGACAATAACCGGCTGCGTGTTGGATGCACGGACAAGTCCCCAGCCGTCATCAAAATAATAAAATGGATTTTGATTTTATAGATTTTAATGCCGGCTGCCCGGTAAAAAAAATTGTAAGTACCGGCAGCGGTTCGGCACTTCTTAAAGACCCGGATAAACTTAAAGATATTATAAAAACAATTAAAGACAATACGCCGCTGCCGGTAACCGTAAAAATAAGAA
>JAWOEU010000068.1:0-10015 GCA_046482575.1 Fidelibacterota bacterium
CTTTTGTGGACGCATTCAGGATGCTCGAAGAGGGCAATGCCGATGCAGTTATTACCCAAAGAATAACCGGGCTGGAACTTCTTACCTAAGGCTTAGTATAGGGGATTGCTTATTGGAATATGCTTATTTATCAATTTTGATGGCTTAAATACTGGATACCAATCTGTCCCAATAATTATTTAGGACAGCAGTGGAGTCCCCGCATTGCATCACAAATAATGTTACCGAAGCAGGATCAGAAATGCTACGTTGCCTCATAAATTCTGTTGCCGAAAAATGCAGAGCATTCAAGACTTCAACGATTCCACATCTTCATTTAACGATACAATAGCCTTTCGCTTCGAGCCGTACACGTCCTTTATCCACGATGCCCGAACTGCCGTCCGAAAAAACCGTGGTTTTGGCATCGCACTGATAGATCTGTTCACTTTCACTGTAATTCAGAAGTACATACCAGGTCTCGTTGCGGTAGCGCCGGGAAAAGCCTCCCACGGCAGGCGTTGTCGCGACGGGTTTAAGATCGCCGCGGGTCAGTACGGGGGAATTTTTCCGGAACTTTGCCAGTTTTGAGATAAGGTTATAGGTAGGCCAGTGTATACGGTACCAGTTCATATCGGTTTTCTCATACAGATCCATTTCCGGTGGATCGCTCAGCTCCTCTCCGCAGAATATCATCGGGATACCGGGAGCAGTAAAAATGGTTACCAGCGCCAGATGATGACCGCTGTCACCTAATGCATCCCTGGCACGGGGCGTCCTGTGGTTTTCCGCATAATGCAGGAATTTCGTACCCTCCGGGTATGCTCCGGCTTCTTCAAAAAGTGTTTTTCCGACAGCACGTGCATCCGCCTCACCATTGGCGATGGATACAAACGTTTGATAAAGGGCGGGACTTTCAATCGCATTGATCCCGCTCGTAAGCTGCCGGGGGTCATCGCCGTCGCCCAGCAGAAAAACATCTTTTTCCTTATTATTATAATGATCCCTTACCTGCTTCCAGAAATCGCGTGGAACGGCCGCACTGCGGTGCAGACGGAAACCGTCCACATCCTGTTCAAGCCAGAAATCCAGATAAGAGATCATGCGTTTCCGCAGATTCTCATTGTCATAATTCAGATCATATATATTACGGTTTAGTGCACCGGGTGCGGGCAGAGGACGGCCGGAAGCATCGTTCTTATAGTAGGAGGGATAATCCTGCACCCAGGGATGGTCCGCAGCAGTCTGCGCCGTTACGGCATCCAGGATCAGCCGGATATTATTGCGGTGCAGCATGGATCGCAGACTTCTGAAGCCGGAGAGATTTCCGTACCGTGCATTCGTACTGAAATGATCCCGGACGGCATAGGGAGAACCCAGATCACCCTGGCGGTTTTGCATGCCTACAGGATGTACCGGCATCAGCCATACCATATTAATGCCCAGCTGGTTCAGACGCATAATGGTGTTCTTGAATCCGGTAAAGGTTCCCGGATCCGACATATTGCGGATAAAAGCCTCATAAATGATAAGATCATGTACATATTCGCCGGGAGTATCGTAAAGCGGCATCGCATGAAAATCCGTTTTTTTCTCCGGAAGGAGCGTATCCGGGGAAGCTTTGATGATCCCGATCTTATTAATGCCGAAGAGATCCTCCTGAAATTCATTGCGGAATACGATATTATTGTTGCTGTTCTCTTTCAGGTGATCAGTAATATCTATCACATATTCGTTCGTAACCGGGATATGCTCAAGGAATTCGCCGTTCATCCATATAATTGACGGACTTGCGACGGTGTTGAATACAAGAAGATAAGAAGCGCTGCTGTCGAGTTCTCCGGCGATGAAATCCTGCCGGTGCCAGCGGTACCGGGAATTCTTTATTTGCCAGTTCTCCCACGTGCTTCCCGTGAAATTGCTTGTGGGAAAATTCAGGTACCATTTTTTTGCAATGCCTTCGGCCTTTTTATCATATACTGTTGACCAGCGGGAATGCAGTTGCGGGGGATCGGTCACTTCCTGCTCCGAGCAGGAGACCGTGATCAGAATAAGACTGAAGAGACATAGAAGAAGGGAGATCTTTTTCATTGATTTTCTCATTTTATGATGAATTTATAAAAATGATTCATTGCTTGAAATAATAAAAAAAAAATACGAAATTCAAAAAGGTTAAGATAATATAATGACAAACCCCAGACATAAATTATTCATTGTTGACGGTATGGCGATCGCCTACAGGGCGCATTTTGCGCTTATACGGGATCCGCTGGTCACCAGTGACGGAAGACATATCAGCGCCACCTTCGGTTTTCTTAATGCCCTGTTCAAGATCATCCGGGACGAAAACCCGGATTACCTCGCCGTTGCATTCGATTCCCGTGAAAAAACGTTCCGGCATAAAAAATATCCCGATTACAAGGCAACGCGGGAGAAAATGCCCTTCGAAATGCGGCCTCAGATTCCATGGATCAAGGATATTCTGAATGCGATGCGCATCCCGATTATTGAAATACCGGGATATGAAGCGGATGACATTATCGGCACGCTGGCACAACAGGCGGAAAAGAAAGATGCGGATACCTATATGGTTTCCGGAGATAAGGATTTCATGCAGCTTGTCAACGAACATATTTTTCTCTATGCACCGGCAACCGGAAAACGTCCTCTCAGAATATACGGCAGCGAAGAGGTCAGAGATAAATGGGGAGTGACACCGGAACATATCACGGATCTTCTCGGACTGATGGGCGACAGTTCGGATAATGTTCCCGGCATCCGCGGGATAGGGGAGAAAACCGCCGTAAAACTGCTGCAGAAATACGGTTCTCTCGAGGAAGTGATATCCCATGCGGAAGAGATCAAAAATGCAAGGGTGCGGGAGGGACTCCTTGAGCAAAAGGATATGGCTTTTCTGAGCCGGGAACTGGTTCAGATCGATACGGAAGTGCCGGTGGATATCTCCTGGGAAGCCATGCGTGTCAACAGCAGCTACAATGAAGAGAAACTTCTGGATATACTGCAGGAGCTGGAGCTGCACAAGTTTATCCGCGATCTGGGGCTGAAAGGCGTAACGGGCAGCGAAGAAAATCAACAGCATTACCGGCTGTGCAATACGGCGTCGGATATTGGTGAACTGGTAAAGAAGCTGCGGAAAGAGAAGATCATTGCGGTGGATACCGAAACCGACGGCCTCGATCCCGTGACAGCTCCTTTAGTGGGACTTTCTTTTTCCTGCAAACCCTGGGAGGGGTATTATATTCCGTATACTCCGGAACACCTGGATCTTCTCAAAGCGCTGCTTGCGGATGAAAAGATCAAAAAAACGGGTCAGCATATAAAATTCGATATACTCGTGCTGCGCCGGCACGGTGCCGAACTCCGGGGGGAATTATTCGACACGATGCTGGCTGCCTATCTGTTGAATCCGGATGTAAATTCCTATAAACTTGATCTGCTGGCGGAGCGTTATCTGCATTACCGGATGATGCCGGTCACCGAACTTATCGGAGAAAAAAAGCGCAAACAGATCCCGATGTCCGAAGTAAGCATGGATAAAATACGGCATTATGCCGCGGAAGATGCCGATATCACTTTCCAGCTTTCCGGGATCTTTCATAAAAAACTCAAAGAATCCGCTCTTCTCCGTGTTTTCGAAGAGATTGAAAGTCCGCTTATCCGGGTGCTGGCGGATATGCAGGAGACGGGGATCTACGTGGATATTCCCCACCTGCGCAAAATGAGCGGCGAACTGGGCAAAAAGATGACCGCTATTATGCAGGAAATCTATGATCTTGCCGGCGGGAGCTTCAATATCAACAGTCCCAAACAATTGAGTCATATCCTCTTTGAAAAACTGGGATTGCCGTCGGTAAAAAAGACCAAGACCGGATTTTCCACAGATGTAAGCGTTCTTGAAAAACTCAGGAACGAACATCTTCTGCCGCAGAAGATCCTGGATTTTCGGATGCTCAGTAAACTGCGCTCCACCTATGTGGATGCCCTTCCCGAACTGGTGAATGACGACACCGGCCGTATTCACGGTTCTTTTAATCAAACCGTAGCCGCTACCGGCAGATTATCAAGTTCTAACCCGAACTTTCAGAATATTCCCATCCGTACAGAGGAAGGCAGGAAGATACGCAAAGCTTTCCGGGCGCAGGAAAAGGACTGGAAGATCATGGCTGCGGATTACAGCCAGGTTGAACTCCGCATTATGGCACATCTTTCGGAAGATGCAAATCTTATAAAGGCTTTCAAACAAGATGCGGATATCCATACGCGTACCGCGGCAACGGTCTTTAACGTTAAAGATGCTGATGTGACTCCCGATATGCGCCGGACGGCCAAGGTGATCAACTTCGGGATCATGTACGGCGCCGGCTCTCACCGTATTTCCCAGGAACTGAATATCAGTTACGGAGATGCATCCGCCATCATCAAGGCGTATTTTGAACGCTATACCGGCGTAAAGGAATTTATCGACAAAACGGTTTTGCAGTGCAGTGAAAAAGGGTATGTGGAAACCCTCTACGGCAGGGTGCGGTATATTCCCGATATCAACAGCGAGAACCGGAATTTGCGTGAGGCGGCCAAACGTGCAGCCATCAATATGCCCGTTCAGGGCACCGCTGCCGATATCATCAAGATCGCCATGATACGCATTCACGAAGAGATTAAAAAAGAGGAAATGCGGTCCCGCCTCATTCTACAGGTTCATGACGAACTTGTCTTTGAGGTCGCACCGGGTGAAGAAAAGGATCTCCGGAGGCACGTTGCCGCTGTCATGGAAAGCGCTGCCGGACTGAAAGTGCCCCTGAAAGCCGATATCAACACCGGCGACAGCTGGTTTGAAGCTCATTAATCCGGAAAGGCTTACAAAATAAATATCACCCGATTTCTGGCTGCTTCACCGGTTCAACAGCCACTGTGATCTCCCATATCTTAGCTTTAAAGCCTAAGATTCAACGATTCAACATTCTTACTCATATCTTTACTTTATACAAAATAATATGTAAATTAGAACATTGTAAGTCAACAAACGCGGATGAAACAGATGAATAAAATAATATCGGATTATCTTGTTATCGGCAGCGGGATCGCGGGACTGAGTTTTGCACTGGAAGTTGCAGATCACGGGAAAGTGCATATCATTACAAAATACGCTCTTGAAGACACCAATACGGCCAAAGCACAGGGAGGGATCGCCGCGGTTATCACAAAGGAGGATGATTTTTCCGCACATGCCCGTGACACGCATGTAGCAGGTGACGGACTTTGTCATGAGGATGCTGTAAATATCATGGTAAAAGAAGCACCCGGCCGTATAAAAGAACTCATTGATCACGGTATTGAATTTGATATGAAAGATAACGAGCTTTTTGATCTTGCACGTGAAGGAGGACACAGTAAGTACCGTATTCTGCATGTGGCGGATGAAACGGGAAGGGTTATCCAGGAAAAACTGATCAAAAAGGTATTGGCGCATCCGAACATTCATATTTTTGAAGAGCATATGGCCGTGGAATTGATAACCGATCACCATGTCCTCAATAATCTCCAGTCCGCCTTCAATATATGTTTCGGAGCGTATGTACTGGATGAAAAAGCCGGGGAGGTCAGGAGTTTCAAGTCCGATTATACCCTTCTGGCCTGCGGTGGCGCTTCCAGGGTCTATCTTCACACCACAAATCCGGAAGTCGCTACCGGCGACGGGGTGGCGATGGCATACCGCGCAGGCGTACGAATTGCCAATATGGAATTCATACAGTTCCATCCCACCGCCTTGTACGAACCCGGAGCGGAACCTTTTCTGATTTCCGAAGCCTGCCGCGGATTCGGGGGAATTCTGCGGAATGCTTCGGGTGAACGCTTTATGGAAAAATATGACAAACGGCTTGAACTTGCTCCGCGTGATATTGTTGCACGTGCCATTGATGCGGAATGCAAATCGCGCGGCGAATCATCGGTTTTTCTGGATCTGACACATCTACCCGCCGGGGAAGTTCTGTCCCATTTCCTGAATATTGCTTCATACTGCAGAGAACATCTCCGTATTGATATTACCAGTGACCAGATACCCGTTGTACCGGCGGCCCACTATGTCTGCGGCGGTGTCATGACCAATATGAACGGTCAGACCTCCATGCATAATCTTTTTGCTGCGGGAGAGACCGCCCATACCGGTGTGCACGGGGCAAACCGGCTTGCCAGCAACAGCCTCCTGGAAGCCCTGGTATTCGCCAGGCGTGCAGCTAAAAGGGTCATTGAAAAAAAACGTTATGTCTATAACAATGTTTTTATTCCTAAATGGGATGATACCGATGTTACCAATATGCAGGAATGGAGACTTATCCGCAATAACCGTAATGAATTGCAGAACATCATGTGGGATTATGTAGGCATTGTGCGTTCGAAAGTTCATCTTAAACGCGCATTGCGGCGGATGAAGACGCTCTATGATGAAATTGAGGATTATTATAAACGTACCCGCGTCAGCAAGGATCTGCTGGAACTCCGTAATCTTTCAGCCATTGCATATCTGATAGTCCGTTCCGCTCTGCTTCGGAACGAAAGCCGTGGACTCCATTATATGTCCGATTATCCTGAAAAAGATGACAAGTACCTGAAAGATACCATTATTTAAGGAGAGAGGTATGAAAAAGTCCCTTATAATTGGATTAATGCTCGTACTGATCATAATCACTGCCTGCGCGCAGAGGGAAACGGTCAGCAAGAACGATACCGGACCCCTTCCGTCTCCTGTGTTCTTACGGGAAAAAGCAGTGGAAGGTCTGAATACTTTTGCTTTTGATATATACCGTGAGATGTCAGGGCCTGTCCCCGGGAATATGTTTTGTTCTCCGCTTAGTATTTCCGCGGCCCTGGCGATGACCTATGCGGGCGCCGGAGGAGAAACTGCCCGTGAAATGCGTAACGTAATGTACTATGGTCCTCAGCAGCGGGAATTCCATACAAAATACGGCAATTTGATCGACAGCCTGCGATCAGGAGACAATGCTGAATTTGAGATGAAAATCGCCAATGCACTGTGGGTTCAGAAAAAGTATGAGCTGCGTAATTCCTATGTGCAGTTGGTAAAGGGCACGTACCGCAGTGAAGCCAGTGAACTGGATTTCACGGAGGATCCCGGAGGATCCCGGAATATAATTAACAAATGGGTGAGCGATAATACCGCCGGCCGTATTCAGGATCTTCTTCCCGGGTCCGCGATCACCCCTTTAACGCGGCTTATTCTGACCAATGCGGTTTATTTCAATGCTGAATGGGAAGATAGATTCAACAAAGAGATGACGGAAAAATCGACGTTTTATTGTCTTGACGGAGAAGAGACCGAAGCGGAGATGATGTACCAGCGCCAATATCATGATTATTCGGAGACGGAAGAGTATCAGGTACTTGACCTGAGTTATAAGGGCGGGGAATATATCATGACGGTAATTTTGCCGCGCGATCATGACGGGATCGAAAAATTAACCGGCAGGATCAATAATAAGCTGCTTAATAAACACGATAGCCTGAAACAGCGCAAAGAGGTATTGGTCTATCTGCCGAAATTCCGGCTGGAAACGGAGTATGAACTGAATAAATACCTTAATGTACTGGGCATGGAGAAAGCATTTGCGCCGTCTGCGGATTTCAGCGGGATGACCGGGGAAAAGGAACTGATGATCTCCGCAGTCCTGCACAAGGCTTTTATTGATGTGGATGAAGAAAAAACCGAAGCTGCTGCCGCCACCGCGGTTGTCATGAAACTTACGGCGGTCCGCCCCTCACCGCGGGCGCCCGTTGAATTCCGGGCAGACCACCCTTTTGTTTTTCTTATCCGTCATAAGAAAGAGCAAGCCATTCTATTTATCGGAAACCTGATCGATCCGAAGAAATCATGAAATATCTTTTAGCTGCATTACGTATTACCTTATTACTAATTTACGGGGTTCTGCTTATCGCAACCCTTTTTCTGCTTTACTGGACCATTGGTATTTTCAGTAAAAAAACATCGGTGCGTGTTATACATTCCATGACACCGGTCCTTGCTTTCCCCCTGCGGAAGATCATCGGGATCCGTGTGCGAATATTCAACCGTGAATATCTGCCGGAGGATCAGGGCTTTCTGATGGCAACAAATCATCTGGGCTATGTGGAGCTTTTCTCTTTGCTGAAGATCAGGCCCATGGCCTTTGTTGCAAAAGATGAGATCGAGAAATGGCCGGTTATCGGTTCTGTGGTGAAAGCGGTAGGAACGGTTTTTGTGGACCGTGATACCGGCGGCATGTCGGAGCGTTATATTAAAAAGATCTCGGAAACGGTGAAGAATCGCATAAATTTTTGGTTTGCTCCGGAAAAGACCACAACCGACGGTACCCGGCTGCTTCCTTTTTCCTCAGCATTGTTCGTTGTAGCCAACCAGTTAAAATGTCCTCTTGTGCCGGCAGTATTTGTCATTAAACGACTGAACGGGAAACCTGTGCCGCTTGAACGGCGCTGTGAAGTGGCCTGGTCGGAGGACCGTGAGGGGAACAGCACGCCCTTTTTCAAACACTTTCTGAACTTTATGAGCCACCGTTCGGTGGACATGGAAATGCATGTGCTGAAACCGGTGATCCCCGATTATGATGACAGCGATATTGAGGAACGCCGGGCATTTTCGAATTTCATATACAAACGAATGGCGGATGTACTGGAAAAGCATGAACCCGATTTCGAAAGGGAACAGCTGCCATGAGGTATATAACTAGCATTAAAACCGGAAAATACGGATCAGTGGATTTGAATTTTCCGAATGTGAACAATAAGAAAGATCCGGGAATGGTAATGGCTTCCGGTTGTTGATGTTGCTGATATGATTCATTATCACGGATATCGGTAATTCCGGCAGAAAGCGCCGCCCACAGCGATCAATGAAACTCCCTTTCCGACCCTGAGCATGTCCCGGCTTGAAATGCATGTATCAACTGCCATAACGCGAGGTGAAAATATGACAGGCAAAAACACGTACCGGATAGGAACATCCGGATGGAATTATCCGCACTGGAAAAAAAGGTTCTATCCGGAGGCAATAAAAAAGAAAGACTGGTTCGGATATTATTGCCGGCATTTTGATACCGTGGAGGTCAACAACACCTTTTATCGCTGGCCGGGAAAGGATATCCTGAAAAAATGGCATGACAGCGCGCCTTCAAGTTTTCGCTTTACACTGAAAGTCCCCCGCATGATCACACATATGAAAAAACTCAAAGACTGCGGAGAATATGTCCGGCAATTTTACGATCTTGCGGCATCCCTGAAACAGAAAATGGGATGTTTCCTTTTCCAGCTGCCGCCGAACTATACCTTTACGGAGCATAATTTCTCCAAACTCCGCACTTTTATCGCTCATCTTGACGGCAGGAAGAACAATGTTATCGAGTTCCGCGATAAGGCATGGTGGAATAGGGATGTATATGCTTTATTGGAGGAAAGTAATATCGCCTTCTGCACGGTATCGGGACTCGATATGCCCGGTGAGCAGGTTGTCACATCGGATCTCGCTTATTACCGCTTTCACGGAAGGCATTATTCCACACAGTATTCGGAACTTGAGATAAAGGAATTTGCCGCCCGGATGAAAGATCTGCAGGGGGAAAAGATCTTTGCTTATTTTAATAATGATAATAACGCCTATGCCGTAAAAAATGCACAGCAGCTTATGAAGGAGTTAAACCATGCCTGAACTTCCTGATGTCGAAGTCAGCCGGAGCTATCTCGCTCACACCGTTATGCATAAGAAAATAACGAATATACGTACGACCGGCGGCCGCGTATTCCGTTCTCCGCAAAAGGATATCATGAAATTGAAGAACCGGAGTTTTGAAGATACCTCCCGGCACGGAAAATACTGTTTTCTGGATACGGACAGTAAAACGACCCTGGTACTGCATTTTGGAATGACGGGAAGCGTAAACTACTACCGGGACAACGACGATCCGCGGCACGCGGTACTGGTCGTTACTTTTTCAGACGGTCATAAATTCGC
>JAWOEU010000099.1:0-14017 GCA_046482575.1 Fidelibacterota bacterium
CATCAGATAAGGTTTAAAAATGTGTATTTTTTTTAATCGCAGTATAAAAAGAGTAACAAGTACAATATCCAGGAAACGGGCAAAAATATTGGGATCCAGGAAGGTCGCTGAAGCACGTCGTCCCTTATCGATCCAGGGGCGGTAATCGAATACATATTCTGCAATACCTTCAAGGCTAAGAATGACAGCCACCACAATGAGTATTTTCAGGATCAGGATAAAATCTTCCGGTTTTCGAATAAACTGCGCAGTCATCGTAAAGAAGAGAAAGTAAATGGTATAGCGAAGCGTTTCGGTCAGTCCATTCGCCGTGTCCGGCGATATAAAAAGGGCGGAAAGAAAATAATAGGCGATAAACACCATAATAATATATGTGATACGGTGCTTGATCAGGGGAACAAAGGATTTTAGCTCAGTCAGGAACCAGATAATAAAAGAATACAGCATAAATAAACGGGCAAGATCGAATACCGAATTAAATCCCTCGGAGAGCTCCACTGTCTGAAAGAAAGGAATATACCGCTTGGATATTTCCAGCGGAATAAGAAAAACGATGACGGCTATCATATACTTTCTGTCTTTGAGTATCAGGGGTAGTACGGAAAGAAAGACCGCGGCGATCCAAAGCCCGTAGATGCCCTCTATACTGTTGACAATGACCAGGAGCAGGTATATAAGATTAACAGCAATAAGAGCGATCAGGGGATTTATTTCAATTCGTTTTTCATTAAGCATGAAAATGATTTAATCCTGATTTTCTTTCAGCAAGACATATACACCCGAGGTCAGCAATGCGAACAGAAAGGCCGCGATCACGATAACTGCACGTTTCGGTTTGGCCTTCCGGTCCGGACGCTGAGCATGATCCAGTACTTCAAATGTCGGTACTTCCTTGGCAGCTGTGATTTTTGCCTGCTCGTACAAAGGCCCGACAAAAAGAAGAATTTCATTATAGTATGCAAGTTTACGTTCTATCTTTTTCATAAAAACACTGATATCGGGAACCTCTTTCAGATTGACAAACAATTCACTGCCCGGCTGATACAGCTTTTCATACTGTTTTTTCAGTTCTCCGATCTCAGTTTCTTTTGCCTGGATCATGAGTTTATTCTGCTCGGTTTGTTTCATGATCTTCAGCTCCATTTCTTTTATCATGATCTCATATTTAAGATCGGATGCAAACTGGACCTCCGTTTGAAGCTGGGATTCGACATGCATGATGTTTTTCTTTTCCATAAAGTTTTTCAGTCCCGCTTCCAGGATTTTCAGGCTGTCAAGAACATTGTTTAACTGACCTTCGATAAACTCGAGTTCTTTACCTCCGTACTCCGATGCCAGCGATATATTAATACTGTCAAGTAAGTAAACGGCTTCATTTGCCATATCCGCTACTAAATCCTGTCTGCGGTCATAGATCGTAATGTAAATCTGTGCTTCATCACCGACATCAATTTTGTAATTATCCTCAAATTTCAGAATAGCCTTATCCATAAACTCCACATTATACATTTCTATCAAATCATATTTTTGACAGATTTGTTCCTTGACATTCCGGCTGTTCAAAATGGATAAATACCGGTTCGTTACCCCGTCCATAGAGCCCAGCAGACCCATGGTCTTCATCTGGATACTGGACATATCCAGCACCTGTGACTGTGGGCGGAGTATTACTGCAGTCCCGGCATACCATTTGGGTAAAAGCAGACTGATAATGATGGCTAGAACTGAAATAATGAACGTAAAGAGCGCGATGAACCATTTGTTTTTCTTAAATATTCTGTAATAATCCCGTAATGTTAGATCTTCAGCCATGTGATATTCCTATACTTTGAATTTATAAATTGCCCGCGGCAATGAACGCGGTTATCACTGTTGAGGCAATACTTGCCAGCATAGAAACAAAGGACAAAATGGAGATCTCCCCGATCAGAATATCCTCCGCCGAACGCTTTACAAGAATAATGTCACCTCGTTTTATTTCAAGATTTTTCGGATTTCGTATTTTCTCTGAACCCCGGATCACAACAGCACTTCCGCTGCTGCCTTTGAAGTTCGTACCGCCGGCCATGGAAATATAATCCACCACTTTATGCCCCGGCACAAAATCATACGTCCCCGGCCGGTTAACATGACCGGACACCATGATCTTAGCTAAATTCATGAATTCTATCTTATCCTTTGCCTGTAGTTTGAAATTATTCATTTCCTGCATGGATATGCTGATCTGCTCGCCGTTTCGGATAACAACGATTTTCTCGTAATTCATAATATCACTCATTACGACCTTGCGCCGGTAAAAATCCCCCAGACTTTCACCCTTGATAAAGGGAACAAAGGACTTGACCATTACGGGTCCGTAAACCTCCACGCATTCTTCATCCGGATCTGCAAAAGGAATATATACCGACTCTCCGGCATGTAAATAAGGGTTGCTTTTCTCTTCGCCGTTCAAATAAAAGTCATATATGTTTATCAATGTGGTGTCATATTTTGAACGAATATGAATTTCAAAATCTTTTCCTAAATAACGCAAAGGAACCTTTTTAATCAGATCGCTTAACCGCCAGGCGGCGCTGATAGAATAAATACCGGGATTTTTAACGGCGCCGGTTATGGGAATCCGTATTTTTTTGATTTCATACAATGACACATTAATGTAGGATCCCACTCTTTTTCTAATGCGTTCAGAAGCTTCTTTGAGTGTCAACCCGCTAACTTTAACATTTCCTTTTCCCGGGATATTGATCACGCCGGTAGGGGAAACGGGAATCGTAATTATGGACTGGTCCTGCAAGCGTTCGATCATGAACTGATCACCTACACCCACAATGTAAATGTTGGAATCAATCTCAGTTTCCAGCTCTCCCGCCGGAGGGATCATTGAGATCGTTCCCTGTTGCATATTTTCATTATTTTCCGGTATGTCTTCAAAAGGCGCTGCAAAGGCGATCGCGGTACATGCAAGGATGGTAATGATGACCTTATTCAAAATTCTCTCCTTCTTATGGGGTCGATATTTTTTTATTTTTGTGCTGAACTTATAATTGTAAATATAACCTAATGCCTTAAAAATTAAAATTTATTTTTGTTTCTCGGCTTTTTATTTCACCAGGGTCATTTTTCTTATTCCAACCATTTTTTTATCAATACTGAGACGATAAACATACACCCCGGACGGAAGATTTGTTCCGTCAAAACGGATCTCATGTCTTCCGGCAGACTGCTTTTCCCCGGCATGGCGGTATACGGATTTCCCCTGAAGATCAAAAATTTCCATTTCCACGTACGCCGGATGTTCCAGCCGGTACGCGATGGTCGTATAAGGATTGAAGGGGTTGGGATAATTGTGGTACAGTTCAAAAGCGTGCGGAACCACCTCCTCCGCACTAAGCTCTACATCATAACCCATAAAACGCAGTACAAATCCTGCGAGTTCTTCTTTAGAGAAAGCAGTAGTGATTGTTTCAAAAGGAAATCCCATTACCATAAGCTTACAGGGTACTGTGCCGTTGGGTGCATTGCCGTCGAAGGTGACCGCGGCTGTCTGGTTGTTACCGTATTTCAGTGCGATACCGGAACCGTTTATCGTTGTAAGCACATCCGGATAATCCTCTTCAAACGTTCCGGTCTCACTGCCGTCATCGGAATAACGCAGACTCAGTCCTTCAAATACACTGCCGGCCGCTCCGTTGACGGTATAATTACCGGCATCATCTGCAGCATAGGCAGCTTTCAGATAATTACGGATAAACGCTTTATCTGCAGAAGTACCCTTATTGTCCAGATCCCAGCCGATCTCCGATCCGCTGACAAAGAATTTTCCACCCGCATCCAGGTAGCTTTCCACACTATCCTGCTCCACGGAATTGAATGTTTCATCTACCGTGCTTTCATCCCCGAGGATCCACCAGACCAGATCATAATCTTTCAGGTCCACGTCCCCGTTTATCACAGCTTCATTCGCACAGCTTTCATAAGCGATATCACGGATATTCAGAGCCTCACCGCTGCGGGCCGCAAAATCGTGCACGGACGAGGACCAGGAACCCGATCCGCCGAAACGGTCGAAACCATCAACGATCAGTATTTCTTTTCCCGCGGCCTTGCGTTTGACGGCATAGACATCCGATGTCGTTTCACCGGCGCCTTCATTATAAGCTGCTACCTTGTATTCGCAGTGCGTCTCCGCATCGCGGGCGAGTTTTATACTCAGTGTTCCCTTATTTACTGCGGTATCAAGTATAAAATCTTCATTATCAAGTGTCCTGCCGTATATCCGGTATCCGGTAAAATCAATGCTTTCATCCGCTTCCCAGCTGAGTTCCACACTGTCGGATACCGTCAGCGCGGACAGCAATACGGGACGCGGAGCCAGGCTTTCCTGGATAAGATCATAGCGGATCGGCACATAATTCGTAATATCACTGAGCCGCCAGGTGTAGTAGCGTGCCGCCCATCCGGGGTTCCCGCTGGACGTTTCCTCTATCTGTACCAGTTTTCCGTCCGTTGTCCACTCTACGGCCATGCGGATATGACCGGGCCTGTTGGTTGCATCGGCCGGCAGGAGGTCGTTAAATGAACTCAATTCCGATGAACAGTTCTGAATGGTGCTGGTACCGTATTTCTGACTGGTGTTCCAGCAGACGCTCACGAAGCCGGAACAATCGGCGCCCACCGAATTTCCCCAGTCCACTGAGGAGGTATTGATATCGCCTGCATATTTACCGGCGGCGATCCCGTCATCGAACTGTGCCACGGTACTCCAGCCTCCCCATTTGTAGGGAATACGCTGATTCTCTCCCACCTGTATCCAGTCAGGTGTGGTTATCGTGGAAGTGGTGCCGATATTCGCCGATGTGGCGGTCCATATATGCTGAACATATTCATCTCCCGTTGCCAGTGCTTCCGTGCGGGTCACCGGTGAATTGGCGGTTTTGCTCAATAGCGGCTGTGATGTTTCGGGCCCGTTTTCAATAAAATCATTAAAATGATAGACTTCCTGAAACGTTGCGGGATATTCCGCTTCTATCCCGGAAAGATCCGCATCATATTCCCAGCGGATAATGTGGATGCCGTCTTTTGCGGAATGCATATGGTATAATCTTCCCTGTGCATCAAGATCAAATTCACGGAAACTGTAAGTGTACTTTTGCGGCGGAAGTTTGATCTTTCCTCTGATATCTCCGGACACATCAATAAGATAAATAAAGCGGTCCACCGCCAGGGGGACGTGGCGGGTTATGGATTCGGCATAGATATAATGCCCGCCGTCCGGTGTGCTTCCGATATAATCCACGGACCCTACTTCCTCCACCCGCAATGTCAAAGATCTTCCTTCAACCGTTATCATGACGATATCGGGCAACTGCCTTTTTACTTCAACAAGGGGCCGGCTTTGCTTTTTAAAACTGTCCGTTTTCAGGATCTGCGCGCCGTCACTGTGATCCACACACAAGCTGCCGTTCTGTTTATAGAATCCCCGAAACATTTTCCGGGGATTTTTTTCCTCCGCAACTAGCTGATGATCCCGGCCGTTGTAACGATAAATATGCTGAAGCTGCGAAAGAAAAAGCGAATTATCTTCCCGGTAAAAATCCATCACATGCGGGAAAGGGACTTCACGGGAGCTGATCAGTCCGTTTTTATTAAAAGTTTTTAATTTCCGGTTCTCATTATCCAGTATTATCACACTTTCGCCGCTGACCTGAAAGGCGTGCGGACCGTTATGAAGTCCGGGGTAAGACTTGTGTTTCAGAGAGTTTTCGGTATCGCCCCACGGAATATACATATATTCGTTATATTGCATTCCTGCTGTGAGTACAGAGATTCCGGTCATACACAGGATGAGTATTGAGCTTAATAAATTTTTTCTTTTCATATCCGTTCCTTGTTTACTATTTTTCAATCACGGTTGGAATATAATAAATAAAAACCGAGGTTAATATGAAATTGATCAGTTTATTGGGACTCTTAATACTGCTATTTATTGCCTGGCTGCTATCGTATCACAAGGACAAGATCAATCTTCGCACGGTATTGTGGGGCCTTTTTTTACAGTTCCTTTTTGCTGTCATCATTCTTCAGAAAAACCCGGTCAGCTGGATAGGTATGGCTATTTTTGCCTTGCTTCTGATATTTTTCACCTTCCGTGAACGCATTCGTTCATCCTGGCCGAAATTTCTCTGGGTTGCCGGAATTATTGCCGTATCCGCTATCCTCAGTTACGGGATCTCCCTGATCTTACAGGTCCTTTCGGTCTCCTTATGGATCATCCTTGTTCTGTTCGCTATGCTGCTGAATAAATATCTTTTAAAGTCTGAACCGATCAAGCCTTATCTCAATGCACTTCTGATCATCAGCATTTTTACCGCTCCGGCTGCAAAAGGCATTTACGGCCAGGAGATCTTCCGGTCCTTTACCGACGCTGTGGCCAAGTTTTTAAGTATGGCTCTTTACGGTGCTGAATTTCTTTTTGGGAATCTGGCAAAACCGGAATATTTCTTTCCGCAGACGTCGACATGGCCGGGATTCGGTTATCTTTTTGCCTTTGTCGTGCTTCCCACGATCATTTTCTTCGGGGGATTTATCAGCATACTCTATCACTTCGGCATTATGCAGCGTCTTGTTGAAGCCATGGCTAAATTCATGAGCTGGACCATGGGAACCAGCGGCGCGGAAACGCTTTCCTGTTCTGCCAACATTTTTGTCGGACAGACAGAAGCGCCGCTTCTGATCAAGCCCTTTTTGAACGAAATGACGGAATCCGAGCTGCTGACAATTATGGTGGGGGGCTTTGCCACGATTGCCGGAGGCGTGCTTGCCGGTTATATTGCAATGGGAGTAAATGCCGGACACCTAGTTGCCGCCTCTGTGATGTCCGCTCCGGCCGCACTGGTCATCGGAAAGATCATCTATCCCGAAGTGAAAAAATCCAAAACTGCCGGGATGGTCAGAATCCCAAAAATGGAACGGGAACAAAATGTGCTGGGAGCTTTGTCAAACGGAATTACTGACGGATTGAAACTGGCGGTCAATGTCGGCGCTATGCTTATCGGTTTCATTGCCGTCATTGCCGTGATCGATCTGGGATTTAATTGGCTGGACACACTTATCGACGGTAAAATTTTTAACAATGCCTATTTTGAATATGAAACTAAGAGCGGGTTTTCTCCGGTCACCGGTGAATTTGCCGGCATTTTTCCGGGGTCGATACAGACACTCTTCGGCTTCATTTTCCGTCCCCTTGCCTGGCTGATGGGTGTTTCCTGGGAGTTTGCCGATGAGGTCGGGAACCTTCTCGGTATCAAGATCGCACTTAATGAATTTGTTGCATACGGCACCCTTGGAACCTATATCCAAAACGGTGTTCTGGATGAACGGGCACGTACGATCGCTACGTATGCTATCTGCGGCTTTGCCAATTTTTCATCCATCGGCATTCAGCTGGGCGGTATAGGAGCCCTTGCCCCGGGAAGAAAAAAAGCACTGGCGAAGGTCGCTTTAAAAGCCATGATCGGTGGAGCACTTGCAAGCTGGATAACCGCAACCATCGCAGGAATTTTATTATAATATGATAGACCCGATTATTGATATCGTACATTTTCTTGCGTCACGTCAATGCAGCGGGCGCCGTACCGGCACAACCGGTTCCGCCGCCGCACGTGAGTATATCATCGATAATATGATACGCGCAGGAATTCATCCTTTTTCCGGCATCAACGGATATGTTCATCCTTTCGGTGGTTTACCGGACAATGTTAAGGGATCGAATATCATCGGAATAATACCCGGCAAGGGCGAGCTGGCAGAACGTTTTATCCTTGTTGACGCACATTATGATCATCTGGGAAAATATAAGACCGGTCTGCGGTATTATCCCGGTGCCGACGATAACGCCGCCGCTATAGCGGCCCTCTTACATGCTTCCAGGATCTTTATTGAGACGGAACACCGCCATACACATTCCCGGCGCAGTATTCTTGTTACTTTTTTCGATGCCGAAGAACCGCCGTATTTTAATTCCCGGCATATGGGCGTTGTACATTTCTGCAAGGATTTTCCGGAATTTATCGAAAAAGTTGATCTGGCGATCATTCTTGATCTGCTGGCACATCGTATGGGCGAAGGGCGGGTACCTGAAAAATTCCAGGAGATCTTTTTTATCATCGGCGCTGAGAAATCGGGTGTCGGTCCGGTACTGGACGAGATGCAGTCGGCGGTGAAAAATCTTTCTCCGATGCGCATCGGGGCACATGCCATTCCGCCGTCCGGTGACTATCTCCCGCTGCAAAAATATAAGCTGCCTTATCTTTTTATGACCGCAGGGAAATTCAATGATTATCATTCCTGCTATGATACGGCGGAAAAACTGGATTATCCGAAACTTGAAGGCATCAGCAATTATCTGGCTTATCTCCTTGCCGTTCTTGCAGAAGCTGATCCGGAAATATTCAAATACGAACGTCTCGGTGAAGACGATTTGGCAACCTTAAGGACGATGAAGGATATTTTCGACCGCATGGATGATGACGAACACATACCCAAAAATCAAAGTGCAGTTGATTATATACAAAAACGCTTTATTCACGGCGACAAAGACACCTCATCCAAATTGGAAAATATTAAAGAATTTCTGCAACAGGGCCTGCGAAAATGTAAAAAGGAAGGTTCCCTTGACCATAACGAGCGTTCCCGGATCAATTATTTGATCGAGGTTGTTTCGCGGTATATGCATTAATATGGCAGACGGTAGTCGGAAGTCGGTAGACGGTAGTCGGAAGCCGGTAGACGGTAGTCGGCAGAAAAATAAACTTGCCTCAAGTTTTTACTATAAAATTCCGTTAAAACACACTGTCCCGTTAATATTATATTTGCACTATTATCTTGTAAATAATTGAGTTATAATTTTTAAGATTAAATAAACTTGACCCAAGTTATTTCATCGATTTCGGAATAAAAACACAGGTTTCCGTTGTGATGATATTATGCGATTGATTTGTATTTATCTGCTTAAACGTATTTTAAGCATCGAGGAATTTGAGCCAAGTTTTTTCGTTTATATAATAAGGTTTTTTTACCGGATCAGGGAATTACCGCGTTATTGCGTTATTTGTTTGCTCAAAAACTTGACCCAAGATATAAAAAACCCCTTCTTTTTGAAGGGGTTTTTTTTGTCATATATTACGGTTATTCTTAAGATCTAATCTTCGTCAATCGCTGCCTGGGCGGCTGCAAGACGTGCGATCGGTACGCGGTAAGGAGAACAGCTGACATAATTCATGCCGACCTTGTGGCAGAATTTGACCGAGCTGGGCTCACCGCCGTGTTCGCCGCAAATTCCCACTTTCAGGTCCTTGCGCGCAGAGCGGCCTCTTTCCGTTCCCATCTCTACAAGCTGGCCAACGCCTTCCTGGTCCAGTTTCTGAAAAGGATCATCGGAAAGGAGATGTTTTTCCAGGTAGATCGGCAGGAACGTGCCTGCATCATCACGGCTGTATCCAAAGGTCATTTGTGTCAGGTCATTGGTACCGAAGGAAAAGAATTCCGCCGATTCCGCGATCTTGTCCGCGGTAAGCGCGGCTCGGGGAATCTCGATCATCGTACCTACAAGATATTCCACCTTATCGCCCTTTTCTTCAAAAAGCTTATCGGCGGTTTCCCGGATGATACTTTCCTGCATATCAAATTCAGCCTTTGTACCGATCAGGGGAACCATGATCTCAGGTTTGGCCTCAATGCCTTTCTTTTTACAGTTCAGGGCCGCTTCCAGGATAGCGCGTGTCTGCATCTCAGTGATTTCGGGATAGGTGTTACCAAGGCGGCAGCCGCGGTGTCCGAGCATAGGATTGAATTCTGCCAGGGAATTAACTTTTTCTTTGACCTTTTCTACCGGCACACCCATTTCATCTGCCATTTCCTTTTGATTTTCTGGTTCGTGCGGTACAAATTCGTGCAGCGGGGGATCCAGTAAACGCACCGTGACAGGCAGTCCGTCCATTGCTTTGAAAATACCTTCAAAATCTTCACGTTGATAAGGCAGGATCTTGTCCAGTGCCTTTCTGCGGCCTTTTTCGTCATCGCTCAGGATCATTTCGCGGATCGCCTTAATGCGGTCGCCTTCAAAGAACATATGTTCCGTCCGGCAAAGACCGATACCGACGGCGCCGAAGTTCCTTGCCACGTTCGAGACGTGCGGTGTGTCCGCATTGGTCCGGACATGCATTTTTGTATATTTATCACAGAGTTCCATCAATTCACCGAAATCTCCGTGCAGTTCGGGATCAATAGTCGGGATCTTGCCTTCATAGACAACACCGGTTGAACCATTCAGAGAAATCCAGTCACCTTCTTCGAAGGTCTTTCCGTCTACCGTCATCGTGCGCTTTTTGTAATTGATATTCACGGACCCGGCGCCGGAAATACAGCATTTTCCCATACCGCGGGCAACAACAGCCGCGTGAGAGGTCATACCTCCGCGGGCAGTAAGAATACCTTCTGCGGCATCCATACCGGAAAGATCTTCCGGCGAGGTCTCTATACGGACAAGTATGACCTTTTCACCTTTATTCGCCCACTCTTCGGCTTCATCGGCGAAAAAGACAATACGTCCCGTTGCGGCACCCGGAGACGCCGCAAGACCTTTTGTAATGCTTTTGGCTTTTTTCAGTTCATCAAGATCAAAAACCGGGTGTAAAAGTTCATCCAGTCTGTGGGGTTCAATGCGGTTGATCACTTCTTTTTCACCGATCATGTCATCCCGGAACATATCCATTGCAATAGTGACCATCGCCGAACCGGTACGTTTCCCCGTTCGTGTCTGCAGTATCCACAAATGGCCGTCCTGTATGGTGAATTCCAGATCCTGCATATCTTTATAATGATCTTCCAGCTTCTGCTGAACGTCATCAAGTTCCTTATATACTTCCGGCATCGCTTCTTCAAGCGAAGGAAATTTCTCTTTGCGGTCTTTTTCAGACACATCGGCAAGTTTTGCCCAGCGTTTCGAGCCTTCCAGAGTGATCTGCTGCGGTGTGCGCACACCGGCCACCACATCTTCACCCTGCGCATTAATGAGGTATTCACCGTTGAAAATATCTTCACCGGTAGCCGCATCACGGGTAAAAGCAACGCCGGTTGCAGAATTTTCTCCCATATTCCCGTAAACCATGGCCTGAACGTTTACTGCAGTACCCCATTCATCTTTAAAGCCGTGCATTTTGCGGTAAACTTTGGCGCGGGGGTTGTTCCAGCTGCCGAATACCGCACCGATCGAAGCCCAGAGCTGATCCCAGGGATCCGCAGGAAAATCATGACCGGTCTCTTTTTTGACCGCTTTTTTGAACTTATCGACCAGTTCTTTAAGATCATCAATATCCAGTTCCGTGTCCAATTCAACGTTCTTTTTCTTTTTGCTTTCTTCAATGATTTCTTCGAAGGGGTCAATGGCTTCTTTGTTTTCAGGTTTCATACCGAGAACCACGTCGCCGAACATCTGAACAAAACGGCGGTAGGAATCCCAGGCAAAACGTTCATTGCCGGATTTCTTTGCAAGTCCTTCAACAACTTCATCATTCAGACCGAGATTAAGGACCGTATCCATCATTCCCGGCATGGAAACACGCGCGCCGGAACGTACGGAGATCAGCAGCGGATCTTCCGCATCGCCGAAACGGGCATCCATAACCTTTTCCATGTGTTTTATGCCTTTCTCGACTTCCGGCTTGATCACCTTGACCGTTTTTTCCTCACCTTCTTTGTACCACTGGGTGCAAACTTCCGTGGTAATGGTAAAACCGGCGGGGACGGGTACACCAATACGGTTCATTTCCGCAAGATTTGCGCCCTTTCCGCCTAACAAATTTTTCTGTGTCGCTTTTCCGTCTGCCTCACCGGCACCGAACAAATATACATGTTTCATTTTTCTTTCCTTTCTGTTTAGCCGTAAAATATATATGATTCAGGACCGGAATGCAAGTATGATGGAAAAGAAGTTCTAAGAAAGTATTTGCCGCCCAATAAAATCTTCATATACATCGGTAATTATGCAGCACAGTGTTCGTATGAAACGCCCGGAACACGGAATTTTTCATAAGCGTTTTATGGCTCTGACGGGATTTTTTTCCGGATCATATCGTCAGTTCCGGAAGCAATGGAGCTGATTGCTGACTTTTTACGGTAGCGGATAATAAAAACGCGCAAGATCTATCTGACTCTGATTACCGGACTGCCGATCACCGCTTCAGGTCCTTCTGAACCGCTTGTCCAGTTCATCAAGGGTCAGGTTGATGATGGTGGGGCGTCCGTGAGGACAGGCATAGGGAGATTCAGTCTGGAAAAGCTGATCTACAAGATTTTGCATTTCTGATGCCTCCAGTTTATCACCGGTTTTTATTGCCGCCTTGCAGGCATAGGATGCCGCCATGTTATAGCGTTTATCCTGACGTGTTTCGCGACGTTCACGGTAATAATCAAGTATTTCCAGAACGACCCGGCCCTCATCAATGGAGCGCAGATCGGCGGGAACGGCTTCAATAAGCATTGTGTTCTTTCCGAAAATCCTTAGGGAAAAACCCAGTAAACTGAATGCATCCAGTACATCCGCCAGCAAAGAAAAATCATCCGGCGAAAGCTCGAGACTTACCGGGAACAGCAATTGCTGGCTTGCCTGTGACGCCGAGCCGGAAAAAGTTTTCAGCGCTTTTTCAAAAAGAATGCGTTCATGAGCCGCATGCTGGTCAATAATGATCACCGCAGATGCGATCTGCACAAAAATATATTTGTTGTGCGCCTGCCACAGACTGACGGTAGCGCCTTTACCGGGAAAAGAGGGGGCGTCTATATCAAGATTCCGGTTGAATTTTTGTATCCTCTGTGAAAGCGGATGATGTTCGGGAAGCGGTTCGGGAGCAGGGGGTTTCGATGGAGGCCGGTGATTCAGCAGCATATTCTGCTGTCCGCCGTTCCGGCTCTGTGGCGGCGTATATGCCGGAGTCCGTGCATCAGCTTCCGGCCTTTCACTCATTGTATTGAGAACACTAAGCGTATCTCTCAAAATCCGGGAAATACCGTTGCGGATAAAATTATAAACCTGCCACTCATTCTGAAATTTGATCTCTGTCTTTTGCGGATGAACATTGACATCTATATCCTGTGCCGGCAAATACAATTTCAGCACAAAAAAAGGATATTCTCCTTTTTCGATCATGGGAGTAAAGGCGCTATAGACTGCTGAATTCATAAGACGGTCATTAACAAGCCTGTCATTGACAAAAAGATACTGCTCACCGCCTTTTTTCCGTACCAGATCCAGGCCGCCCACGAAACCCTTTAGCGTGTTTGATCCGTCGCCGGTTTCAACCGGGATAAGTTTCTGTTCATAATGTCCGGAAAAAACATCCGTGATCCGTTTTTTCAGATCCGAGGGTTCGAGAATAAATACTTCACTGTCATTGGAATAGAGCTGGAAACGCAGCTGCGGATATCCAAGGGCAAACCGCCGCACCGTATCAATAACATGACGATATTCCGCATTCGCTGATTTCAGAAATTTTCGTCTTGCGGGGGTGTTGTAGAATAAGCGGCGGACACTGATATGCGTTCCGGGTTTCATCGGTACCGGTTCAACCTGCTGGATCTCGCCCCCCGTTATGACAAGTTTACGTCCTTCATTCTCCCCGGGCGGGCATGACTGTGCTTCGACCATGGAAACTGAGGCAATACTGGGGAGTGCTTCTCCCCGGAATCCAAGCGTGTGAATGCTTTCAAGATCCTCAAGCTGCGCGATCTTGCTCGTCGCATACTGTTCAAAAGCCAGAAGCAGGTCATCTTCATGCATACCCGTACCATTATCGACTACCCGGATCTGATCCTTTCCGCCGTTTTTAATGGAAACAAGGATCTCCGTGGCATCGGCATCAATGGCATTTTCCATTAATTCCTTTACAACAGATGAGGGGCGCTGGACCACTTCTCCGGCTGCGATCTTGTTTGCAAGTTGTTCAGATAAAATACGTATTGC
>JAWOEU010000008.1:0-7322 GCA_046482575.1 Fidelibacterota bacterium
TTCACTTAATACTGCTTATCTGTTAATCTGTTAATCTGTTAATTTGTTAATTTGCTGCGCCCTGCGTAGCTCTGAATGCTTTCGGAGCAAAGCAGGTTAATTAATTATGCACTATCGTGCCGTTATGGAGATCCTTCGCAGAACCGTACTCCCCGTCTCTCCGTCTCTTAATCCCTCCTGCCTTTCGTCTCACCCTTCAATATCTCAACTGTTCACTTCTTACTTCTTACTTCTTACTTCTTACTTCTTACTTTTCACTTCTTACTTCTTACTTCTTACTTCTTACTTTTCAATCACCGCACATCTCCCCCAGTTTAAAGATCAGTTTATCCAGATTATAATGCGTTTGTGAGGATATGGTGATGACTTTCTCGCCGGGAATGATATCCCCGGTGATCTCTTCCTCTCCGGTATAGGTGTCAAACTTGCTGATACAGACCAGCCGCGGTTTATATGCCAGTTCGTTACTGAATTCGCTCAGTTCCCGCAGGAGCGTCCGGAATGTCTGCGGAATGTCCTCTTCATTGACATCGATCATGAATACCAGAACCTTTGTCCGCTCAATATGGCGCAAAAACCGGTCCCCCAGTCCCTTCCCCCGGTGCGCCCCTTTGATCAGGCCCGGAATATCGGCCATGACGAAGGAATGGTAGTCGCCGTAACGCACAATGCCAAGATTCGGCACGAGAGTTGTAAAAGGATAATCCGCGATCTTGGGCCGGGCAGCGCTCAATACGGACAGGAGAGTGCTCTTCCCGGCATTGGGCATACCGACCAGTCCCACATCCGCCAGTATTTTCAGTTCCAGTTCGAGTTTGCGCGATCCTCCGGGCAGACCGGGTTTTGCATAACGCGGCGCTTTATTAACAGAATTCGCAAAATGCTGGTTTCCCCATCCTCCGCTGCCGCCTTCGGCTGCGACCCAGGTCTGTCCCTCTTCCACCATATCCGCCAGCACTTCCCCGCTCTCCATATCTTTGATCAGGGTACCGGCCGGAACACGGATATGAATATCCTTACCGTTTTTTCCCGAACGGTTATTCCCTTCGCCGGGATGTCCGTTCTCCGCCTTATATTTCCTGTGATAACGGATATCCTGCAACGTGTGCAGCTGCGGGTCGGCCCGGAATATCACACTGCCGCCGTTTCCGCCGTCGCCGCCGTCCGGTCCGCCTTTGGGAACGAATTTTTCACGGTGAAAGCTTACGCAGCCGTCGCCGCCTTTACCGGCACTGACCTCAATTTGCGCCAGATCAACAAATCTCATAGATATAACGTACCCTTCTTTTATCAGGATGCTTTGGGAGAGTTGTCCTTTTTCTTTTCGACAGGCTTCTTCGGAGATTTTTTGTAATCGTTTACATAAAATCCGGCGCCTTTATATATTACGCCCCCGCCGCCGGTAAGTAAACGAACAAGTTCGCCGCCGCATTCGGGACATGTGCGCAGCGGTTGATCGTTTATCGGCTGAAAGAATGTGAATTCGCCGGCGCATATTTTGCATTTATATTTGTAGTTCGGCATGCATGTCACCCCGTGTTATTTACCTGTAAAGCCGCCACGGCGGACAAATTGATAATGTCGTCGGCGGAGCATCCCCGCGAAAGATCATGAATGGGTTTGCTCAGTCCCTGCAGGATCGGTCCCACAGCCTGATAAGCCGCAAAACGCTGCACTAGTTTATAACCGATATTCCCGGCGTTCAGGTCCGGAAAAATGAGGACGTTTGCCTTGCCGGCGACCTTGCTTTCGGGTGCCTTTTTTTTACCGACCTGTTCAACAATGGCGGCATCAGCCTGCATCTCCCCTTCTATCAATAGTCCGGGATATGATTTTTTTGCTATTTCAGATGCTTTTTGCACTTTTTCAACAAGCGCATGACAAGCGCTTCCCATTGTGGAAAAAGAAAGCAGGGCAACATGCGGTTCTTCATTAAAGATCGATTTATGGGTCTGGGCAGTCGTGTATGCGATCTCCGCGAGCTGTTCGGCATTAGGATCCGGATTAACGGCGCAGTCAGCAAAGGACATCGGAGGGCGGCTGTCGGGAGCGAACATCAGCATATCGCTGGACATTACGGTTGTTCCCGGCGCCGTACGGACGATCTGAAGCCCGGCCCGCAATACATGCGCAGTGGGATTCAGAGCGCCGCTGATACAGATATCCGCCCGGTTCATCCGCAGCATCATTGCACCGAAAAACGTGGGGTCCTGCATGACCGCCCGTGCTCTGTCCATTGTCATGCCTTTTTTGATCCGCAGTTCATAGTACTCTGATACGTAATTTTCAAAATCCGGATCCTGCTCGGGGTCAAGCACGGTAACATCATCAAGAAAAACACCTGCTTCACTCGCTGCTTTCGATAATGCGTTTTCCTCTCCCAGAATAGTAACGTGTGCGATCTTTTCCCTGACAATATCAACCGCGGCTTTGCAAATGCGCGGATCTTTCCCTTCCGGCAATACGATGTGTACATCCGTATCATTGACTGCACGTTCACGGATTTTTTCAAGTGGGGTCATGCTAACTCCTTTTCCTGAGAATATTTTTTTCATTAAGTCTTTCTTTCACATGTGGAGGTACAAAGCAGGATACATCTCCTCCGAAAGCGGCGATCTCCTTGATCATGGATGAGCTCAGATAGGTGTATTCCTCTTTCGGCATTAAAAAGACGGATTCTACATCTTTCCCGATCTTCCGGTTGATCAGCGCCATTTGAAATTCATACTCAAAGTCGGAGATCGCCCGGAGTCCGCGTATCAGGACGGTCGCCTTTCTTTTGTGACAATAGTCGATGATAAGAGAATCGAATGTATCTACTTCAACACGCGGTATGTCTTTCACGGCTTTTTCGATGATTCCGGCCCTTTCTTCAATGGTGAACAAGGGCGATTTTTCCGTGTTATCGGCAACCGCCACGATCACATTATCAAACAGCTTTACAGCACGTTCAATAATATCCAGATGACCAAAGGTTATCGGGTCAAAGGTTCCGGGGTAAATTGCGGTTCTGTGCATTATAACATTCCTCCAGCTTACAAACCTGTAAATTTACATTAATTATTTTTCGCGAACAATGAATAATTCACCCCATATTTACACCTGCGGGTCATCAACGGACATCATGCTGAACAGCAAATATTGACCCGGCAGAAAAATAAAATCGTTATTTTTCATCTTTTAGCATTTTGAAAACCACTTAATACTTGGTAAATTTCAAACTGATGTGGCGCATTATCAAAAAATCTGTCTGGATAACGCTCGGTATTTTTTTACTGGCAGGACTTCTTATCGGCGGGGCTATCTTTTATTTCTCCCGCGATCTCCCCAATCTCAAAGATCTGGAGCGTTTTGAACCGGACATTGTATCCACCGTTTATTCTTCAGACGGTCAGGTCTTAACGGAATTCGGTATTAAAAACCGTACACTGGTACCGCTTGATTCCATTCCCGATTTTGTAAAGGATGCCATCTTATCCACAGAGGACAAAAAGTTCTATTCCCACTGGGGCATGGATTTGCGGCGTTTTGTCAAAGCACTGATGGTTAACATCACCCAGGGTTTCGGTTCCCAGGGAGCATCCACGCTCACCCAGCAACTGGCACGCACCCTGCATCTGAACCGTCAGGAAACGATCAAACGGAAGGTACAGGAATTAATTGTCGCCATACTTATTGAACGCACATATTCCAAAACAGAGATCCTGGAGATGTATCTGAATTCCTGTTTCTGGGGACACGGCTGTTACGGGATCCAGGCCGCCTCCGATTATTATTTTTCCAAGGAAGCCCGCGATCTGACCCTTGATGAATCTGCAATGCTGATCGGTATACTCCCCGCGCCCAGCCGTTTCTCGCCCCGCTTTTATTATGAGCGCGCCGAACGCAGGCGGAATCTCGTTTTACGCAACATGGTCCAAAACGCAAAGATCAGTCAACAACAGTTCGTTGACGGTTTATCAACTTCCACGGAAATAAAACATATTGAGAATAAGAGCCTTGCTCCCTATTTTACCGAATTTGTCCGTCAGGAAGTTTCCCGTTTTTGCCGTAATCAGGGTATAGATTATTATCGTGACGGATTGAAAATCTTTACCACACTTGATCATAAAATGCAGAATATCGCTCAGGAGGTCATGAAGGAAGAACTGAAGGAACAACAGGAGATCCTTGAACAGAGCCTGAAAAATAATCCGGAATTTTTGCTGAAGATCTATAAAGAATACTTTCTGAATCAGCCCATTCCGCTGAAATACTTTTCGGATTACATGATCATTTCGGTACGGCCGAATAAGGCTGAACTGTCCGCAGCACAACCTTCAACCGCATATCGGTATTATCATACCGGTACCGACAGTCTTATGGCTGTGGCCGAAACTACCGCTTTCCGTGCCGATACCACCTTGTCCCTTTCCCCTATGCAAAGCAGCCTGCGTCCCGTTGTTCCGTCTACCACTTACGATTCCCTGTATTTCATGCCCTCATTGCTTCCCGATGACCAGCGTATAACCCGCAAAGAAGAAAAAATCGATCCCTTTGTTTATGATACCCTCGGCAGAGACAGTTCCCTGTATCATTTTTTCCTGACCGACTCACTGCAGCGGGATTCCATACAAACTGATCCGGATACATGGTATACGATCGTTGTCGATTCAAACAGCTTGTCCATGGACTCCCTGATCGCCGCTCTGCCACCAAAACCCAAAACCGTTCAGGCCGCGGTTTATTCCCTTGATCCTGTCAATGGCGCCATACGGACGATGGTCGGCGGAAAGAATTTCGAAGAAAGTAAATTCAACCGCGCTGTACAGGCGAAACGGCAGCCGGGTTCAACATTCAAACCTTTTGTTTACACTTCCGTTATTGACAACGGTTATTCTCCGGCAACGCTGCTTCTGAATCAGCCGCCGGCCATTCCGCAGCCGGACGGGAAATTATGGATACCCCGGAATTTTGATAACAGCACCGGCGGACTTATGACCATTCGTGAAGGTTTGCAGAATTCCGTTAACCTTATCGCCGCGAATGCGATCACCCAGCTGACAACTCCTGAGGTCGTTATCGATTATGCCCGGAAGATGGGGATCACAACGAAATTACCAGCCTATCCTTCACTTGCGCTCGGCAGCGGTGAAGTTATCCTCAGCGATATGGTCGCCGCCTATTCCGTCTTTGCAAGCAAAGGTATGTGGAACCGTCCGTTTGCAATTGAACGCATCCTCGACCGCAATGGAAGGGAGATCTACCGTTCTCCCCGTGAAACACGCGAAGTACTGAGTTCGGAAACTACCTACCTCATGGTTGATCTTCTGAAATCCGTCATCAAAAACGGCACCGGAAGAAAAGTGGGCAATGTCTACGGTTTCCGGGTCCCCTGCGGCGGCAAAACGGGTACGACCAATAATTATACCGATGCCTGGTTCGTGGGCTTTACGCCCCTCCTCGTAGCCGGCGTTTGGGTCGGCGTTGATGATCAGAAGATCCCGCTGGGACCGCAGCAAACAGGCTCCCGTGCAGCTCTTCCCATTTGGGCGAATTTTATGAAAAAATCTTATGATGCGAGGGACATAGCCTCTGTTGATTTTGATCAGCCGCCGACGGTGCGCAAATTTAAAATCTGCAGCGTCAGCAAAAAGATCCCCACATCTTTTTGTCCTACCGAATATGAACTTTTTAATGTGCGGCATGCACCCAAAGAAGAATGTGACATCCACGGATTCGGCGTTAAAGAAGAATCACGCGGAGTGGATTTTTGAATAAAACTTATTAATTTGTTGTTCTGTTAAACCTTAAATAGCTAAACTTTTAAGGCATTAAACTCTTAAACAATTTTTCAGATTTTTATATGATCTTTTTTGTCAGAACCGACAGTATTTCATCCAGTGAAATGCGGATCTGCTCCAGACTGTCGCGGTCCCGCAGGGTAACCGTGTTGTCCTCAAGGGTCTGATGATCAACGGTCAGGCAGAAAGGCGTACCAATCTCATCCTGCCGGCGGTAGCGTTTGCCGATGGATCCGCCGTCATCATAAAAAACCGCAAAATGCCTCCGGAGCTCATCGTAGAGTTTCCGGGAAACTTCCGGCATCCCCTGTTTTTTGAACAGCGGAAAAACAGCGACCTTAAACGGCGCCACCCGCGGTGAAAAACGCATGACGATACGGTCGTTTTCGTCGTCCTCCCAAAATGCATCGGTCATTACCGTAAGTACGGCACGGTCCACACCGGCAGAGGTTTCGATCACTGCGGGAACGATCTTCTCGCCACGGTTTTCCTGATCGACATACTGCAGCTTTTTCCTGCTGTGATCAATGTGCTGCGTAAGATCATAGGTTCCACGGTCGGCAATACCCTCCACCTCGGAAAAACCGTAGGGGAATTTATACTCAACATCATAACAGGCGGTGGAATAATGCGCAAGTTCATCTTCCGCATGCGGGCGCAGCCGCAGATTTTCTTCGCGTATTCCCAGTGACCGGTACCAGCTCAGGCGTTCTTTCGACCAGTATTCCAGCCAGCGGGCATTTTCACCCGGCCGGATGAAAAATTCCATTTCCATCTGTTCGAATTCCCGGGTCCTGAATATAAAATTACCGGTCGTGATCTCGTTGCGAAAAGCTTTTCCCAGCTGACCGATGCCGAAAGGCAGTTTGAGACGGTTGGAGGAAAGCACATTGTTGAAATTGACAAATATTCCCTGCGCGGTTTCCGGACGGAGATAGACGTCCAGAGCACCTTCAGCTGTCGATCCGAGTTTTGTCCGGAACATCAGGTCAAATTGTTTGGGTTCTGTGAATTCACCGCCGCATTCAGGACATGCATCCTGATCTTCCGGCAGATTATCCTGACGGTATCGGCGCTTGCATTTTTTACATTCCACCATCGGATCATGAAAATTTTTGACGTGTCCGGAAGCTTCCCAGACACGCGGATGCATCAGAATAGCGGTATCCATACCCACTACATTCTCACGGGAAGTGATCATATCTTTCCACCAGAGGTCTTTGATATTGCGTTTCAGCTCCACTCCCATGGGACCGTAATCGTAAACCGCATTTATTCCGTCGTAAATTTCACTGCTTTTAAATAAAAAGCCGCGGCGGCGCGAAAGTGCTATAAGTTTTTCCATTAAAGGGTAAGATGCAGGTTTATCAGCCATGGATTCCTCATCGTTTTTGTTTTATTCTACCGTACCTTTTCAATTCTCCGAAACGTTCGCGGTCTATAAAGACCCTTGCCGGCCGGCGGCCTATACGTTTCCGCTGCTCCTGCAGGATACTTCGTTACCATATAAAATCCGCAGAAAGATCACAAGTGTTCATC
>JAWOEU010000084.1:0-3282 GCA_046482575.1 Fidelibacterota bacterium
CATTGTTACTACCACTTTCCATCAATTCCGTTTGGTAGGTGTAGCTTGTCCTCAAATCGGCGGATGCTTCCCGGGGTCATGGCCCTGTTCGGTGCCCCGCTTGCCCATGAGGATCATGCCCAGCGGGCATGTGGCGCTGCCCTGGACGTACAGGCCGCATTGCTGGACTACAGCCGCAGGGTAAACGACGAATTCGGTGTGGCCTTCAAATTGCGTATCGGCCTGAATTCCGGCCCCGTGCCTGGGTGGGTCGGACGGAGCAGGATCTGAAAAAGCAGGGTATTCCTTATGCCGCCGGGGTGTTTCCCTTTGTGGCGTCGGGCCGGGCCCGGGCCATGGAGGATACGACGGGGTTTGGCCATATGGCTGCAGCATTTCCTAATCCCGCACCAATGATTATCCCAATGACTCCTCCAATCTGGCAGATGGCTATCGATTCCATCAGAAATTGAGAAACGATTGCTTTTCGGGTGGCTCCGACAGCTTTACGAACACCGATCTCTCTTGTACGTTCACTCACGGAAACCAGCATAATGTTCATTACACCAATTCCGGCTCCAAGCAATACAATTCCACATTTTTGTAATAACCTTTCATTCGGTTGGGACCGTTCAGAAGGATCTCTCCGTCTTCAAGGATTTTCGTCTGGACATCCGGAAGGGCTTTCCCAACCGTGCCGAATTTAATATTATCATTATCGTTGACGTGCGTGACCGGACTCATTTCGGTCAGGCCGTACCCTTCGATAATGCGTATTCCCGCGGCAAGGAAAAATTTCCCGACTTCATCGGAAAGCGGAGCGCCGCCGCTTACGCACTGAATGAACTCGCCGCCGAAAACGGTCTGTATCTTATTGAATACCAGTTTTTTTGCCAGTGAATATTTTGCACCGAGTATGCCTCTGGGCTGTTTATTGAAAACAAGATATTTTTCCACGGCATCATTTCCGATTTGCCGGGCCCGGTTGAAGATCTTCTGCTTGGCCGGAGAACCCTCGGCAACCTGTTCAAGCACCGCTGAATACACTTTTTCCAGAAGGCGGGGTACGGTGGTCATATATTGCGGTTTTACCTCTTTGAGGTTGTCGGCGACCTTTGTAATGCTTTCGGCGTAATAGATCTCAGCACCCACCCAAAGACTGAACAGCGAGGTAACACGTTCAAAACTGTGACTGAGCGGCAGGAAGGAAAGCCAGCGTTTATCCTTGAGAAAACCAATGGCGGCCTGTGATTGCTGAACATTGGCGGCGATATTGAAATGGGATATCATCACGCCCTTGGGCAGACCGGAGGTACCGGAGGTATAAATGATACTCCAGAGATCTTCCGGCTTTATTTTTTCCGCAATAGCTGCCATAGAAAGCCCGGAAGTTTCTTTTTCGGCAGCACCTTTTTTCAGCAGTTCGTCCCAGGACAAGATCCAGTCATCATCAAATTCCGCATTATCGACAACAACCATATACTTCAGGGTCTTCAGATTGTTTTTCAGGGAAATGACGGTTTTCGCAAGCTCCTTTGAGCTGACCACAATGACTTTACATTCCGCATGATTGGTGATGTAATCGATCTGACGCGGAATCGATGTCTGATAAATGGGAACCGATACAAAACCGAAATGTGCACAGGTCCAGTCGGTCATCGACCATGCCGGACGGTTTTCCGATAATATTCCTACTTTATCATTTTTTTTAACGCCCAGGGAATGTAAACCAAAGCCGATATTCTGAATGTAGTTGTAAACTTCCTGATACGTGAAACTTTTCCATTCCCCGTCCTGCTTGTGGTTGAAGACCTTACGGTCTTTTCCGCCCAGAAGGGCGTCCGCAAAAACTTCAGGCATAGTCCTGAGATAATTTAATGTGTAGTCCATTGAGATCCTCCTGTACTTGTGATCATTAAAATACAATAAGCAATTTCAAAAGCAAAGAAAAAATATTTCCGGGAATTTGCCTTATGCAGTGCTAAAGCTTTGAAGATCAATAACAACGGTATATTGGACATTTTTAAGAACGGAAAAATATTCTATCTAATTGTCCGTATTGCTGTATAATAACGGGCTCATGAACCGGGGCTGTAGTTCAACTGGTTAGAGCACCGGCCTGTCACGCCGGAAGTTGTCCCGACGGAGTCGGGATCAGTCCCGCACCATCCACCCGTATCACAAGACGGGTTTTTTTATTGAGATACGTAATTTCCAGGGGGCACGGAATGTATTTCACCTATATACTTTACTCACAACATCTGGGAAAATATTATATTGGATATACCTCGGATTTAAGTGCCAGACTGGAGCACCATAACCGTGGCGCATCCCGATACACAAGAAAAGGGATACCCTGGAAGATAGTATATTTTGAAAAATACTTACAGAAACATGATGCAATTGTCCGGGAACGGCATATTAAGAAGAAAAAATCCAGAAAATATATAGAGCAATTATTAGAACTTGATCATGCATATGAAAAATGTGTGAAAAAAAAGACGATCAGAAGGATAAAAATCATTGACATATTATCAACTTCGCTGTATAATAACGGGCTCATGAACCGGGGCTGTAGTTCAACTGGTTAGAGCACCGGCCTGTCACGCCGGAAGTTGTCCCGACATGCGTCGGGATCAGTCCCGCACCATCCACCCGTATCACAAGACGGGTTTTTTATTGAGATTTGCAAATTCCAAGGGGGCGCGGAATGTATTTCACCTATATCCTTTTCTCACAAAGTTTAAACAAATATTATGTTGGGTATACGTCGGATCTAAATTCCAGACTGGATCATCATAATCGCGGTGCTTCCCGATATACACGAAGAGGGGTACCCTGGAAAATAGTGTATGTTGAAAAATACGCACAGAAAAATGATGCAATTGTCCGGGAACGAGATATCAAGAAGAAGAAATCCAGGAAATATATTGAGCAATTAATATTGGGAAATCATCATGCAGATGAAAAAGGTGCAAAAAAAGACGATCAGAAAAATAAAAACCATTGACAAATTATTTACAACGCCGTATAATAACGGGCTATTAACTGGGGCTGTAGTTCAATTGGTTAGAGCACCGGCCTGTCACGCCGGACGTTGCGAGTTCGAGTCTCGTCAGTCCCGCATTAGAGTTCGCACAGCGAACTCTTTGTGTTTAAAGAGGAATACAAAGGGACGAAATGTATTTTACCTATATTTTATATTCAGAAACAAGCGATCGATATTACATCGGTTATACATCTGATCTATCAAAAAGATTAGAAAAACATAACAATGGCAACAGCCGATCAACAAAATCCGGA
>JAWOEU010000114.1:0-7574 GCA_046482575.1 Fidelibacterota bacterium
ACACAAGTGATAAATTATAAGTATAAAATATTATTTATATATCATATGTGTTTTGTTGTTTACCGGCATTCTCCGGAGCAGGACATGTGACTTGCGATCAGCGCCTCTCGCAACCTGTCAACATCTTCATCATCCATTCATAAATCCTTGTTTTTTACCTCTCCGCTGTCTATTTTACTCAACTGTGAGAAGAATGCTGAACCAGAAGAAAGGGAATTATGTATAAATCGGTTTCAAGCAAGGTGGACTTCGTTCAGCTTGAGCATCAGCAATTGAAGTTCTGGAAGGACGCATCCATTTTCAATAAACGTCGCGAAAAAAATGTAAACGGACCCCGCTGGTCCTTTCTGGACGGCCCGATCACGGCCAACAATCCCATGGGCGTGCATCATGCCTGGGGACGGACCTTAAAGGACGTATTCAACCGCTATCACAGCATGCTGGGAGAGAAACTGCGCTATCAGAACGGCTTCGATTGCCAGGGCCTCTGGGTCGAAGTTGAAGTTGAGAAAGAGCACGGTTTCAAGTCCAAGACCGATATTGAGGATTTCGGGATCGAGAAATTTGTACAGGCCTGCAAGGACCGTGTGATCAAATATTCAAAAATACAGACGGAACAGTCCAAACGTCTGGGTTACTGGATGGACTGGGACAATTCTTATTATACCATGAGCGATGAGAACAACTATACGATCTGGCATTTCCTGAAAAAATGTCATGAGCGTGATTTGATCTACAAGGGACACGATGTTATGCCCTGGTGTCCGCGCTGCGGATCCGCGATGAGCGAACACGAGATCGCCACCGAGGGATACAAGGAGCTGACCCATAAAACCGTCTTTGTCAAATTCTACCTCAGGGACAAGCCAAACGAAGCACTGCTGGTCTGGACCACCACGCCCTGGACTCTGGCGGCCAACACGGCTGCAGCGGTCAATGTGGATATGGACTATGTTAAGGTCAAAGTTGAGACTGAGGCTAAGGTTGAATACTATTATCTGGCGAAAGCATTGGTCAATATTTTAAATGGCCCGTATGAAGTTGTTGAAGAGCTGAAAGGCAAGGATCTTCTCGGCTTGAAATACAACGGACCGTTTGATGAACTCAGTGCCCAGAAGGATGTCGACCATGTTGTCATCGCCTGGGACGAGGTCAGCGAAAGCGACGGTACCGGTATTGTGCATATCGCTCCGGGTTGCGGTAAAGAGGACTTTGCCCTTTCAAAAGAGAATGATATCGCGATCATTGCACCGATAGATGAGTTCGGGAACTATGTAGAGGGTTTCGACTACCTGACCGGCAAAAACTCTCAGGAAACGGCCGGAGAGATATTTAACAATCTGAAAGAAAAAGGTATTTGTTACAAGATCGATCAGATCGTGCACCGTTATCCTACCTGCTGGCGGCACGGAACGGAACTGGTGTTCCGCCTTGTCGATGAATGGTTCATCTCAATGGATGAACTTCGCAACGAAATGATAAATGTGGTTGAACAGATAAAATGGATCCCTTCATGGGGACATGACCGCGAGATCGACTGGTTGCGGAATATGGGGGACTGGATGATCTCCAAAAAACGCTACTGGGGATTGAGCCTGCCGGTATGGGAATGCTCCGAATGCGGCAATGTCGATGTCATCGGCGGTAAAGAAGAACTGAAAGAACGGGCGGTCTCCGGCTGGGAAGAATTTGAGGGGCACTCACCGCACAAGCCCTATATTGACAATATCGAGATCGAATGTTCAAAATGCGGCGCAACGGTAAAACGCGTTCCCGATGTGGGAAATCCCTGGCTGGATGCGGGTATTGTGCCGTTCAGCACCATGCACTATATTACTGATCACGACTACTGGAAAAAATGGTTTCCTGCGGATTTCATCACCGAATCTTTACCGGGACAATTCAGGAACTGGTTTTATTCTTTGCTGGCAATGTCCACGGTACTGGAGAACACCGCACCCTTTAAAACGGTGCTGGGCCATGCGCTGGTGAAGGACGAGCATGGAAAGGACATGCATAAAAGTGCCGGTAATTCCATCTGGTTCGAAGAGGCGGCGGATCATATTGGCGTAGACGTAATGCGCTGGATGTATACAGCCCATAACCCGGAATACAACCTTAATTTTGGGTACAGTCCCGCGGATGAGATCCGAAAAAAACTGCTGACACTGTGGAATATGTATTCATTCTATATCACGTATGCAGATATCGACGGATACGACCCCTCTGACCAAAAGATGGACGGAAAAAAACTCAGCCAGCTCGATAAATGGGCGCTGGCGAAAGTTCATATGTTCATCAAAGAAGCAGAAGAAGATTACAACTCATATCACGTAGAACGGCTTATGCGCAAATTTGAGCTTTTACTGGACAACATGTCCAACTGGTATGTTCGGCGCAGCCGCCGCCGTTTCTGGAAAAGCGAGAATGATGAGGACAAATGGGGGGCATATTATACCCTGTATACGGTATTGCGAACCGTTATAACGGTCATCGCACCCGTTCTGCCTTTTGTCACGGAAGAGATCTATCAGAATATCGTGCGTTCCGTTGAGAAGGATGCTCCGGAAAGCGTGCATCTGCAGAACTTTCCTGAAGCGGACGAGTCCCTGATCGATCGTGATCTTCTTAATAAGATCGATTTGATCATCAAGGCAGTGGAAATGGGCCGGTCTGCACGGAACAAAGCAAATATCCGCACCCGTCAGCCACTTGCCGACATGCTTTTTAAGGCAAAGAACGAAAAAGAAAAAACGTATATCGTGGAACTTGCATCTCAGATCAAGGAAGAGCTCAACGTTAAAACGATCACACTTATTGACAGTATTGATGAATATATTGTTTACGAGGCAAAACCCAACTTTACCACACTGGGAAAAAAGATCGGGAAACAAATGCCGCTTGTTATTCAGGGATTGAAGCAAATGGACGGGAAAAAAGTGGCTTCACAGGTTCAGCAAGGGAAAAGTGTTGTAGTTAACGGGGTAGAGATAGCACCGGAAGATATCAATATCAGCATGACGGAAAAAGAAAACGCCGTTGCAGTCGAAGACCGCGGATATGTGGCGATCCTTGATATCAGACTGACAGAGTCACTGAAGCAGGAAGGGATGATACGTGATCTCGTCCGGCACATTCAGACCCTGCGCAAAGAGGCTGATTACAATGTGGATGACCGCATAGAACTCTGGTTTACGGGCTCCGGGAAACTGATGGAAGCTGTCAGGCGGTATGAAAGTTATCTTCTCAGTGAAACCCTGGCAACGCTCAGTGAAGATAAAGGGAAAAAAGCTGAAGCGAGCAAAGAAATAAAATTTGGAAATGAAGCAATAATTATTAATATTAAACGAGTGTAATAGAAAAGGGGAGAATATGCCGGACGTCAAAAGAAAAGGTCCGAAACTCACAAAAGCCCAGCGAGATCATTTTCGGGAAGTTATTATCCGGAAACGTCAGGAGGCGATGAAACAAATTGAGACAAAAAAAGAATCTTTTATAGACAGTTCACCGGGAAGCAGCCAGCTCGATTCAAATTATGCTTATCATATGGCAGATGTCGGAACCGATGCACAGGAAAGAGAAAAAGCATTTATGCAATACGCACGAGAAAATAAGTTCCTTACCTTTCTTGATAAGGCCCTGGACCGCATTGAGACAGATCCTGACTACGGATACTGCAAAGAATGCGGTGAACGTATACCCGATGAGCGCCTGGAAGAAGTACCGCATACAACACATTGCGTTAAATGTAAATCAAAGATCATATAAGACCGGATAAAAGCAGCATATAACATCGCAGGGATCAACTGCGGTGTTTTTTTTTACGTATTTCCGCTAATACGATATCTGCATACAGGTACAGAAATTAATTGTGATAATTAATTTAAAAAATTACATTTCAGGCGTATTTTATTGGGAGAGAAAAAAACAAAAAAAGCAATGCCGAAAAAACATAAACAGCTGATAATACTGATCTTGATGCTTTGTGGTATCATGTTGCCCGTTTTGTATGCGCAACAGCTTACAGCGGGTGCATTTCTTCCCGGAGAAACACTGGGCATGACACGCCGCATTCAAGTAAGAAATGATGAACGCATTGATTTTGTAAAGCAGGCGTTTGCGGATCTGGACCTGGACGGAATTCCTGACAGTATTGTTGTTGAGGATGCGTTGAAGATCGTATGGGGTTCTTCCGGTACCGAGAACGGTAAACACATTACCCGGCTGTCGGACAGTAACGGAAGTTTCGCCGTTTATGATATGAACGGTGACGGCGCAGCGGATCTTCTTCAGGAACAGGGACTCGGACAGATCGTTTTATACGAGAATATCACAATGCCGGCGCTGCAGATCGAAGAAGACATCACTTTCCCCGAAGACAGTGTTTACCGGATCTCCTATTCATATGAAGCTGATGAAAAAGATTCCGTGGATTTTTTTCCTTCTGTTAATGTTCCCGAGATCTCGTTCTATCCGGACAGCAGCGGCCTGACGCTTATTCCCCTTCGAGACTGGAACGGAAGCGCGGTACTGACAATAGCCTATGGCCATGAAAAACTGATGGATACGGTTCAGGTGCAAATCCGGGTGCTTCCCGTAAATGATCCGCCGGTAAAAATAAGTGATCCCCCCGTAAAACGTATCCGTGAAGATACACAGCTGATATTGCATAAAGATTCCTTATTGAGCCGGTTCCGCGATCCCGATCCGGAAGATGAGCTGTATATCAGGGAACTTGGCGACAGGAAGGAAATTTTGGACCGGGATTCTTTGTTTGTTTATCGGCCGCAGGAAAACTGGTACGGTAACGACAGTCTGCATTTTCTTGTTTCGGACGGAGAATTCCATGATACGCTCTGTCAGCCGGTGATCGTGGAAGCGGTCAACGATGCGCCGAAGTGGGATACCCCGGACACACTGAAGTTGCTTGAGGATGAATTGCTGAGGCTGCCCTATTCGTGGTTATACGAGCATAGCGATGATATCGAGACCCCGGATACGCTTCTGCGTTTTCAGGCTTATTCCGGCAGCCATGTATCCATATCTCTGGAAGGCGAAATGATCACGATAATTCCGGAAAAGGACTGGTACGGGATTGACAGCCTGATGCTGACAGTCAGCGATGGGGAATTGACGGATACGGCTTATTGGCATATCAATGTTGAAGCCGTAAATGATCCGCCGGTTTTATATGAATTACCTGAGATAGCTTTTAATGAAGATGATACATTATATATAGGACTTCCCGCACTGCAGCGTTTTGCCGAAGATGTGGAAACACCGCGGAAAAACTTAAAATGGCAGGCCATGCGCCTGGGGAAAATCCGAGCTTTTTATGACGGAAGCCGTATCCGCCTGACCGCACCGCAGGACTGGTACGGCACAGATTCCATTCGATTGACGGTCAGTGACGGCGAACTAACCGCAAGCCGGAATTGGGTCATTCATATTCGCCCGGTAAATGATCCTCCGGTATGGAGCGATATTCCCGGAAGATCCTTTCTGGAAGATGACACGCTTTTCTTAAGCAGAAAAGAATTATACTCCTGGGCGCATGACATCGAAACGCCCGATGAAAAGTTGGAATGGACCCTGATCCCGGACCGAAATCTTTACATAAAAGAAGAACCGGATGGATATAATATTTATGCCGGTCGGGACTGGTACGGGCGGGCGCAGGTACGAATGATCGTCAGTGACGGAGAATATGCCGATACGGCCCGCTGCCGCATTCGGGTGATATCGGTTAATGATGCGCCGCAGATCGAAGACCTTCCGGATCAGACTTGGGCAGAAGATGATACACTTACCCTTTCCCGGCAGTATCTGGAAAAATTTGCATCGGATGTGGAAACAAAAGCGAACGAACTTCTATGGAGGTTTTTGGCCGATCCGCCGCTGTTTGTCAGCGAAGAAACCGGTGTGGTAAAGTTCTATGCCGCTCCGGACTGGAATGGAGAGGGAAGCATCAGTATAGTGGTTGATGACGGCGGCCTTCAGGATACATCCATAATGAATGTGGAAATTACCCCCGTTAATGATGCTCCCCGCTGGCAAGCACTGCCGGATACGCATATTATGGAAGATGAATCATTAATGTTACCGCTATCCTTTATCCGGCAATTTGTTTACGATCCCGATGAAGGGGATACGCTGAACATCGGATACCGCAGCAGTGATAATGTGAATATAGAAGAAAAGCCGGACACCATTATTCTCTGGCCGGAACCGGACTGGTACGGAGAAGAGAAGCTTTTGCTTACCGCCAGCGACGGGAAAAAAACTGTTAAAAAAACCTGGACTATCCCTGTTTTACCCGTTAATGATCCTCCGTATTTTACAATGTCACTTCCGGATTCATTGTCGTTTAAATCCAACAGTTCCGATACCCTGATCTTTGAAGATATTGTTTATGATATCGATAATGACCTTGATGATCTTGTGTGGGAGATCACACCGGGCCGTATTGTCCGGTATGTGATCAATGATGATTTCGGCGGTGCTGTTTTCTATACGGAAAACAATAAATCCGGAGAAGATGCTATTACCATCCGCGTTACCGATGGTCATGACATGATCGTATATTATATGCCGGTTTACGTTCATGAGGTGGATCGTTTTCTTACAGCAAATCCGGAAAAACTTGAACTTCTTCCAAATTCACCGAATCCATTCACTGAATTTACGGATATTCGTTACAGCCTTCCTGTCGGTTGTCATGTTACGATACGCATCTATGATCTTTTAGGAAAAGAGATAAAAGAACTTGCGAACGGTTATCATGAAGCAAGCAATCACAGCGTGCGCTGGTACGGAGAGAATGAAAGCGGAATGCCGGCGCCCAGCGGTGTTTATCTTTGTCGCATGGTAGCTATGATCGAAGGTGACCCCGTTATCATTATGCGGAAAATGATGCTGGTACGGTAATGGCCGCTCAACGGTAATCCCCGGAATTGTTGAAAAATAATGAGTGCGGTCGACACACCAGAGCTTTCGGTATTGCTCCTGTTTACCGGATTCTATCTTCCCATTCTGCAGGAAACCTTCAAAAGAAAAATGTTATACGGTATTTCGTTCCGGAGATCGCGTATATTACCGGGAAGCGTCAGGTGGTTTCTGTCGATATTCATATGGTTATCCTGTGACCACACAAGGTACAGTACGGAACCCGGCAGGTATTCCCAGCGCAGGACGAGATTGGATTTAAAGGAGTTAAATACAAAATCCGGGTCATTGAAACGGTAATCGCTGATCCCGTCAAGATCCTCATCACAGAAATAAACATCCTCAGCCAGCGTAAGATTGGAAGTTAAAAGCTCAAAGCGTTTGTCATAGTCGTGATTTCCGGCGTCCGTTACCCGTTTAAAATCATCATAAGCGCCCGCCGAGAAAAAAAGACGTCCGCGATATTCTATGGAAAAATCGGGAGTGACGTTAATATTGAGACCCATCTGCAGGCCGGCAGTTTCGTAATTGAGGCGGGCCAGTATATAGCGGGGCTCGGCTGTTTCCGTTATTGTGGTGACATACTGAAAGATTTCGTGATCCTTGTCCCGGTCTGCCGAAGCCGTGAG
>JAWOEU010000003.1:0-9443 GCA_046482575.1 Fidelibacterota bacterium
TGCCGGAAGGCGTAGAGATGGTAATGCCGGGCGATAATATCGAAGCGGAAGTAGAGCTGATCGTCCCGATCGCCATGGAAAAGGAACTGCGTTTTGCGATCCGCGAAGGCGGACGGACCGTAGGGGCCGGCGTTGTAACCGAGATCATTGAGTAAGGGCATAGAGCATTATGGCAGGACAAAAAATACGCATTGCGCTGAAATCTTATGATCACAATCTCCTTGATAAATCAACGGAGAAAATTGTACAGCGTGCGAAAGCGACCGGGGCCATCATTTCAGGTCCGATCCCGTTACCTACAAAACGTTCTGTTGTAACGGTGAATCGTTCTCCGCATGTAAACAAAAAATCAAGAGAGCAATTTCAGATCAAAGTGCACAAGCGCATCATTGAAATATTGAATACCACGACGAAGACCATTGATGAATTGATGAAATTGGATTTACCTGCCGGCGTGGATATTGAAATAAAAGTTTAGACCGTTAACATCCAGGATCGTACCGTCAATGTGCGGACGGTTCTTATGAATAAAAAAGGTTAAAACTGTGAACGGAATCATAGGAAAAAAAATTGGTATGACTCGTATTTTCGACGAGCGCGGCCGGAATATCCCGGTGACGGTCATCGAAGCGGGCCCATGCTATATAACTCAGATCAAAAAAGATGAGACTGACGGATATACCGCAGTCCAGGTGGGTTTCGGTGAAGTCCGCGAGAAAAAGGTTAGCAAACCTGAGCTCGGGCATCTGAAAGCCGCCGGAAAGGTTCTGCGCACCCTGAAGGAATTCCGTCTGGAAGAAGTGGAAAATTTGAAAGTCGGTGATGAGATCCATGTTGATATCTTTAATAAGGGCGATGTGATATCTATTACCGGCAAATCGAAAGGAAAGGGATTTCAGGGTACTGTCCGGCGTCATAATTTCTCCGGAGGACCTAAAAGTCACGGACAGAAAGACCGTTTGCGTGCTCCCGGTTCCATCGGTGCCAGTTCCTCACCTTCACGGGTATGGAAAGGCATGCGTATGCCGGGACAAATGGGAAATGAAACCGTTACGGTAAGAAATCTCGAAGTAATGGAGATCCGACCGGACAAAAATATCCTTTTGGTCAAAGGCAGCGTTCCCGGCTCCCGGAACGGAATATTGCAAATTGTTAAAGGGGGTATATCATGAAGATAGATGTACTGAAGACCAACGGTGAAAAATTAGGCCAAAAGGCCGATCTGTCTTCTCAAATCTTCGGAGTTGAGCCGCATGAGCATTCACTTTACCTTGCGGTAAAGGCGGAATTGGCAAATATGCGCCAGGGAACCCATAAGACCAAGACCCGCGGTGATGCGCGTGGCGGCGGGGCAAAACCCTGGAGACAAAAGGGCCGCGGTACTTCCCGTGCCGGTTCCAACCGTTCCCCCGTATGGGTCGGCGGAGGCCGGGCATTCGGTCCGCAACCCCACTTATATACGACAAAGCTGCCCAAAAAAGTGAAACATCTTGCCCGGCGCAGCGCATTGTCGCAGAAAGCGAACGCAAAAGCAGTTCTTGTTGTCGAAGATATCAAGCTGAAAGAAGCGAAAACCAAAGCCCTGAAAGATGTACTTGAAAAGTTGGGCCTGACAGGAAAAAAATTAACGATCCTGGTCAGGGAGATCACGGATAATCTTTATTTGGCCGCACGAAATATTCCCAATGTATATATCGTCCTTGCCGACCGTGCTTCTACCTTTGAGATCATGGATTGTGAAACCCTGGTCATTGAACGGTCTGCACTTGATGTGATCAACGAGGCCTTAAATAAGGATATGGCGAGCAGATGAAAAAGAAGAACATCATCATTCGACCGATCTTGACAGAAAAGATCAGCATTATGGGAGAGGAAATGGGCAAATATGCCTTTGTCGTAGCTCCCAAAGCAAATAAGATCGAGATCAAAAATGCAATTGAAGATCGTTTCGATGTCCGCGTGAAGGATGTCGCAACGATGAACAGAAAAGGTAAGATGAAATCAATGACCATCCGCAGCGGCGGACGGGTGATCCGGACGGAAGGAAAACGTTCAAACTGGAAAAAAGCGATCGTAACCCTTGCTGAAGGAGATCATATTGATTTCTTTGAAGGCGAAACAGCTGTTTAAGGAATAGGAAAGATATGCCTTTAAAAAGCTATAAAGCACATACTCCCGGTCAGCGTTATAAAACCACGTTGGTCAATGACGGACTGACCAAGAAAGCACCGGAAAAGTCATTACTCAAAGCCGGTCCGAAGAGCGGCGGCCGTAATACCAACGGGCGCATAACCTCACGCCATCGCGGCGGCGGGCATAAGCAACAATACCGGGTTGTTGATTTCAAACGCAACAAATACGGTGTTTCCGCACGCGTTACAGCAATAGAATATGATCCGAACCGCTCCGCAAATATTGCCCTCCTTGTTTATGCCGATGGCGAGAAACGCTATATCATTTCTCCGGTCGGTATAAAAGTCGGCGACCAGTTGCTATCCGGTCCCGAAGCTCCCGTAAAACTGGGGAATGCGCTTCCGTTGAAGAACATTCCGTCAGGTACACAGGTGCATAATATTGAAATGAAGCCGGGTAAAGGCGCACAGATCGCACGTGGTGCAGGGTCCGGTGCGCAGATCATGGCAAAAGAGGGTAAATATGTGACCATTAAGCTCCCTTCCGGAGAAGTACGCATGATCCTTGAATCCTGCCAGGCCACTATCGGTCAGGTCGGGAACAAAGATCACATCAATATTACTCTCGGTAAAGCAGGTCGCAAGCGCTGGCAGGGAAAACGTCCAAAAGTTCGCGGTGTTGCAATGAACCCGGTAGACCACCCAATGGGTGGCGGCGAGGGCAGAACTTCCGGCGGCGGCCATCCGCGTACGCCCTGGGGTAAGCCGACCAAAGGGTATAAAACCCGCAAAAAGAAAAATCCGAGCAATAAACATATTGTTGCACGTCGGAAGAAAAAGTAAAGGTGAACAGATATGCCTAGGTCATTAAAAAAAGGTCCTTATATCAATGAATCACTGCAAAAGAAAGTGGACAATATGATGGCATCCGGAAAGAAAAAAGTGATCAAAACCTGGTCCCGCAGGTCAACCATCACTCCGGATTTCGTCGGCTTCACCTTTGCGGTGCATAACGGTACAAAATTCATCCCCATTTATATTACGGAAAATATGGTGGGACATAAATTGGGAGAATTTTCACCGACACGTACGTTCCGTGGACACAGGACAACATAAGAAGAGTAGGTAAATAATGAAAGCTCGTGCAGTTAATAAGTACATACGGCTAAGTGCCAAAAAAATGAAACCCGTATTGGATATGGTACGGGGGAAACGCGTGGATAACGCTATTAATATGCTGACCTTTATGCCAAAAAAATCAGCAAAGATCGTTGTTTCGACAACACGTTCGGCAGTATCCAATTTGCTGAATACCGATGAAGGTGCGAAAATAAATCCCGATGAGCTTCTGATACAGGAAGCATATGTGAATCAGGGACCAATGATGAAACGTATTCGTCCCCGTTCCATGGGGCGCGCATATCTTATCCGTAAACGCACTTGCCATTTAACGATAGTTGTCGGAACTCCGGCAGAAGACGTTAAAAACGATACGAAAGAGAAGGAGTAAACGTTGGGTCAAAAAACACATCCTTACGGTTTTCGTCTTGGGATAACAAGAAACTGGCTGTCAAACTGGTATGATGAGCGCAATTTTGCCGTTAAGCTCAGTGAAGACCTGATGCTTCGCAAATATCTTGCAAAGCGCCTGAAAAATGCCGGTGTTGCAAAAGTTGAGATCGACAGGACGTCAAAAGCGATATCAATCACTATACATACTTCACGTCCCGGTGTCGTGATCGGTGCAAAAGGCAAAGAAGTCGACCAGTTGCGCGAAGAAATTCGGAAACTGACCCAATTTGACGTGAATGTAAATGTTGTAGAGATCAAGAAACCGGAACTGAACGCTTATTTAGTCGGTGAAAACATCTCCCAGCAGCTGTTGCGGAAAATGCCTTTCCGGCGTGTGCTGAAGCGCAGTATTCAGAATACGATGCGGCAGGGCGCAGACGGTATCCGCATACAGCTCTCCGGCCGTCTCGGCGGAGCGGAGATGGCACGCCAGGAAACGGTGCATGAGGGAAGAGTTCCCCTGCACACCCTGCGTTCCGATATCGATTTTGCCGATGTGACCGCCTATACAACATACGGTTGTATCGGAATAAAGGTTTGGATCTGTAACGGAGAAGTATCTACAATCTAACAGGAATGGAGTAACCTATGTTAGTGCCAAGAAAGGTTAAATATAGAAAGCAGCATCGCGGACGCAGGCAGGGCTTGGCAACCCGCGGTTCTACCGTCAGTTTTGGTGACTACGGATTGAAGGCCATGGAATCGGCCTGGATAACAAGCCGTCAGGTTGAAGCTGCCCGTATCGCGATTTCACGTATTGTCCGTAAACACGGAAAGATGTGGACAAGGATTTTCCCGGATAAACCGGTCTCGAAAAAGCCTGCAGAAACGCGCCAGGGAAAAGGTAAAGGCGGACCCGAATTTTGGGTAGCCGTCGTAAAACCCGGCCGTGTGCTTTTTGAGATCGAAGGCGTTACGGAAGATATGGCGAAAGAAGCCTTCCGTCTGGCCGCCCATAAACTGCCGATCAAAGCAAAAACCGTAGCCAGACGTGAAATTGGAGGATAATGTGATGTTGTCGAAGGCGGAATTAAAAGAATTGACAAGAGATGAAGTAGTTGTAAAATTACGTGATGATGAGGATGCATTATTAAACCTGCGTTTTCAGCATACGCTGCAGCAGCTGGAGAATCCGACACAGCTTCGTTACCTGAAGCGGGAAGTCGCCCAGCTGAAAACAATTATTCATGAATATGAACTTGGATTGCGTAAATAACAGGAAGTTCAGGAATGACGTATACAAATCGTAAAGAAAAAATCGGTGTTGTGATAAGCAACAAAATGGATAAAACGGTCACCGTTCTCGTTAATCAACGGATGAAACACCCGGTTTATGGTAAATATATCAAAAAAAGCCGGAAGTTTACGGCGCATGATGAAGAAAATGTCTGCCGTATGGGTGATACCATTTCCATTGTTGAAACAAGACCGATGAGCCGAAATAAGCGCTGGCGCCTTAAAGAGATCCTTGACCGTGCGCCGGAAGCGAAATAAGCATCAAAGTTGAAAGGCAGATAAACGATGATTCAAGTTGAAAGTAAATTAAAAGTTGCTGACAACACAGGTGCAAAAGTTGTACAATGCATTAAAGTATTGGGCGGGACCGGTCGCCGTTATGCAAGCATCGGAGATACCATTATGGTTACCGTAAAGCAGGCGATACCGGGCGGAACAGCCAAAAAAAGCGATATTTCCAAAGCTGTCATTGTCCGCACCAATAAAGAAGTGGGACGTCCGGACGGATCCTACATTCGATTTGATGAAAATGCCGTTGTATTGATCAATGCACTGGGTGAACCGATCGGAACACGTATATTCGGTCCCGTTGCCCGTGAATTGCGCGAAAAGCATTATATGAAAATCGTATCAATGGCACCTGAAGTATTGTAAGGAGAAGACCGTGCATATTAAAAAAGGCGACAGCGTAAAAGTTATTGCGGGTAAGTACAAAGGGAAAGAAGGAAAAGTCCTGAAAGTTTTCCCGGAGAAAAATCGTGTGATCATTGAAGGTGTCAATATTGTTAAACGCCATACACGTCCATCGCAGGACAATCCGAAGGGCGGTATTATCGAAAAAGAAGCGCCTGTCCACACATCAAACCTTATGGTGGTTGTGAATGGAACGCCGACCCGCATTGGAACAAGAATACTGAAAGACGGCTCCAAAGTGCGTTTTTCAAAGAAAACCGGTGAAACAGTGACTGAAGGAAAGTAGACAGATATGAATGATATTCCAACATTAGAAAAGCTGTATAGAAAAGAGATCATTCCGCATCTTACCAAGTCCTTTGCTTATAAGAATGTAATGGAAGTTCCGAAGCTTGCAAAGATCACGGTCAATATCGGTATCGGTAACGCCCGTGACGAAAAAGCAAAGCTGGAACATGCTGTGGAAGATCTTACGACGATAGCCGGACAGAAACCGGTTGTCACCTATGCCAAAAAAGCCATAAGTAATTTCAAGATCCGTAAAGGAGATCCTGTCGGTGTTATGCTCACCCTGAGGGATGTCAATATGTACGAGTTCTTGAACCGCTTCATAAATATTGCTCTCCCGCGTGTGCGTGATTTCAACGGTCTTTCCGACAAGGCTTTTGACGGTAAGGGCAATTATTCAATTGGTATAAGTGAGCAGATCATTTTCCCTGAAATAGACTATGATAAAGTTGATGCGGTTCGGGGAATGAATATCACCTTTACAACGACAGCGAAGACCGATAAAGAGGCATATGAGCTTCTTAAAGGTTTTGGATTTCCGTTTGTACGGCGTGATCAAAAATAAGGATTGCACAGAGTATGGCAAAAAAATCAATGATAGCAAAAGCTAAGCGCGAAGCGAAGTATTCAACACGGAAGAACACCCGCTGTTCACGCTGCGGACGCCCGAGATCCGTATACCGAAAATTCGGATTATGCCGGATTTGCTTTCGCGAACTGGCTTTAAAGGGCGAGATCCCCGGTGTAACAAAGGCAAGTTGGTAAAAAGAGGTAACAGATGGTAACAGATCCTATTGCAGATTTTTTAACACGCATACGTAATGCGTGCAGAGCAGGACATCCTTGGGTAGAGATCCCGGCGAGTAAATTGAAAGCCAGGATATCTCTTGTGCTTAAGGAGAAGGGTTACATTAAAGATTTTATTTTGATCGAAGATGGAAAACAAGGCATGCTTCGTCTGTATCTGAAATATCAGGATGACGGACGTCCCGTCATTTACAGTCTGGAACGTGTAAGCAAACCCGGTCGTAGAGTATATGTTAATAATACTGATATTCCCCGCGTGAACAACGGTTTAGGTATTGGCATTCTGTCAACATCCCACGGTGTGGTCACCGATAAGGATGCCCGCAAAATGCAGGTTGGCGGCGAATATTTGTGTAAGATATGGTAAGAGAGGATTATTATGTCGAGAGTCGGTAAAAAACCTATTCCGATCCCCAGCGGCGTAACGGTGAGCATAAAAGATAATATGATCACTGTTAAAGGGCCAAAGGGTGAACTTGTAAAGCCCTTTCACGATGAGATAAGCGTGAAAGTCGACAATGATCAGATAGTGGTTGAACGTCCGTCGGACGAAAAGAAATACAGAGCATTGCATGGTCTCAGCAGAGCCCTGATCAATAATATGGTCACCGGCGTTTCAGAAGGTTATGAAATATCCCTGCAGATCATCGGTGTCGGGTTTCAGGGTGAAGTGAAAAGCAATAAACGGCTTTTACTTTCACTCGGCTTTTCTCATCAGATCCTGATAGATGCCCCGGAAGGCATAACATTCAGTTTGGTTCGTGATATTCTCAAAGTATACGGTCCGGACAAACAAAAGGTCGGCGAAGTAGCTGCTCAGATCCGAAAACTGCGCAAACCGGAGCCGTACAAAGGTAAAGGTATCCGTTATCTTGGTGAGCAGGTACATCGTAAAGCCGGAAAAACTGCCGGAGCAGCTACGTAATGCAGTATAGTGAAACCATGGTAAAGGATCAATCATGAAAGAAAAAAGACAATTAAAGCGCGAAGCCAGGATCAAAAAGAAAGCACGTATCAGAAAAAAGATTTTCGGTACTGCCGAGCGTCCGCGGCTTGTCGTATATAGAAGCAATAAGCACCTGAGTGCACAAATAGTAAATGATACGAATCATGAAGTACTTTGTTCGGCAAGCTCTTTCGGCAAAGATCTTCGTAAATCACTGGAAGGCAAGCCAAAAACGGAATTAGGCATCGGTGTCGGCAAATCTATTGCCGAAAAAGCAAAAACAAAAGGTGTTAAGGCCGTCGTTTTTGACCGCAACGGATTTATTTATCACGGTCGTATAAAAGCATTTGCAGACGCGTGCCGTGAAGCTGGCTTAGAATTCTAAAAAAGGAGTAACGCATTGAGATCAATCAATCCGTCAGAACTCGAATTGAGTGAAGGAAAATTAATAAAGCTGAATCGCGTCGCAAAAGTAGTTACCGGCGGCCGCCGTTTTCGTTTTAATGCGATCGTGGCCATTGGTGATGCCAAAGGACATGTGGGTATTGGTCTGGGGAAATCCAATCAGGTAACGGATGCGATCAATAAGGGACGTGAAGATGCAAAGAAAAATATTATTCGTGTACCGGTACTGAACGGAACGATCCCTTTTGAAATAACGGCAAAATACGGTGCGGGGAAAGTCCTGCTTAAACCTGCTTCACCGGGTACCGGAATTATTGCCGGCGGACCGGTTCGTGCCATTATGGAACAGGCCGGCATACATGATATACTTGCAAAATCTATCGGCAGTGCGAATTCACATAATGTCGTAAAAGCAACAATGCGCGCACTTTCCTTACTGGAAGATGCGTATATGGTCGCAAAACGGCGGGGTGTGACGGTTCAGGAGGTTTTTAATTAAAATGGCAAAGAAAAAACAAATCAGGATCACACAGATCAAAAGCACTATCGGATATCGGGAAAAGACCCGTCAGACAATTGAGGCGCTGGGTTTGGGAAAGATCCGTAAAAGTGTTGTTCTGCCCGATAATTCATCGGTGCGGGGCATGATCGAAAAAATTCCTCACCTCATAGACGTCGAGGAGGTTTCATGAGTTTATCGAAATTATCCCCTGCAAAAGGGTCTACAAGAAAAAAAACAAAGCGATTGGGACGCGGTACTGCATCCGGTCAGGGAACGACGGCCGGCCGCGGAATGAACGGACAGAAATCCCGGAGCGGAGCAAAACATCATCCCTGGTTTGAGGGCGGACAAATGCCCCTGCAGCGGCGGGTTCCCAAACGCGGATTTTCCAATAAACGTTTTCGTCAGGAATATCAGATCGTGAATATACAGGATCTGAATTTGATAGAAGATGTTAAGACCGTAAATGCGGACCAACTTTTTGAATGTGGCTTGATCAAGGAAATGAATAAACCTGTTAAGATCCTCGGGCACGGCGAAATGACGAAAGCAATTGAGATCACAGCTGATGCATTTTCCGAAACCGCAAAAGAAAAGATCGAAAAAGCAGGTGGAAAGGCGCTGATATTATGATGCAAACGGTTCGTTCCATGTTCAAGATCCAGGAATTAAGACAGCGTCTGCTCTTTACCCTTTTTGTCTTGTTTCTCTGCCGCGTCGGAGCATTTATTCCCCTGCCGGGAATTGATGCAAAACTTTTGGCGGCAGCGGCTGCCAAAAATTTTGCATCAATTCCCGGCAGGGGAATAAATGCTCCGACGCGACAGAGAAACAAGACAAAAAAGGTAAAAAGCAGACGCTG
>JAWOEU010000010.1:0-17220 GCA_046482575.1 Fidelibacterota bacterium
TTCATGAAATAATATCCCTATATTTTCAGACAGAGCGTATGAATATGCGAAAGTTACATGTCACAGTATCATTTATCCTTATCTTGTTTGCAGGATTCCTGTTTGCATGGGATGGTTATAATTATGTTTTTGCAGCAGAACATGATGCAGGGATCAGGATAGAATGGCAGGCGAAGGACGAGCACGGTGTCTCATACTATGAGATATGGCGTTCCCGTTCCGAAGATGATGTGCTTTCGGGAACACGGATTCTGCGGCAGGGCGCACTGGGCGACGGTGCCAGCTACACACATCTTGATAACAGCATATTCGGAAAAACATCGACATCCGGTGATTTTACGTTCTATTACATTGTGCGTGCAGTTTTGAATAACGGCACGTATAAGGATTCCGATAACGTCCGGGCTTCGCTCTCCACTCTGGGTGTTCGCCAGCAGACCTGGGGCAGTATCAAAGCAATGTTCCGGTAAGTAAAGAAGCCGGTAAGCGAAGAAGCAAATAAACAAATAAGCAAATAAGCGAAGAAGAAGAGAAGCCCGTGTTTTGTTTTGAGGTTTTTCGGAGCGTACTGAAGTTTCGAAGGATTACCGGGTGCAGGAAGTTGAAATGTTGAAAAATATCAGCTCCACGGCTCGACGTCCCGGCGATTCGACTTTCTTAACCTCATTCTCAACACTCATTCTCAACACTCATTCTTAATACTCATTCTTAATACTTATTCTTAACACTTATTCTCAACACTTATTCTCAACACTTATAAAGCTTACGTCTTTTTCAATTCGCTTGTCCGCCAAAATTCATTATATTTCGCCATGATAAAAAAACAACGCACATTATCCGTTCTTGTCCTCATTTTTCTTGGAGTACTGTTCTCATTTTCTGCGGCGGAACCCCTGCCGCCGCTGACCATTGCCCGCTTGAAATATGACGGGGGCGGGGACTGGTACAGTAATCCGGGATCGCTGGAAAATCTGATGGCGTATATCGAAGCGCATACGGACCTGGATATGGCGGACCGTCAGGCTGTTGTGGAACCCGGGTCTCCGCAGCTTTTCAGCTATAGCTATCTGTACATGAACGGCCATGGAAATGTTTTTTTTAATGATGAAGAGGTCCGGCGCTTACGGCATTATCTTGAGAATGGGGGTTTTCTTCACGCAGATGATAATTACGGTATGGACCGTTCTTTCCGCAGGGAAATGAAAAAAGTATTCCCGGATAAAGAATGGGTGGAACTTCCGTTCGATCATCCCATTTATCATCAGGTCTTTGAATTTCCGGGCGGACTTCCGAAAATTCATGAACACGACAATAAGCCGGCGCAGGGACTTGGCCTCTTTCATGAAGGTCGCCTTGCGGTCTTCTACAGTTACGAAAGCGACCTGGGAGACGGCTGGGAAAGTGAGGAGGTTCATCAAGACCCGCCGGAGATCCGCGAAGCCGCCCTGCAAATGGGAACCAATATTTTTGTTTATCATCTAAAACAGTAGCAATAAAAGTTTTTTGTGAAAAAAGCCGTGACAACATATTTTTTAGATATTCTCCGGGAATACCGCAAACGCAGAGCTGTGGACCGCCTACGGCATGCGGGATTATTGTTTTTTATTCTCAATGCCGCCTATTTTTTTATTTGTCTTTTCATTGAATCTGTCTGGTATCTTTCTCCGGGGACGAAAGAGGCACTTTCCGGGGTGCTGCTTTTTAACGTTTATTTTGTTTTCCTGCTCTTCCATATTTTCAGAGACGCTTTTTTCCGGCATTCTCAAAAAGAGAATACGGATCTTCTTCTGCATATAGGACAACAATATCCTGAGGTTCGTGATAAACTCCTTAACCATTATCAGCTTTCACGGGAAGATGAACCCCTGCGCATGTACGCTGTTACCCGTTTCATTGAGCAGTATCAGCCTAGGATCTTTGATGATGCCTATACGCCGAAACCCGTCAGGAGAAAACTTTACTTTTCCCTGGGCTTATTCATAGTGCTTCTTGCTGCAGTGCCACTCTTCCGCGATCCTGCGGTACGTCTTCTGCATATTCACACTGCCTATGAACCGCCTTTCAGCCATCATATCACGAGCATCCCCGCCGATACATCCCTATATGCCTATGATTCTCTTCAAATATCCATCAAGCGATTTGCACCGCCCGCTTTTGCGGTTGAGCTGTACCGGATCGATAGCAATAAAACGCAAAGACTGGAACTTCAACAAGAACGGGATTCACTTTATACACATACTGTTCATCCCGTCCGTGAATCTGCTGTTTATGTTACCGCTTTACGCCGGCCTCATATTTTTTATCCCCGTAAGTACCCTGACCGCGATACCCTTTCTGTTGAGATACTACGCCGGCCGCGGGTCAGAACACTTGATATCCATGTGTATTCACCCGCGTACTCGCAGATACGGGATGCGCATTATCAGGGGAATATTGACCGGATCCGCTGTCTGAGAGGTTCGCGTGTAAATATCAGGGCCGCATTGTCGGAAACGGCCGGTGCTTCATTTTTTATTTTCTCCGGAGATACGTTGCCGGTGCAGTATGATGACGAAATATGTGAAAGCACATTTGTACCGGAACAAGACGGTTCGCTTAAACTGGAACTCTTTAATGATAAGGGAATTCGAATCCGCGAACCTTTGCGCTATGTACTTGAACTTGAGGATGACGATCACCCCGAAATTACATTGCTGCGTCCGGAAAAAAACGAAGAAATGATATTAACGGAAAGTCTTGATCTTCCCTTCATGGCGCAGATACAGGATGATTACGGCTTTTCTGCCTTTCGGGTCAAATATTCGGTCCATTCAACCTACAGCCAGGAAGAACCGCCCCGGAACACCTATGACATCGGCATCGAAAAAGACTCACGGGTTCAGACGGTTATCGGCAACTGGAAAATCGAACGGTTTATATCTCCCGGGTCAGAAGTTGTTTACTATTTCGAACTTGCCGATAATGACACGGTAAGCGGTCCCAAGATTACGCGTTCTGAACGTTTTTATGCCCGTTTTCCGACCCTTGGCGACCTGTATGAAAAACAGGAACGGGAACAGCGCAATACGATGGAAAAATTGACGGAAGAAACTCTTGAAAGCCGCGATATTGCTGAGGAGATCGAAGAGATAAAACAGGAATTACTGCAGGAAGGGGAACTGGACTGGGAGAAAAAAACGGCTTTAGAAGAAAGTATCGAACGCCTTGAAAAAAGCCGCGAGGAACTGGAAAATATCCGTTCCGAGACGGAGGAACAGAAACGTTTTATGGAGGAAAATACGCTGTTCAGTGACAAGGTAATGGATGATTTTGAACAGCTGCAGGAGCTTATGAATGAGTTGATCGATGATGAACTTTTTGAACTTCTGCAGGAAATACGGGCGAAGCTTGAAGAAGAAGACAGTTCAGATATGCAGGAACTCCTGGAAGATTTTTCGGAAAAAGCAAAAACTTTTGAAAAGAGCCTTGACCGCATGCTGCAGATATTCAAGCGAATTCAGCAGGAGCAGCGCCTGGAAGAGCTGGCACAGCGCATGAAAGAAAGTCTCCGTCAGCAGGAACAGATGCTCGAAAACGCAGAAAAACAAAGCAACAGTGATCTGGCCTCACAGCAGGAAAAGATCGGAAAAGAAACAGAGGACTGGGAAAAACGCGGTCACGAATCAGCCGGGATTTTCGAAAAAGAAGACAAGGAACAGTATGATGAATTTTTACGGATGATGGACAGTTCGGCAGTATCCGCTGATATGAAGGATGCAGCACAGGATCTGCAGAAACAGGAGCGCGGGACCGGATTGCAGAAAAGCAGGGAAACAAAAGAGGAACTACAGGAACTAATGCAGTCATTTTCGGAGATGAGCTCTTCCATGATGCAGCAACAGCGGGAAGAAATCGCTTCCTCCTTTCGTTCTGCTTTTCAGAAAACGCTGTACATGTCCATGCAGCAGGAGGAAGTAATTCACTTTTCAGAGAACATTGATAAGCATTCACCGCTGCTCCACGAATTCAGCAGCAGGGAAGGAAGAATACTGGAAATTGCGCTGGACATCAACGCACATCTACTGTCCCTTTCCATGAAGACGTTTTTGGTGGACAAAGCGCTGGGTGCGGAACTCGGACAAGTGATCGGGAATTTGAAAAGCGGTATACAGCATATTGAAGAGGGAGACCTCTCGCGTGGAAAAAATGAATTGAATACGGCCTTCGCCGCCATAAACCGGCTGGGACGCATGCTGCTGGAAAGAATGGAAAATGTTCATCAGCAGGAAGGGGGCGCTTCCGGTATGGAGTTCTACCTGCAGCAGTTGCAGCAAATGGCGGGACAGCAGCAAAAACTGAACCAAGCTATGCCTAAGCCCGGACCCGATGGACGACCCGGCAGCAGCATGATGGACCGCCTGGCGAAGCTCGCTGCACGCCAGCAGGCTTTGCGCCGCAGTCTGAAGCAGATTCAGCAGGGAATATCTGAAGGAGAAGGCGGGAAACGCGTCACCGGAGATCTTAACCGTATTGCGGCGGATATGGAAAAAGTGATCAATGAATTGCGGAAAAATCAAGTGCGGCGGGAAACGGTCATGCGTCAGGAAAAGATCGTCCAGCGTTTACTGGATGCAAGCCGTTCTGCAACGAAACGGGATTATAAAAAGGAGCGCAGCTCCAAAACTGCCGAAAGCACAGAACGTGAATCACCGTTGGGTCTTCCCGGTAATTTCGGCGAGCATGAATCCCTGATCAATGAACTGCGCCGGGCCGTACGGGAAAGCGATCTTTCTCCGCAGGATAAACAAGAGATGGAAAGGTATCTTGAATCATTGCTTGGGAAACAGCAGGAATTGAATCTGCAGAGGAATGAGAAATGAGATTTTTCATTACATTTATTGTTGTTCTGGCAGTCTCGATCTCCATGCTTCCGGCAGAGGCACAGACAGACAGGAACAGGTACCGTATAGCCTTTGAACATGAAAAAAACGGAGAATATCATAAGGCAGAACAGATATATGAGGATCTTTATGAGTCCAACCCCGGCCATTTTAATTACTTTTCCCGCTATAAACAGGTACTTGCAAAACAACGAAAGTTTAATGAAATGATCCCGCTTCTGGAAAAGCGGATAAAGGATCGTTTGCATGATCAGTATTTCCGTCTTGAACTGGGTTTGCTTTATTATGCCGATAATCAGGAAGATACGGCAAGGGAACACTGGAGTTTTGTTTTCAAGGATAAGAGCAAGGGCCAGCAGAACAATTACGCAAATTATATCTACCGTCATGTATTGGAATACGGACTCGGTCCTCAATTATATGCTATTGTTCTTGATCTTCGCCGGATCGCCGGATCTGAAGATCTGCTGGTGCAACATCTTTTTACCACCTGTGTGCATTACCGTGATTGGGAACATGCCGCAGATGAAGTCCTGCATATTGCCGGGACCCGTCCGCAGGATCTTCGCTTTGTCCGTCAGACACTTTTTAAGCAGCCGGCAGATTCTCCCCTTTATGACCGTATTGCCGGAAGGATCAGGAATATTGACACCATACCGGTTAAAATATTTCTATCCGAAATTCATACTCATACGGAAAAATATGAAGACGCCTTTGATATCCTGAACGAACAGCCGCAAGATCCGGAAATACAGAAAGCTCTGGCAGAATTTGCCGGGCGTATGTTTAAAAAAAATGAGTATTCGTACTCCCTCAAAGCAGCAAACCGGCTGGCAGAAAACAGTCCGGACCCGGAAATAAAAACAGAAATGGAACTTCTTTCCGCCCGGTCGCGCGAAGAGCGCTTTTACCGGCATGAGAAAAAACATACCTTTATTTCCTCGCCGTACTCATCTGTATTTACCGATATTCGTTTTCGCTCTTACGACATGCGCCATGCCGGAGAAATTGAAAAGGCGCTCCGGACTTACGATTCCCTGGCAACAGGACCGCCTCCGGCATCTCATATTGCCGCATTCCGCCGTGCAGAAATCCTCTATCTTGTCTATCATGATTTTGATACCGCACTGGAAACATATACCGATCTGAGTACTAAATGTCCCGCGCAACTAAAGATACAAGTATTGTCAAGAATTTCAGATCTTTATATTTCCCGCGGTGAATATCACAAAGCCCGTGAATTTATTCAAAAGGCGGGTGAGAGATACCGGCTGATGGCCCATGAAGAGGATCGTCTGATGCCGCAGGCATTGTATACAACATTCCTGAGCGATGAAATGGATTCTCTCAAAATACGTATAGAGCAGACACTTGCTTTATTGCCGGAAAAGGATGTTCTTTATAATGACATACTTAATTTTGCCGGTTTTATTTATGAAGGTCTGAAAGACAGTCTGAACCGCGATGAATGGCTTCGGGCGGAACGTATGCTCACACAAAATCATATTTCAGGGGCATCAGAACTTTTTTATTCCTTACTTCAAAAAAGGTCTTCCGCACTGGCCCTTTACGGAATGCGTTTTCTTGATTGCATACGTCTGCTCAATGAAGAAGAACGCGAGAAAGAATTCTGGGAAAACTATTATGAAGCGCTGATCGATACCGAAGCCGGTGATTTCTTTATGCTGCGGTATGCGGAGTTCATGGAAGAAACAAATAATTTAAAAAAGGCCGTTTCATTATATGAAAAATATTTGTTATCTTATCGGGAAAGTATGTATTACGAAACCATTCGTGAATACGTCAGAGACATAAAGTCAACAGGTGCACGATGATCAAAAAAAATAAACAGGAAGAACTGGTGGCGGCAGCAAAAGAGATTCGCCATAATGCCCATGCTCCGTATTCCGCTTTTCACGTAGGAGCTTCGCTTCTAACGGAAGAAGACGAGATCATCAGCGGAGTGAACGTCGAGAGCAGCAGCTACGGATTATCCGTATGTGCCGAGCGTAATGCCATAGCTTCCGCAACAGCAAAAGGTAAAGACTCATTTCTTGCTTTGGCGATCGTAAGCAAAGGTGCAGTAACTCCCTGCGGTGCCTGCAGGCAGGTTATCTACGATATTTGCGGTAATATCGATATTATCCTTGCAGACGAGGAGGGAAATATCCGTGAGGTCACAAATATAAAAACACTACTCCCGGAAGCGTTTGGAGATAAAGACCTGGAATAGATGCTTATGAAAGAAAATATTATTATCGGTATCGCAGGCGGTACAGGCTCCGGAAAGACGTCGGTAGCCAGGGCACTGGTTAAAGATCTGCATTTGAATGGTGCGGTAATTATTGAACAGGACTGGTACTATAAGGATCTTTCTTATCTTCAGAAAGACGAAAGATTGAAATGGAATTTTGACCATCCGGATTCAGTGGAATTTGATCTTCTTGTCAGGGATCTGAAGGCTATGTCAGATGGGAAAACAGTAAAAGTACCGCAATATAATTACGTTACGCATTCCCGCACAAAAGAAACATTGACCGTAAATCCGCAGAAAGTGATCATTATTGAAGGCATTCTGGTGCTTTATGAACCCGCCTTGCTGGAATTGCTGGATATAAAATTGTTTGTGGACACCCCCGCCGACATTCGTTTTATTCGCCGCTTAAAGCGCGATATTTATGAACGCGGGCGTGCCATAGATAATGTTATCAATCAATATATGAAGACGGTGCGCCCCATGCATGAAATTTTTGTAGAACCTTCCAAGCGTTATGCTGATATTATTATTCCCGAAGGCGGAAAAAATAAAGTAGCGATCGATCTTTTGCGAACAAAAATCTCAACACTTGTAAAAAATTAAGGAATAGATATATGGAAACAGGCTGGCGTCCCCAGAACGGTCGTATTGAAGTGATCTGCGGCAGCATGTTCAGCGGGAAAACAGAAGAACTAATACGGCGGCTTCGCCGTGCGCAGATCGCCAAACAAAAGGTTGTAGTATTTAAACCGAAAATTGATAATCGTTTTCATAAGGAAAAGATCGTAAGTCACAGCAAACAGGAAATTCAAAGCATTGTTATCAGAGATGCTGAAGAGATACTTCAGCATGCGGTTTTTTCACAGGTGATCGGTATAGATGAAGCACAGTTCTTTAACAACGACCTGATCAATATTGTACAGGATCTTGCCGACTGCGGGAAAAGGGTTATCATCGCCGGCCTCGATATGGATTATCGCGGGATCCCTTTTGAACCCATGCCGTATCTGCTTACCATTGCCGAAGATATCACAAAAATGCATGCTATTTGTATGCGTTGCGGCGCAGCTGCAAATTATACCCAGAGAATAAGCACTTCAAAAGAACGTGTGGTCGTAGGAGCCGGTGAGATCTATGAAGCCCGCTGCCGTCATTGCTTTGATCCTCCCGGGGAGATGGAAGATATCGGGAAAAATGAAAGAAATTCCTGATCAGATATTATTGACGGAACATAATTTCGGAACTTTTTACAAATAAAAAAGTAAGTATTTGTCTTGATATGATTGAAATGCTTTCATAAATTTAGTGCTGTTAAAAAATGGAGGAAAAGAATATGGCAAAGTTAATCGAATACGATGTTGAGGCCCGGAAAAAGTTAAAATCGGGAGTTGATCAACTTGCAAATGCCGTGAAGGTAACGTTAGGGCCAAAGGGCCGTAACGTCGTTATTGAAAAAAGTTTTGGCGCCCCGCTTATTACGAAAGACGGTGTAACCGTTGCAAAAGAAATAGAACTTGAAGATAAGATGGAGAACATGGGCGCGCAGATGGTGAAGGAAGTTGCGTCACAGACATCTGACATTGCCGGAGACGGTACAACTACCGCAACAGTATTGGCACAGGCTATTGTATCAGAGGGAATTAAAAACGTTACTGCCGGTGCAAACCCCATGGAATTGAAACGCGGTATCGATAAGGCTGTAAATGCTGTTTTGGAAGAATTATCTTCTATGAGCAAAAAGGTCAACGATTCCAGAGAGAAGATCGCTCAGGTGGGTACGATCTCTGCGAACAATCAGGTAGTGCGCATGATGAAATCCGGTCAGGACAAAGAAGAGATCATTGAAGTACCGATCGGCGAGATCATTGCGGACGCAATGTCCAAGGTCGGTACCGACGGCGTGATCACGGTTGAAGAAGCAAAAAGCGCACTGACTTCTCTGGACCTTGTGGAAGGTATGCAGTTTGACCGCGGTTATTTGTCCCCCTATTTTGTGACGGATTCAGAATCCATGGAAACAATGCTTGAAGACCCGTATATCCTTATCCATGATAAGAAGATCTCTACAATGAAAGACCTTCTGCCGATCCTTGAAAAAACCACACAGATGGGTCGCGCGCTTATGATCATTGCTGAAGATGTAGAGGGCGAGGCGTTGGCAACACTGGTAGTCAACCGCCTGCGCGGCACACTCAAGGTTGCTGCTGTAAAAGCACCCGGATTCGGTGATCGCCGCAAGGCAATGCTTGAAGATATTGCTATTTTGACCGGCGGAACGGTTATTTCCGAGGAACGCGGATATAAACTTGAAAATACGACCATTGACGACCTGGGTCAGGCAAACCGTGTTAATATTGATAAAGATAATACCACAATCGTAAAAGGCGCCGGTGATCCGGAAGCGATCCAGGGCCGCATTAATGAGATCCGTGTACAGATCGAGAACACAAGTTCCGATTATGACCGGGAAAAACTTCAGGAACGTCTGGCAAAACTGTCCGGCGGAGTCGCTGTCCTTAATATCGGCGCTGCTACAGAAGTTTAAATGAAAGAAAAGAAAGCTTTAGTGGAAGATGCACTTCATGCAACCCGTGCCGCGGCGGAAGAAGGAATCGTTACCGGCGGTGGTGTTGCTCTTCTGCGCGCAATTAAAGTCCTTGATAAAGTCAAGAAAGATGCTACCGAAGACGAAAGTATCGGTGTGGATATCATTAAAAAGGCACTTGAATATCCCATCCGGCAGATCGTTCTCAACTCCGGTCTTGAACCCGCTATTATTATTAAAGAGGTGCTTGACCACAAGGGCGATTACGGTTTTGACGCACGTAAGCAACGTTATGGCTCAATGTTCGAATTTGGTATTGTGGATCCGACCAAAGTATCCCGTACTGCGGTACAGAACGCGGCCTCAATAGCCGGGCTGTTGCTGACCACAGAAGTCGTTGTCTGCGACAAGCCGGAAGAAAAAGAAGAAGCTCCTGCCATGCCTCCGGGCGGTATGGGCGGTATGGGCGGCATGTATTAATATTCCGCCGGTATGATCAACAGATAATTAAGGGTCCTTTTAAAGGACCCTTTTTTATTTAAAGCCGTATATTCTGAGCCGTATTTTATTAAAAAACGTGCCGGATCCCCGCAACGACACAAATCTCTGCAAAAATCAAAAAATAAAATGGTTTTAATCCCTGAAAATTATATCTTATTTTACAACGATGAAAATAAAACATAAATATTTGGCTGTAGTTGTTCTTTTAGGGATGATAACTTTTCTGAGCTTTGCCGATTCCCTTGAAGAATATGAAAATAAGATCCAAAAAAGTACGCGGCGGCTAAAAGAACTGGATCGTCAGATCGCTGTTTTACAGTCTGAGGTAAAGAAATATCAGCAGCAGGAAAGAAATCTGATAGCAGAACTGGACAATACGGAACGGCAAATATCACTTACTTCGGATAAAATACGCGTACAACAGCGCGAACTTGAATTACGGAAAGAAAAACAAACCCGGCTTAAAAGTGATCATAAAAGAGCTCAGGCCAACGGAGAGGAATTGCTGGAACGATATGAACAACGTGTTAAACGTGCTTATAAATTGCGGCCGGCAAGACAATGGGACCTTTTTATCGATGCAGCTTCTCCGCGTGAATTTTATTACCGTGTGAAATATATTACCGCCGTCAATCGTGCGGACAGGGATCTTTATAATGACATACGGGACAATATTTCCTTTATTGCAAAACGACAAAAACAGATTGAAGCAGAGGCGTCCGCGATCAGAAAAAATGTCCGCGATCTTGAAAAAGAGCAGATATCATTAAAAAAACTTCTTCAGGAAAAAGAAAAGCAATACGACCGTATACATTCAGATAAAGAATTACTGGCGGAACAGATCGAAGAAAAAGAAAGATCAAAAAAAGAAATACAGAATATTATTGAGAGCACACAAAAGGATAAAAAAGCCTATCTGACACGTCTCGAAGAAGAACGGAAAAAACGTGAGATAACGGAACGTCCTTTTTCCGATAAAAAAGGGAAATTACCATGGCCGGCCCGGGGAAAGGTCATAGGAAAATACGGAGATCACCGGCATCCGGTTTTGGGGACAATAACGGAAAACTCCGGAATAGATATTGAAACCGAAAATGCAGGTCCCGTGCGTGCCGTCAGTGACGGCATGGTGGTGACGGTCACGTGGCTGAGAGGGTTTGGCAATACGATCATTGTTATGCATGACAACAGTTATTATTCGGTATATTCCCATGTAGAGGATGTCCGTGTTATCCAGGATGAATATGTTGACAGCGGTCAGCAGATAGCTGTGGTAAGCAATGGCGGTTCCATTGGCAGACCGGTTCTGCATTTTGAATTATGGGAAGAACAAAAAAAACTCAACCCCGAATACTGGCTTCGGAAATAGGGAACGATTATGCAAAAAAAACGGCTATTAAAAAATCTGTACAGAACATTTTTCAATGAAGATGCGGTTTCGGTAAATGAAATGCCGCGCTCCGGTTCCTACAGAGAATATTATCGCCTGACAGGGACATCGGGAAGAAATGTTATCGGTGTTTACAATGAGGACCGAAAGGAAAATATCGCATTTTTATCTTTCTGCCGTCATTTTCGTTCACACGGACTCGCCGTTCCGGAAATAGTTGCCGAAGATCTGGATAATAATATCTATTTGCAGGAAGATCTGGGAAATATTACCCTTTATGCACATCTCCAGGAGGTTTATAAAGACGGAATATTTCCACAACATCTGATCGATCTTTATAAACGCATTCTGGAAGAATTGCCAAAATTTCAGTTGCTGGCCGGAAAGACCATTGATTACTCCAAATGCTATCCGCGCCACCGCTTCGACCGTCAGTCCATCATGTGGGATCTGAACTATTTTAAATACTATTTTCTTAAGCTCGCCCGGATCTCCTTTGACGAACAGGAGCTGGAGAATGATTTTAATATTTTTGCCGATTTTCTGCTGGAAACGGAAACGGACTTTTTTCTTTATCGCGACTTTCAGTCGCGGAATATCATGTTAAAAGACGATAAACCGTATTTCATCGATTTTCAGGGAGGGCGTTACGGCGCCCTGCAGTACGATGTGGCCTCCCTCCTCTATGATGCCAAGGCGGACATTCCCCAGCATATCCGCGATAAGCTGCTCGAACATTATCTGGATGTACTCGGCAAATATCACGAGATCAAGCGAAAAGAATTCCGGAAATACTACCATGCCTATGTATTGGTGCGCATTATGCAGGCCATGGGTGCCTACGGATTCCGTGGTTTCTACGAGAAAAAACAGCATTTTCTGAAAAGCGTTCCCTACGCTGTGGAAAACATCGCCCATTTGCTGGAGGTCATGGAATTACCCGTTGAAATTCCGGCATTGACCGATGTGCTGAAAAAGATCACCCGGGAAGACCAGCTCATGAAATTCGGACGCTCGGAAAGTGACAAACTTATCCTGGAAGTCAGCAGTTTTTCCTATAAGCGCGGCATTCCGGACGACACCTCGGGTCATGGCGGCGGTTTTGTCTTTGACTGCCGGGGCATTCTGAATCCGGGGCGTTACAAAGAATATAAGGACCTCAGCGGAAAAGATAAGGCTGTACAGAAATTCCTTCGCAGTAAGACGGAGATCGATACCTTTATCGATTATGCGATCGCAATGGTGGAACCCACGGTCGATAATTATGTTAAACGCAAATTTACCCACCTGATGGTCAGTTTCGGCTGCACGGGCGGTCAGCACCGTTCTGTGTACTGCGCCCTGCAGTTCGCAAAGCATTTTAAAAAACGTGACGACATTATCGTCCGGCTTGATCATTTTTGAAAAGATAAAAGACCATAAACCTTACAACTCTCTCCTGCGCTCTTCCCTTCGTCGAGCTTTGGAGAGCAAGCAACAACTCGACAATTTAACAAAGGATTCAACATGAAAGCAATGATCCTGGCAGCCGGCAAGGGCACACGCCTGCGTCCCATGACGGATATCATGCCGAAAGCTCTGATCGAAATTGGCGGTAAAACCTTGCTTGAGCGTGCCATTCTGAAACTGAAACGCGCAGATATCGATGAGATCGTGGTAAATGTGCATCACTTTGCCGATCAGGTCGAACATTTTTTGCGTGAGCATGATTTCGGGATAAAGATCCATATTTCCGACGAACGTGAAAAACTACTGGATACCGGCGGCGCGGTTAAAAAAGCTCGAAAATACCTGGCAGGGGATGAACCCTTTTTTGTCTTCAATGTGGATGTGATCTCCAACATCAATCTTCTGGATATGCTGTATTTGTACCAAATGAGTCCGGCTATGGCCATTCTGGCCGTGCGGATGCGCGGGAGCTCCCGCCAGCTCTGCTTTGATCGATACCACCACCTGGTAGGCTGGAAAAACATGGAGACAGGTGAACAAAAAGGGGAGGAGGGTCTCTGCTATGCTTTCAGCGGGATCCAGCTTCTGCACCCGGCGATCTTTGAGTATATGCCCAAGGCAGAACGCTTTTCACTGATCGATCTATATCTTGATGCCGCCGGGGAGCATATTATATTGGCTTACGACCATACGGACGGCGAATGGATGGATGTGGGTACACCCGAGCGGCTGAAAAAGGCCATTGCACTTCTTAAACAATAAGCTTGGGGTTTCGATCGTTATTGCCCCGATCCAAATTAAAATCTCCTTTTATCTATTCCCAATTGTCATTTGCTAAGTCTTTGACTTTTGCCCTATCCCATTGTATATTAGGCGGCTGAAACGTAAAGGAGATATTTTGAAAGTTAATGTAAAAGAAATAAGTCCCACCGAACGGGAAATGCATTTTGAACAAAGCTGGGAAGATATTCAAAAGGATTACCGGGCATTTGAAAAGAAGTTTGCAAAAGACATACAATTGCCGGGATTCCGTAAAGGAATGGTACCTCTCAATATTATTGAGAAAAAATTCGGTCCCCGCCTTAATTATGATTTTGTTAATGAAAAATTCCCCGATTATTACAGTCAGGCCCTAAAAGAAGAAGAACTGACACCCGTCAGTCAGCCGGAATTGCTTGATCTTGATTTTAAGAAAGGCGATCCCCTGAAACTCAAGCTGAAATTTGAGGTGATGCCGGAATGGGAACTTCCGGAATACAAGAACAAATTATCTCTGGAAAAATACGATTACGAGATCGCCGATACGGATGTGAAAGAATCCATTGACCGCCTTCGACAGAACGCCGCAGAGGTTGTGAATGTCGAGAACGGCGCAAAGAGCGGACATCATATTGTAGCCGATGTCAAAGAGCTGGACAAGGACGGAAAGGTGGTTAACGAATCTGAGGACACGCGTGTTATTCTGGGCCAGGATCCTTTTACGGGAGAGAATGAAAGTGCCATGCTCGGCGCAAAACCCGGTGAGACACGCAGGATATCGCTGAAGGCAGACCGGGAAGAAGAAGGTGTTCATACCTTTGAGCTGAAGATCAAGTCCGTAGAAGAACATATTCTTCCCGAAGTGAACGATGAATTTGCACAGACGGTAAGTCCCGAAACGGAAACTGTCGATGCGCTACGCAAAAGGGTCCGGGAAGAATTGGAATCCCAGTGGGAAAAACAGTCCGAAACCCGCCTGGAAGAACAGATCGCCGATTTTTTCATCGATAAACTGAAAGATGTACAACTTCCGGAAAGCGTTGTGAATGAACAGGCAAAAAATATTTACGAAGATATGAAAAAACGCTATCCTTCCGCACCGGAAATGGATGAAAAAACCGCCATCGAAAATTACCGGGATACCGCCGAAAAAAGTCTTAAATGGCAACTGGTAAAGAACAAGATCGTCGGCGATAACGATATCAAGGTTGAAGAAGAAGATGTCAAGGCAAGGATCGATGAAATGCTGAAGGGTGTAGACAAGGAAATGCGAGAGACCTATGAAAAATATTATCAGTCGCCGCAGATCAAAAACCAGCTGCATGATGATATCATTAACAAAAAGCTCATTGATCACCTGAGATCCCAGGCAAAGATCAAAAACAAAAAAGTGTCGCGTAAAGCGCGGCTTAAGGAAACGGGACAATGAATTACCTCCCCTATGTTATAGAGCAGACCGGACGCGGTGAGCGTTCCTACGATATCTATTCTCGCCTGCTGAAAGAACGTATCGTGTTCATCAACGGTGAGATAAACGATACGGTCAGTTCACTGGTCATTGCTCAGCTGCTTTTTCTTGAAGCCGAAGATCCGGACAAGGATGTAAACCTATATATCAATTCACCGGGTGGTGTGATTACGTCCGGACTGGCCATTTACGATACCATGAACTATATCAAACCCGATATGGTCACGATATGTGTCGGTCAGGCGGCATCCATGGCGGCGGTACTGCTGGCTTCCGGCACAAAAGGGAAACGCATGGCCCTGCCGAATGCGCGTGTGATGCTGCATCAGCCGCTGGGCGGAACACAAGGACAGGCCAGTGATATTGAGATCCACGCAAAGGAAATATTATATCTCCGTGAGAATCTGAACAAAATACTCAAAAAAACGACCGGGCAGACCCTGAAGAAAATACAGACCGATACCGAACGGGACTTTTTTATGTCTGCTGAAGATGCAAAAGATTACGGGATCATTGACAGTATAATCAAAAAGAAAAAATAATGAACGATAAACAAAAAATTTGTCATTTTTGCGGCCGCACAGAGGATGAGACCAATATACTCATCCGGGGCGCATTTGGTAACACCAATATTTGTGATGAATGTATACACGCTGCAAATGAGATCATATCAGCTTCCGAACCGGAACGGCCGGCGGCTGTTGCCGACTTTGAACTAGAAAAATTGCCCACACCCGCAGAGATCCATAAAGAATTGAATCGCTATGTGATCGGACAGGAAAATGCGAAACGTATGGTTTCCGTTGCCGTTTATAATCATTACAAACGAATAAAAAATCATATTAGAAATCGGGACATTGAAATAGATAAAAGCAATATACTGATGCTGGGACCGACGGGCACCGGCAAAACGCTTATTGCTCAGACGCTCGCCCGCCAGCTCCAGGTCCCTTTTGCCATTGCAGATGCCACCGTGCTGACCGAAGCCGGTTATGTGGGTGAAGACGTTGAAAATATCCTGGTCCGGCTTTTACAGTCCGCAGATTACGACCCCAAAAAAGCGGAGTACGGAATAATTTATATCGATGAACTTGACAAGATCACAAGAAAATCCGCAAATCCCTCCATTACCCGCGATGTCAGCGGAGAGGGTGTTCAGCAATCCCTCCTGAAGATACTGGAAGGAACAGTTGCCCATGTACCTCCGAAAGGCGGACGTAAGCATCCCGAAGCGAAAATGGTACATATCGACACACGGAATATTCTTTTTATCTGCGGCGGGGCATTTGACGGTATAGAAGACGTGATCGCGCGGCGTATCGGAAAGAAAGAGATCGGTTTCGGCGAAAAACTGCAGACCGGAAAAACACTGAGCAAAAATGAGATCATGGAACAAATAAGTCCTGAAGATCTTATCAACTACGGCTTTATTCCCGAACTGGTGGGAAGACTGGCCGTTCTGACAAGTCTTGATGAACTGGATGAATCCGCAATGATCACCATTCTGACCAAGCCTAAAAATGCACTTACCAAACAATACCGTTTTTTGCTTGAACAGGAGGGTATGCAGCTGGAATTGCGTAAAAGTGCATTAAAACAGATAGTAAGTCAGGCCATGAAAAGAAAAACCGGCGCCCGTGCGCTGCGCTCCGTTATGGAAAATATTATGCTGGATCTGATGTACCGCGCTCCGGATATGAACGATATTGAAAAAGTCATTATTGACGCGGATGTCGTAAACGGAAAAAAAGATTATACTTTCATAAAAAGCAAACCCGTTAAAAAGACCGGTTAAACGGGAATATTATTTTAGACAGGATAATGAGATCCGCGGGACAAACAGTAGCTTAAAATAATCTTGTCGCTTTCCGGCAGACAGCAGATCCGGAGATTGGAAAATCAATAAAAGAACAGCCCGACGTCTCGACATCTCGACGTCTCGACATCTCGACGTCTCGACATCAAAACTAT
>JAWOEU010000061.1:0-18872 GCA_046482575.1 Fidelibacterota bacterium
GGTCCACGTTCAGAACCGCTATCAGCCGTAACGCCAATGCATTGATTATTTGCCATAATCATAGAGGTGTGCGACCTGAGCCATGACTGGCCGCAGGAAGAACGCTACGAACTCGGATCACAAGTGCGCCGATCATCAAACAGCTCTCCAGCCCAGTTGGCCGAGAAACATGACGACAGGCATATCCGCAACAAGATCGAGGGCGTCAATCGAAGCAGGGGCGAGGCGGGCGAGACGATACATCACCTGTTTATGGCCAAGCTCAAGGGGTACATAGACCAGTCCACGTACGGCGCTTACCGCAAGCGCTACAAGGAGTGGTCCGGGAAGGACTGGTTGCTATGCTTGAGCCTTTTATTGATACAATACTTGTCTGCAGTATTACCGGTTTAATCATTATTGTTACGGGCGCACATGAGACCTGTTTTATCAAAGGTGAATTGACGGCGAGAGCGTTTGAAACCGGCCTCGGGAGTATTCTCGGCGGAAAGATCGTTGCTCTCGGAATTATCTTTTTTGCTTTTTCCACAGCTATTTCATGGTCGTACTACGGAGACCGTGCAAGCGATTATCTATTCGGAGAAAAGGCGGTAAAACCCTACCGCTTTTTCTACCTCGGCTTTCTGGTCCTTGGAGCCGTGATAAAACTGGACGTAGTCCTGGGATTCAGTGACATTATGAATGCGCTTATGGCGGTACCGAACCTCATTGCCATGATCGTTCTTTCTCCCGTCGTGGCGAAACTGGCAAAGGATTATTTTTTGCGCATGAAAAACGAATTAACGTAAATCGCGACGTTGTAAAAAAACATAATAAATCAGTATTATCGGTCCCGCTCTGGGGTGAAATAATATAAAAATATAGAAAATATTTTTGAATATTTTAAATAATTAGTGTATTATCTAAACAATTAAAGAGGGATATTTTGCCGGATCTGAATAAAATATTTTCTGCACTTGCCGATAACACACGGCGCCGGATTCTTTTTCTTTTGCGAAAAGGAAGTCTTTCCGCCGGCGAGATCGCCGCTGAATTCCCTGTATCCAAGCCCTCCATTACCTTCCATTTAAAAATATTAAAGGAAGCGGGACTTGTATATTCCAGAAGAAAAGGCCAGTATATAATATATACCCTGCAGATATCGGTTTTTGAAGAAGCGATGCTGATATTCATGAACATGTTTAATAAAGGAGAACAATAAAGTGAAAGAAAAAAAGGTTGTTGTCGGACAACGGGTTTCCTGGAAGCGGGTTTTCTGGTTTATCGGGTTGACGTATATTGTCTCGTTTATGCTTTGCGGTTTCGTTTATATCCAGGGAAAAAAACTGGATCCGGAAAAACCGCCGATCAAGCTCTATACGGATATTTCACAGAAAAAGCCTGCGGCAGTCGCCAGATATCTTGAAATGCATCCGGAAGTCGGCGAAGAAGATCTTCCTACAACAGTTCCCGGAGTCGGGGGGGTGTTGGAGCTTGAGACTATGGAAGAAAGAGTAGCTGTTTATGTTTCGCAAAAACATCTGCCCATTCAGGCTTTCGGGATTATGATGATCTTTCCGGCACTGATAGCGATCATCCTGCGTTTTGTTTTCCGGGACGGTTTCCGGAATACGGGATTCCGTTTCGGGAAAGCCGCTAATTATTTCTGGGCCCTGGGATTCATCGTCGCTTTTACTTTTTTAAGTATCCTCGTCAATGCGTTGATATTCGGGCAGGCTCCCGACTGGCAATTGGAAGAAATGGGAATGAAAAATCTGGTCCTTGTGGGGAAACCCGTCCCGCCGTTTTTATTCTGGATCTTTCAGTTTCTCATCATCGGGGTAATTGCCAATCTCACTTTTCCTATTATCATGATGTTGGGTGAAGAATACGGCTGGCGTTCCTACCTGCTGCAGAACCTGCTTCCTCTGGGGTTCTGGAGGGCAAATATTATTACCGGCATCGTCTGGGGACTCTGGCATGCACCGGTGATCCTTATGGGCTACAATTACGGATATTACAATATTATCGGCGTTTTTCTTTTTGTCCTGGTATGTATCCTCATCGGTACGATTTTCAACTATATGTACATCAGGGGTAATTCCGTTATTCTAACCTCTGCAGCTCATGGCTGGTTTAACGGTATGGTACCTTCAATAATTCTTTTGACGGGTTATATGGGAAAAGAAACGATCCTTGCACCCCTGGGTATCATCGGAATAATGATCTTACTCATTTTAGTAGTTGTTGCTGCGAAACTCACAAATAATTTTGACATATCACCCTATATTGAAAGGAAAAAGATTGAAAAATGAAAAATTTAATCATGAACTGGCGGTTTTGATCATTTTCTTTTTCTTTGCCTGTGCAGTATCTGCATACTTTTTTCTGGAAATGCAGCAAGCAGGGGTGAGCAAAGTACCCGTACACTGGAATATTCATAATGAAGCGGACTTATTTACTTCACCGCTGATCGCTGTCCTTATCGGACCTGTTGCCATTCTATTGATCATTATCGTTGCAGTGAGCATTCCGCGGATAAAATATTCCGGGACCGAAAGAAAATCTGTCACCTTCATCATTATGGTAATTAGTGCCTGTCTGGTCTTTATGAACTGGGTTGCCCTGAAGGCGGCCGCCGGACACGCCGCGGGAAAAACATTGGATATTTCACTCCTGCATCTCGGGCTGGGAATCCTGATTATTTTGATCGGAAATCGCCTGGCAAAACTCCGGCCTTCGTATTGGGTAGGAATACGACTGCCGGCAACTCTTAATAGTGAGGAAGGATGGAACCGGGTTCACCGAAAAAGCGGCAGACTTATGGTTTTCTCGGGCTTATGCGTTTTTATTGCGGTTTTTTTCGGTGAACAGCCATGGGTATGGGTTTTTTATCTTCCCCTGTTTATAAGCATCATTCTGATGATTTTTATTATTCCTGCTCTGGAAAAGAAAAAGACCGGAAATGCGTAAAGATAAAATCCGTGATGCAGGCCCCGGAGCTGAACAGCCGGAATGGAGAGAAAAACAATAGTGCTATAATTATCATGGAAAAGATTATTTCTCTTATACTCTTAAAATTATCGACCGTCGAAAACCCGAATAAAAAGATCTGATAGCGGTAAAATACAATTCATTACCGTCAATCCGGTATATCTCCGGTAATTATTTTACTATTTTATCAGCCGCCAGCTTTCCGGTCAGCACGGATATGGGAAGTCCGGACGGACTGTAGGACCACTGGCCGGCCTGATAGACATGGGGCAGAGGCGTATCCACCGAACTGAATATTTTTGTCATTTTATGTATCACCGGTATTTGAGGATTCGTAAATGCCCAGCCTGTGATCGCGCCGTCGGTATTACCGGTATAGCGTTCAATACTGATCGGTGTTGATGAAAAACGATCTTCAATATCATTGCGGATACCCGTAAATATGCTTTTTTCCAGTGTCCGGATCATACTGTCTTCAGCGTAGGTCTTGAATTCCTCATACCACCCCGCGTCGAATATCAGTTTTGTCAGTTGATAATCAAAGAGCGTGCTGATGATCAGGCCGGTTTTTCCTTCGGGGGCCAGACTGGCATCCCGCAGGACCGGGAAGGATATTTCATAGGTATTATAACGGAAATAGTCATCGAGATACGTTTTGATGATCTTCTTTGATTCCGATAGAGAAAAGGAAGAAGGATCTTTTAATATAAGTTCGATCTTGCTGCGGTCGGCACGTGAAAGTCCCGCTTTATCCGGCGTATAGAAAAAATGTTCGGAGCAAATATGTGAAAAATACTCTTTATCGCGATCGACAGCCAGATATAAAGTGAATATGGAATCACAACCGTGCAGATCTTTCATTGTTTCCTGTTTTTGTATGACCGCTTTTCCGAGTTTCTTATCCTGAAGCGATCCCGGCTCGATCATAGAGTAAAAATATTTAAGGTCAGCCGCCCAGACAAGGTCGCCGTATGTATAGCCGGCACCCTGATCATCCCGGATGATCTTTTTTTCTATATCGGCGGAAACGATACGGGTGCCCGTTTTGATCGTGCCGCCGTGTTCGCGGACGTATGCCTCCACTTTCCCGGGGAGGGTACCGGTCCCGCCGCGGGGATATTGATAATCAAGATACAGTGAAAAATAACTCAGTGCGAAAAAGGTCGGTGTTTTCTGAAAAAAGTGCTGGACGATGATATCGGTAAGCGACTGATCGTGTGTGAATTTACGGATATATTCATCGACCGGCTGATCCAGACGTATGATCTTGGGAATCGTGAGCATATATTTGATCAGCCAGGGCATGATGGTCTTCATCAGATATTTCGGATTGTTCTTAATATCCAGGAATGCCGGATTGTCGATACCGTATAAAACATCCATATACTGCATGATCTTCCTGATCTCACGTATGATCGCACGAATATCATCCGACCGTTCAGGGAAATGTCCAATCAGAAATGTTTCATATTCCTCCAGACTGCCTTTATCTTTAATGCGCATAACACTGTCCCCGATACCCATAGAAACCCGGCTTTTGATCATGTCGATATCAATGCCCAGCTGACGCAGCATGGGAAAGATGATCCCCGAGTTCTCAATAGCGCGGATACCGCCGTCGAAGACATATCCGTTCCGTTCGAAAGAATTGACCAAACCGCCCGTCTTTTCCTCTTTTTCAAAAAGGATGACGGATTTTCCGGATCGTGCAATATATGCTGCTGCGGTCAGTCCCGCAAGTCCGCCGCCAACAACAATAGTATCGTATTTCATAAATGATCCCCAATTATCCTTTTCAATGATCTTTTTGAAACGTTGTCAGTTCATCGCTTTTTTTGAACATATATTTTCCCAGTGTGCGGTTCCTGGCATGAGAAGCAGGAACCTCTTCATGGGTAAGATTATAGAATTTTCCGCTGATATCTGCAAGTTCGGGAGAAGCTGCAAGATAATGCAGCGCATCGCCGGCGATCCCGGGTTCTTTTAAAAAGTGCCATAAAATATTGTGCAGATAGAGACGGTAAAGAAAGCCGTTATTGTTCCCGATATTGGTTTTTACCGCACCCGGATGAATGGCATTGATGGTCACGCCACTGCCTTTCAGCATGTCGTTGAACTCCCACATGGTCAGCAACTGCGCCGTTTTTGCCGCTCCGTATCCGCCCAGTCCGATATACGGCCGTTTTTCCCAGTTCAGATCATTGATCCGGAGTCCGTTGAAACGGTGGCCTTCGGAATTTATCTGGGTGATCCGAGAGGGTGCACTGGCGATCATACGGTCAAGCATCAGCCGGGTAACCAGGAAAGAGGCCAGATGGTTCACACAGAAAACGGTCTCGTGTCCGGCTTCGGTAAGCGTGCGATGTGTAAAATGGACCCCCGCGCTGTTGATCAGGATATGTATGGCAGGATATGCCGCCAGTATTGATCCTACGGCTTTACGAACTTCTCCGAGGCGTGTAAAGTCCGCGATCCGGTAATCGCCTTTTTTGCCGGAGATATCTTTGATCTCTTCACAGAGTTTCTCCGCTTTATCCCTGTTTCGTGCGATCATGATAATATGGGCACCTGCTTTGGCAAGATGGATCGCGCCCTGATAACCCACACCGGAAGTGGCGCCGGTGATCAGACAGATCTTTCCGTCCAGCCGTTCGTCCGTGTGCTTTTGCGGAAGCCGGCTGTTGGTAATGAATTTTAATTCATCCGGGAGTTCGAATCTCATTTTTTTTCTTAACCGAATTTGCGTTTCATAAATTTCCGGTACATCCTGTTCCAGTGCGGTATATTATTGAAAATATCGCCCCACATATCGTAATAATCGCGCTGCCGGATAATAATGCCTTCATCGTTGAGGGTCAGTTTGCTTGCACCGTACAGCGGCGTGCTGGGGTATTTTTTAAAGGACATTGTCATGATCCAGTCAAAGAGGATGACATTGCCGTCCCGGGCAATGGAAAGGATCTCCATGTTCAGCGACTGGCAACGGGAGGTCAGACGATCGCACACCCCAAGAAAGGCCTCTTTTCCCTCAACTCTTTGAATAGAATCCTGAAAAACGATATCCTCATGGTAATAGGGAAAAATATGTGACCAATCCGGTTTTCCCTCGGTATTATAGGTTTTTGACCAGAGCTCTTTTACAAGTTCAATATCCAGAGGAGCTAATATCCCGGGTTTAATATTCTCATTTTCGCCCAATAGGCCACCTTTATTTATCTTATTAAATTATACCAATATAAAAATTAGATTCAAAAATAAAACTTAATCCACGTACAATTGAAAAACCCGCCTGAGCGGGTTTTTTTGTGGTGGAGAATAGCGGGATCGAACCGCTGACCTCTTGAATGCCATTCAAGCGCTCTCCCATCTGAGCTAATTCCCCGTATTGCCAATTGCCTGCCAATATAAGAAAAAATTTTGAAAATCAAATATAAAATTTGTATCTTACCAAATGGATTACTAATGATAATGAGGAGTTTCCCAATGGCAGAACATGTACTTGCTATCAACCCGGGTTCTACCAGTACAAAAATGGCAGTATTTTCCCGGGAAAAAAAGGAAATGGAATTAAAAGTCGATATGGACCCGCAGAAAGTATCCAGGGGAAATGTGTATGATGAGCTTCCGTTCCGCACAAAACAGATCGACGAAGAACTCCATAAGCATCAGGTGAATAATATCAGTATTGTCATCGGCCGCGGCGGTATGCTCAAGCCCCTTAAAAGCGGTGCATACACCATTTCCGAAAGAATGAAAGACGATATGAAAAAAACACGTTACGGAAATCACGCAAGCAATCTCGGAGCAGCGCTGGCGGCGCATTTCGGAGAAAAGTACTCAGCGCCTGCGTATATTATCGATCCGGTTTCCGTTGATGAAATGATCGAACCCGCGCGTGTATCCGGTGTACCGGGTATCAGGCGAAAAAGCGTTGCCCATGCATTGAATATCAAAGCGACGGCACGTATTGTCTGTGACCGGGAAAAGTGGGACATCCGGAAAGAAAATTTTGTGATCGCACATCTCGGAGGCGGTATCTCGGTCTGCGCCATGCGCAGGGGATATAATATCGATGTAAACAACGCCTTGCTCGGCATGGGTCCCTTTTCACCCGAAAGGGCCGGAGCACTTCCGCTGGAAGGTATTCTGGATCTGGTGTTTGGAAAGAAAATGGACGAAAAATTTCTGCGAAGGCTTTTTACGCGTGAAAGCGGCCTCAAAGGATATCTGGGTACCAATGATGTCCGCAAGGTGGTAGCAAGGATACGGGAAGGGGACAAGGAAGCGGAACTGATCCTTGAAGCTATGCTATATCAGTTGCGTAAAGAGATCGGAGCGATGGCCGCGGTACTTGATTTTGATCTGCGTGCTCTTATTGTCACCGGCGGTGCGGCGTATTCGGATTATATACAGGAAAACCTGAGAAAGCATCTGAGCGGGCAATTCCCGATATTATTCCACCCCGGTGAAAATGAGCTTGAAGCTATGGCAGACGGCGGATTCCGCATTCTGGACGGAAAAATGAAAATACGCGATTATAATGAAAACGAGGTGTAAAAATGCATTTTAACGATATTTATGAAAGAGTCAACTTGCAGGAGCCGAAAACCGTTAATGTTGTTTTTCCGGATAAGGAGGCGGTTTATGAAGCCCTGTCAGAGGCAACGAAAAAAAAATATATTTATACACGGCTTTACGGAATACCGGATAATGTGCGTGAACTTGCAGTGAAAAGCGGATTGAAAAATTATGAACTGATCCCTTCGGAAACACCGGATGAAGCGATCCGGAATGCCATAACGGATGTTCACAAAGGGAAGGGTGATGCCCTCATGAAAGGTGATATTTCCACCGCATCGTTTCTGAGTCCCGTGCTGGATCGTGAAAAAGGTTTGCGAAAAGGAAAACTGCTCTCACATATCGCCGTTTGTGACAGTCCCGGCTACCATAAGCTGCTTTTTTTTACGGACGGTGCCATTAATATTCAACTGGATCTGGACAAAAAGCGGGCAATTACCGATAATGCCGTTGAATTCACCGAGGCGGTACTGCAGTGCAGACCGAAAATAGCTTTTGCCGCCCTTGTGGAAAAGATCAACCCCAAACTTCCGGAAACCGGTGAAGCCCGTGAACTGGCTGAGGAATATTCAAAAAAAGGATATAAGGCCGAAGGTCCCATGGCTCTGGATGTTATTCTTAATGCGGAAGCAGCCGTAAAAAAAGATATTGACTCGGAGATCTCCGGAGATACGGATCTTATTGTATTTCCGAATATTACTGTCTGTAATTTTATGCTTAAACAGTTAATAGAACTTCAGCATGCACCGGTCGGCGGTATTATCAAAGGAGCCCGGGTTCCGCTCATACTGCTTTCACGTTCCGATCGTCCGTCGGAAAAACTGAATTCCATTATTCTGAGCCTTATCTGACCGCCGGAGCAGATCAACAAATTAACAAATTAATATATTGACAGACAAGCATTTCATTCAGATAAAACAATTTGTCTTTGGATAATTATCGTATTAAAACTAAGTTAATGTAATGAAACTCACGATCTTGGGAACCGCTTCCCAGCTGCCGACGCGAACACGGAATCAGAATGCCTACCTGCTCGAATGGTTTAATGAGGGTGTGCTTTTTGATCCGGGTGAAGGTACACAACGTCAATTTACCCTTGCAGGCATCTCACCCGGCAAGGTGCATCGTATTTTCATATCTCATTTTCACGGTGATCATTGTCTCGGACTTCCGGGTATGATGCAGCGTTTATCCCTTATGCAGGTTCCTCAGCAGGTAAAGATATACTACCCTGAAGAAGGTGAAGCGTACATCAGGTCCCTCCGCCATGCATCAAAATATACAAAACGCATAGAATTTGAATTTCATCCGCTTGGTGAAGGCCTTATAGAAGAAACCGGGACCCGCCGGATAGAAGCTTTTGCTTTGAAACACAGCACAGCGGTACTGGGTTACCGCCTTACGCAAAAGTCCCAGTGGCGTTTCGATAAAGAAAAGCTGGATGCCGCCGGACTTGAGGGTCCGCTTGTCGGAGAGCTGGAAGAAAAGGGAAAGATCCTTTACAACGGAAGCACGATCGGTCGTGAGGAAGTCAGTTATCGCACAGCGGAAAAAGTCTTCGCATATGCACTGGATACCGGCGAATGTGAAAATATCCCCCCGCTCATCCGTAACGCAAACACCCTGTTGATGGAGGCCACTTATCTCGATAAGAATGACAGTGCCCTTGCTGAAGAATTTTTACATATGACAGCGGATCGGGCAGCCCTGTATGCTGCGGAAAACAATGTAAAAAAATTATTGCTAACGCATTATTCCGAAAGATACAAAGACCTGAAGATCTATGGAAAAGCTGTTGAAAAGATTTTTAAAAATACGCATATTGTAAAGGATTTTGATGTATTTACGATTAAATAAGGGAATATTATGAAACGTCCGGACTGGGATGAGTACTTTCTCAATATTGCAAAGGTTGTCGCAAGCCGCTCTTCCTGCATGCGCCGGCAGGTGGGGGCGGTTATTGTACACAACAAGGATATCGTATCAACAGGATATAACGGTGCTCCCCAATTCCAGAAAAACTGCCTTGAGATCGGTTATTGCTACCGGGACAGGAACCACATACTATCCGGTACCAGGCTGGAGAATTGCCGCGCTGTCGGGTCACATGCGGAATCCAATGCCATAGCACTTGCGGCGCGAAACGGACATGCGACATCCGGCAGTACGATCTATATTTCCGGACATGATTTTGTCTGCCACCAGTGCCGCGCACAAATCGTCAATGCGAATATCGAACGGGTGCTTCTTGAAAAACCCGATGGTACGATCGATGAATGGCGGCCGGAAGATGACTGGAAAATACACCCTGTAGATGAGGAGACATATATATGTTGAAAAAAATAAGTATATTATTGCTTTGTGCCTGTATATCATTTGCAGCGGTTGACGCGAATTATTATGTGCGACGGGTCAATCGCAATTTTGAACAGATCGACGATATGATTGTGGATCTGAAGATACGTTCACGTATGCCGGAGGCAACAGTGCCGGACCGTGAAACGGTATTACATTTCATTCGCCCCGACTCGCTTTATACGGAGGATGATATTCCGCTGATGCTCCCGGAAGAAATTTTTATGATGGACCTGGAGCGCCTCGTAAAGGATGCGAATTCTTTGCGTGTCATAAATTATGAAAAGGCGGAGAACAATTCGGTCTTTATTGAAGTAAAAAAACCGGTCGAAGGCAATGAAGTGATATTTCTTGCTATGATAGATACCGTAAACTGGGTTCTTTCACAGATGAAGATGATTGATAAGCCGGAGATGGTGGCGGATATAAATTTCAATCAGGAAGAGATATTTCCGGGACTGTATCTTCCGTCAAATATCAGAGTAATGATAGAAAGCAAAGCAACAAAGAAAAAAAGAGTGCCGAATCCCCGTGACGGTATTCCGATCACATCTTCTTTCGGCTATATTGATCTGATCTTCAGAAATTACCGGATCAACACCCTGCAGAATGATATCAGTAAACCTGATACACTTTCCGGTGAAAACACAGAACAATAAAAAAACAGTAAATAACTATATGAAAGGAGCAAAATGCGAAAAGTATTAAGTCTTATTCTGGGAGGCGGACGTGGTACAAGACTTGCTCCGCTGACAACGGTTCGTTCGAAACCCGCTGTGCCGATCGGCGGAAAATACCGGCTCATTGATATTCCCATCAGTAATTGTTTGAACTCTAATATTCGTAAGATCTATATATTAACGCAATTTAACAGCGAATCGCTGCACCGGCATATAAATCAGACCTATAAACTGGATAATTTTACGGATGGTTTTCTGGAGGTACTGGCGGCGTCGCAAAGTATAGATAATATGAGTTGGTATCAGGGTACCGCCGATGCTGTCAGGCATAATCTGCATCATTTTGAAACATACCGTTTTGACCAATACCTTATTCTCGCGGGAGATCACCTGTACCGCATGAATTATCATGATTTTATAGAACAGCATCGCAAAACCGGAGCAGATATTACCATCTCAGTAAAACCGGTCACACGGGAAGAAGCAAAAAGCTTCGGTATTCTGAAAGTGAACAAAGATGGTCATATTGTGGAATTTGCCGAAAAACCAAAAGACCCTCAAATACTGGATAAAATGAAAAGTCCTACCGGTGACCCGGACCGTCCTTATTTGGGTTCAATGGGCATTTATGTTTTTAACCGGGAAACACTGTCCAAAACATTGCTGGAAATTCCCGAAGATGATTTCGGCGGTGATATTATACCCGCAGCCATTGATAATTATAAGGTAATGGCATTCTTTTTTAAAGACTATTGGGAAGATATCGGTACTATTGATGCCTTTTACCGGGCAAATATCAATCTTACCGGAATGAAGCCGGAATTTCGTTTCGTGGATATAAATTTTCCGATATTCACCCATGCCCGCATGCTGCCGGGATCACGGGTATATGATGCAGGCATTCAGAATTCCCTTATCAATGACGGAGCGCTCGTTAAAGCAAAGTATGTAAAAAACAGTATTCTGGGCATACGTTCCGTACTGAAGGAGGGAGTAGAGATCTATGATTCCTATATCATGGGAAATGATTATTTTGAGACGGAGAGTACAGAAAATATTGAACTCGGTATCGGCGAAAACAGTATCATTAAAAAAGCGATCATCGATAAAAATGCGCGTATCGGAAAAAACGTTAAGATCATAAATAAAGATAATGCTGAAGATCTTGAAGCGGACACCTACTGTATCCGGGATGGAATTGTTGTTGTGAAAAAGGGAGCCGTGATCCCGGACGGGTCCGTGATATAAAAACAGCGGTCAGTTTATCCATGAACATTTATCGGGAATCTCTGCAAGCGTATCAAATTCCCTGAATCGTTCGGACGGGAGATCAACAACATCGATCTTCTCATGCAGCCAGGTTGTATGATAAGGAATATGGATGGCATAGCCGCCCAGTTTCAGTACCGGTAAAATATCGGATCGCAAAGAATTTCCCACCATCAAAAAATGAGAAGCTTCGATATCGAGGTGGCGCAGCAGTCTTTTATAATCAGATTCCTGTTTATCACTCATTATTTCAATATGATGGAAATAGGATTCCAGACCGGATTTCCTGAGCTTTCGCTCCTGATCAAGCAGGTCTCCTTTTGTAGCAACTATTAGTTTATAATGTTTTGATAAACGTTCCAGGACATGTACCACATCGTCAAGAAGCTGCAGGGGTGAATCCACCAGTTTTTTCCCGGCTTCCATGATTTTTTTTACGGAGGATACGGGTAATTGATCATTGCTGAGGCGCAATGCCGTTTCCAGTATGGATAAGGTATATGCTTTGGCGCCGTACCCGTACAGGGGAAGGTTTTCGATTTCCGTTTTAAAAAGCTCTTTGGAACTTTCTTCCGGAGGCAGGATGTTTTTCATTTCATCACAGAACACGTCCTCCAGAGCACGGTAATGAGGTTCATTATCCCAGAGAGTATCATCGGCATCAAAACCGATGATCCTTATATCCGGAGACTGCTGGTTTTTTTTGTTCATAAAAAAATATACAAAAAAAGAACGGTAAAATAAATATCTTCCTCTGTGAAATTAAGTTTCCCTTTCCGCAGATCTTTCACAGGTGTCTGGAACGGTTTTTTTATTTTTTCAGAATACCGGACATCTGTCCCTTGGAAATAATGTCTGCTTCATGTATATTTTATTGCATTTTGAAACAATACACGGGTATAAGCATGAATATATTGTACGGGGTGCAGACCACCGGAAACGGACATATAAATAAATCGCGGAGCATTGTCCGGGAACTGAAACGCCGCGGTAATAATGTGCGGGTGATATTCAGCGGAGAACAACAGAATATCGCCCATAAGGTCGAAGCTTTTAAACCTTACCGGATATTTAAAGGTCTCACATATGTAACGGAGAACGGGAAGATCAATTACATTAAGACCGCCCCGCGGCTGGATGCCTTTTCTTATGTGCGTGATATCCTGACTTATGATGCCCGCGGTATTGATCTTGTCATTACGGATTTTGAGCCGCTATCCGTTCAGATCGCTAAAAGGAACAAGATACCTTCCGTGGGGATCAGCCATCAATACGTTTTTCAGCATGATGTTCCTTATCCTCCCCTGCAGGTCATGGTGCGGACGATCATGGAGTATTTCGTGCCGGCTGATTTTATTGTTCCCCTGCATTGGCATCATTTCGGTTTTCCGATCCTTCCTCCGATCTTTCCCCCGACGCATACAGACCCGCAGGAGCCTCCGGAACGTCAATATGTGATGGTGTATCTGCCTTACGAAGATCAGGAAAAAGTACTTGAACTGATTCAGCATTGTCCTGAAAGCCATGATTATTATTTCTTTACGAATGTAACCCGGAAGCAGAAAAAGGATAATATTCTTTTATTTCCCAGAGACCGGCAGAATTTTTTGAATAAACTTTTACTCTCAGAAGGAGCAATTCTGCATGCGGGTTTTATGGCGAACAGCGAATCTTTTGATCTGGGTATAAAAACACTGGTCAAACCTATCGCCGGTCAGGCAGAACAGATCGCAAATGCGATGGCGATCGAACAATTAGGCTTTGGGAAGCAGATGAATGATCTGGATCCGCAGCAAGTTGAAGAATGGCTGGATATGCCCCATATGCGGGCAATGCATTACCCGGATACGGCAAAGCGTTTTGTTGACTGGATCGAAAAAGGTGTTTTCAATACAAAAAGCCTGACCGATATGTGTGAAGAACAATGGTCGAAAATACCGATCCCGAACATTTTTCGATGGTAAAACCGTGCAAGAACTACCGGACACCGGCTGAGCGGTATATCATATTAAGTTGAATTAGTATCATTATACTTATGGAAAAAGGAAAAAGCTAATGAAAAAGATCTTACTGAGTATTCTCTTTTGTGTTGCGTTCGTATTTGCTCAAACTCCTCAGAAACTGGTTGAGATCCTTTCGGATCTTCCGGAACTCGAACATGCACAATGGAGCATTTATGCCCGCTATGTTGATGAAAAAGAAGGTGAACTTCCGCTTATTGATTATCAATCGGGGATGTCACTTTCCTGTGCCTCCAGCCTGAAAGTTCTGCCCATCGGACTTGCCCTGGATAAACTGGGCGGAGATTTTCGCTTTAAAACACGTTTGTATTACAATGGAACGATTGACGTAAACGGCACACTGAACGGAAATATTTATATTGTCGGCGGAGGGGATCCAACACTGGGCGGCGATCAGGTTGGCGGTGTCTACTCACAGAAAAAACTTTTATCGGAATGGGTGAAAGCCGTTAAACGCAAAGGGATAAAGTCCGTAAACGGTGCTGTGGTCGCTGATGAATCACTGTATCCGCCTTATAATGTTCCGGATACATGGACATGGGAAGATATTGGCAATTATTACGGTGCGGGGCTGACCGCATTGTGTTTTGCGAATAATAAGTATTACCTGGATTTCAAACCCGGCGGAAAAGTGGGAGATCCGGCAAAGGTTTTAGCAATCCGTCCCTTTATACCGGGACTCCGGTATACAAACAGGATGAAAACAGGTCCTTCAGATTCCGGTGACAGGGGTTATATCCTTGCCGCTCCGAATTGTTACAATGTTGTTTTTCACGGAACGATCCCCGCAGGCGTGGAAAAATTTACGATCAAGGGAGCGATCCCCAATCCTGCTTTACTGGCGGCTCAACGCCTGGAATCTTCGCTGGAAAAAGCGAAAATAAGCGTGCAGGAAAATGCTTATGTTGAGAATGAACCGCAAAGGTACCCGAATGACCACCTTCTGAAAACCATTGTTTCACCTCCTTTGTACCGCATTGCGGAAATAAGCAATAAACTAAGCAATAATACATTTACGGAAATGCTCTTGCTGAAAGTTGCGAAAGAAGAACGGGGAAAAGGAGAAACACGGGAAGGTATCCGGGTACTTGAATCGTTTATGGATGAGCTTAATGTAGATCATTCGGGTATGCGTCTGGTCGATGCAAGCGGACTTTCCCGCGAAAACATGATCACAACGAAAATATTCTGTGATTATCTCAGTGCAATGTCCCGCCGGCCATCCTATGCAGAATTTTTCAATACATTTGCCATTGCAGGTGACGGGAATGATTACGGGCACGTTATCTATTTTGCACAGAATTCCAGTGCTGCCGAGAATGCCCGTGTAAAAACCGGTTATATCGGCGGTGTGCGGAGCCATACGGGTTATGTGAGTACCCGCTCCGGCAGGCTGGTGGCCTTTTCCTGTATAGCTAATAATTATCACTGCAAAACAAAAAAAATTACCGATCTGCATGAGCAGATCGTTGTAGCCTTAGCCAATGTTGAGTAACATGACCGGTCTGAAGCGTAAAGAAATGATCTGTGTTGTCTGTCCCGTCGGATGCAAACTGAGCATTGAAAAAACTTCTGACGGATACCGCATCAAAGGTAATGAATGTAAACGCGGAGAAGAATATGCCATTAAGGAATTTACCCATCCCACCCGGATGCTGACAAGCACAGTCAAGATAAAGAGGTCATTACACAAGCGTCTGCCGGTGCACAGTTCCGAACCGCTTCCCAAAAATAAGCTTTTTGATGCCATGAAGGTCATCAATGCCTGTTCGGTTCTTCCGCCCGTAAAAACCGGCCAGATCATTATCCGTAATATCGCAGGAACATCGGCAAATATCTGTGCTTCAAGGGACATAGAAAAATGAACGATAAAAGCATCAAAAAAAAGATACGTGATCTGCAGGAAGAGCTTCGGGAACACAATTATCGTTACTATGTTCTTGATGATCCGGTGATCTCCGATGCGGAATATGACCGTAAATTCCGGAAACTTCAGGAACTGGAAGAAAAACATCCGGAATTTTCCTCACCCGATTCCCCCACAACGCGTGTCGGGGGTAAATTGCTGGACGCTTTTGAGAGCCTGGAACACCGCAGACCGATGCTCAGTCTGGCAAATGCACTTAATGAGTCGGAATTGCGTGAATTTCATCATCGGGTCGTAAAATTTACGGGTAATTCCGGAACCGAGCTGATCGGTGAGCCCAAGTTAGACGGTTTGGGAGTAGAACTGATCTATGAAAAGGGTGTTTTTTCGGCAGGATCCACTCGCGGCGATGGCTATACCGGAGAGAATATCACGGAAAATCTTAAAACGATACGGCAGGTTCCTCTGCGTTTACAAGGAGATAAAGCGCCCGGACTGCTCGAAGTCCGCGGTGAAGTCATTATTTCAAAAGAAAATTTCAAACGCTTAAATCGTGAACGGGAATCCCGGGGTGAAAAACTGTTCGCAAACGCCCGGAATGCAGCCGCGGGTTCCTTACGTCAACTGGATTCAGGTATTACAGCAAAACGGCCCCTGGAAATATTTATTTATGCAGCCGGAAAGATCGAAGGTGCTCAGTTCAGGAAACACAGCGAATTTCTTGAGCAATTGAAGAAATGGGGATTCCGCATTAATCCCCTCAATAAAATTCTGCACAGCGAAGAAGAAATGATAAACTATTTCCGGGAAATGCAGGGAAAGCGCGAAGATCTGTCTTATGACATTGACGGCGTTGTGATCAAAGTGAATTCTTTGAAGATACAGGATAAAATGGGGATGCGCACCAGAACGCCCCGCTGGGCGGTGGCCGGAAAATTCAAAGCCCGTCAGGAGATCACGCAGATAAAAAGTATTGATGTTCAGGTAGGAAGGACCGGAGTTCTTACGCCGGTAGCGAACCTTCAGCCCGTACATATAGGCGGAGTGCTTGTCAGCAGGGCGACCCTGCATAATCAGGATGAGATCGACCGTAAGGATATCCGGAAGAAGGATTGGGTTGTCGTCGAGCGGGCGGGGGATGTGATACCCAAAGTTATCAAGGTGGTCAAAGAGCGCCGGCCAAAGAATACCAAGCCCTACCAATTACCGGATAAATGTCCTGTCTGCGGTTCGAAAGTCCAGCAGATCGAAGGTGATGTCGCCGTAAAATGTATCAACCGCGAATGTCCCGCACAACTGAAAAACGGTATCCGGCATTTTGCATCAAAGCGGGCCATGGATATTGAAGGTATGGGAGAAAAGATCGTTGACCTGCTGGTTGAGAAGGGACTGATAGGTTCCGTGGCGGATATTTATCGTATAGAAAAGGATTCCCTGCTTGATCTTGAAGGTTTCGGAGAAAAATCTGCGGATAATTTATTGGAGGCCATTGAAAGATCAAAAAAACGCCCTCTCTCAAAACTTATCTATGCTCTGGGCATACCGAATGTGGGAGAGTATCTTGCACGTATTCTGGCTCAGCGTTTCAGCTCAATGAAAGAGTTGATGAAAGCGGATAAGCAGGATCTTAGTGATATTGAGGATATCGGCGATATTGTTGCCGAGAGTATTGTCAATTATTTCGACAACAAAGAAAATCACGCCATGATAAAGGATCTGCAGGATCTCGGTATTGATCCCGTATCGGTAAAAAGCAAGGATACTGCACTGAAGGGTAAAACATTTGTCTTTACCGGCTCACTTTCGGATATGACCCGGGATGAAGCCAAGGAGAAGGTGCGCAGGCTTGGTGCAAAAGCTTCCGGCAGTGTTTCTTCAAACACAGACTATGTCGTAAAAGGGGAGAATCCGGGATCAAAAATTGAAAAAGCCGGAGCTCATGACGTTCCTGTTCTCAGTGAAAAGGAATTTATTGAAATGATAAAAAAATATTCAAAGTAGTTCTGAAACACTCATACAGGATAAATACCGGAGACAATATTACCTTTTTTAATACAGACCTGTCCGTAAACTAGTTGTCTTTACAGAAATCAAGGACTTTTTCTGCGATATTCAGATAGTGTTTACTTTCTTCACTGCCGGGTTTACTTTCCACAATGGGACAGCCGGTATCGGTAGCGGTCATAATATTTTCGTTCAGCGGGATTTCGCCCAGGAAATTTACATGGGAACGTTCACTTTCTTTCAGACCTCCGTTGCGACCGAATATATGGGAACGGTGTCCGCATTCGGGACATAAGAAGTAGCTCATATTTTCCACGATCCCGATAAGAGGGACATTGACTTTTTCGAACATATTGATACCGCGTGTGACATCCGCCAATGCAAGGTCCTGAGGCGTTGTTACGATAATCGCGCCGCTAAGAGCAATTTTCTGAACAAGGCTCAGCTGCACATCGCCGGTGCCGGGAGGAAGGTCAATAATAAGATAATCCATTTTTTTCCAGATCACGTCATTGAGAAGTTGTTCTACGGCGCGTGAAACCAGAGGACCGCGCCAGATAATTGCTGAACGCGTATCAACAAAAAAACCAAGTGACATCAACTGAATACCGAATTTCATTGCCGGCAGGATACCTTCGTCACTTACGGATTTTGTAGGTTTATGCTGTCCGAACATCATTGGAACGCTGGGACCGTAAAGATCAAGATCCAACAATCCCGCAGAACAGCCCTTTTCTTTCAGTGCCAAAGCAAGATTTGCGGCCACGGTTGATTTGCCCACCCCGCCTTTCCCTGAAGCGATCGCAATTACATGTTTTGCATATGTGATCTTTTTTTGTTCTTCAAAAGGATTTTTATTTTCTTTTTCCATTTGCACTCCTAAATAGAAAAGGGCAGAATAAACTGCCCTTCATTATTTTTGTTCGTATTCTGTGGTGTTTAGCCTTCTGAGATAGCTTCTACAGGGCAGGCGGCAATGCATGCCAGGCAGTCTATGCAGACATCATCGTCGCAAACTGCTTTTCCGTTTTCGAGAGATAAGGCTTCAACCGGGCAAACTTCAATGCATTCGCGGATACCTTCGCATACATCATGATTAACTACAACAGCCATTATTATTCTCAT
>JAWOEU010000081.1:0-6869 GCA_046482575.1 Fidelibacterota bacterium
TCGACGAAGTGCAGGGACATTTTGAACTGATCGAACCCGATATTCCGCATTTTAAACGTGAAGGACTTACGGTTGCGGAATGGGGCGTGATAACAATTAACAATTGACAATTAACAATGGACCCGGATTTGCAAATTAACATTATTGGGAAGTTGATCTGTTAATTCGTTAATCTGTTAATCTGTTAATAATAAGTGGTATGCAGTTTAAAAATTATTTTCCAATCGTATAGAAAAAAAGCAGAATCATAAACGTTTTCAAATTTCAATGCAACGAAAATTATATTTCAGTTTGGAGATGATAGTACAAATTAACAAATTAACAAATCTACAAATCAACAAATTAACAACTTCCATTAAAAGAGTTACCTATGTTCTGAGGGTACAGACAACTAGACAGCTCGACAGCTCGACAGTTCGACAACTCGACATACTAACACACTTTCCCCGGATTGAGGATACCGGTGGGATCGAAGGTCTTCTTGATGCCGCGGAGAAGATTCATGTATACTTCGCCGTTCATCCGTGCGAGATATTCTTTTTTGGCGTAGCCGATGCCGTGTTCGCCCGAAACGTGGCCGCCGAGTTCTTCGCCCCTGGTATACAGCATATCAAAGGCATTGTTCAGTTTTTTTACGAAAACATCCTCCGGCATTTCGTCTTTCAGGATATAGACATGAAGATTACCGTCGCCGGCATGACCGAAACTGGCGATGCGGACACCAAGTTCTTTTTCGACGCTTTTGGTATAATTGATAAAATCGGCGACGCAGTTGCGGGGAACGACGACATCGCATTCATCCATTTCGGATGTTGATGCCTTGATCGCTTCAAGAAATGCTCCCCGGGCAGACCAGATGGACTCGTTGCGTTCTGCGGTATCGGAAATAAAGACATCCAGGGCGCCGGCGTCCAGACAGACATGAGCGACCCGTTCATAGGTCTTTTCCACTTCTTCTTTGCTGTTGCCGTCGAAGGTCAGCAAAAGATAGGCATCGGAAGTATTGTCCGGGAATTTTTTCCCCAGATAATCCTCGGCGGAAAGGATCACATTCCGTTCCATGTATTCAATGGCGGTAGGGATCTCCTTGGACTTGATGATAACCGGTACGGCCTTGACGGCGGTTTCAATATCAGGGAAGGGGACCAGGAGAGAGATTGCGACTTTCGGAAGGGGAAGCAGTTTCAGTATGGCTTTGGTGATAATACCGAGCGTGCCTTCGGAACCGATAATAAGGTCTTTCAAGCTGTATCCGGAGCTGTCCTTCACGATCTTTCCGCCGACGTTGATGACCTCCCCGTCGGGGAGTACAACTTCCAGAGAACGTACGAAATCCCGGGTAACGCCGTATTTAACTGCCCGCATGCCGCCGGCATTGGTGCTGATATTTCCGCCGATGGATGCGCTCTTTTCACCGGGATCGGGAGGATAAAAAAGGTCATGGCTTTCAACATATTCCGATATTTCCATTAAGAGCACTCCCGGCTCCACGGTCAGTGTGAGATTTGCATCATCAAGTTCCAGAATGCGGTTCATGCGTTCTGTGGAAAGCATAATGCCCTTATGGATCGCGATCGCCGCTCCCACAAGTCCCGTACCCTGTCCCCGCGGTGTTACGGGGATATGCTCTTCATGAGCATATCTCATTACGGAGCTCACCTCATCGCGATTTCCGGGAAGTACCACCACATCCGGATACTGACGGATCCCCGCCAGCTCATCCCGGCTGTAGTCTTCGTGGATCTTATCTCCGATAAGCACATTATCGCTGCCGCAAATGGAGACAAGCTTGTCAATGTCTTTCTGCGTGATCTTTTTATATTTCATTTTTCTGCCTGTTTCGCTTTTTGGTCTTTGACCCGGGTGATCAGATCCGGAAGTATTTCGTAAATATCCCCGATGATGGCATAATGGGCTATATCAAAGATCTGCGCCTTCGGATCGCTGTTGATGGAAATAATGTTTTCCGTATTGTTCATGCCGGCAACAAATTGAATTGCCCCGGAAACACCGCAGGTAATGATCAGTTTCGGTTTCACCGTGCGCCCGCTGAGTCCGATCTGCAGACGCGGATCGCTCCAGCCGGCTTCGATCAAAGGGCGGGTCGTTGCAACCATTCCGCCGAGAAGATCGGCAAGTTCATAGGCCATAGCAAGATCTTCTTCCTTCTTGAAGGCCCGTCCGGCGACAACGATCACATCGGCATCTTCAATGCTTTTCACCTTCTCCTTTTTACGGACCTCGATAACATTGATTTTTGAATGCAGCTTTTCGTCATCAATATCGCATATCCTCAGTTCTCCGGTTTTTTTCTCCCGTCGTTCAGGTGCGTCGAATATCTTGTAGCGGACCGTAGCAAACTGTGGCCGGTGCCGGGGAGTATGAATATGCGCCATGATATTTCCGCCGTATGCCGGCCGGATCTGGTCAAGATCGGTGTTTTTCTGTACATCAAGGACCGTACAGTCTGCGGTCAGTCCGGTGCGGAAACGCGCGGCCGTACGCGGTGCAAGAGAACGTCCGACCGTGGTGCCTCCTACCAGCATGATGGAAGGCTGCGTTTTTTTAATAAAGTCCTCAAAGACCGCTGTGTACGGTTCGATGCGGAAATGATGCAATTGCGGTTTATCGTAAACGAAAACTTCATCAGCTCCGTAATGAAGGATCTCTTCAGCCATTTCCCGTACATTGTCGCCCATCAGCAGGCAATAGACAGGATGGCCGATCTTTGCTGCCATTTTTTTTGCTTTTCCGATCAGTTCAAAACTTACGGGATGGATATTTTCCTCAATATGGTCAATATAGACGGCGATGCCGCGCCATTTATCCTTATCGACGACGGTAACGTCATCCTTAACGTACTCAAATATTTCGGGATAGCGCTTAATGCATATTTTGCACATCTTGCAGGCGGCATTGATACTGATCCCGTCCGCGGAGGACTCAATTGCATCGAAGGGACAAACTTCTGCGACTTTTCGGGGATCCTTAACAGCATCCTGATGAATAATGATTTTTTCCATAAGGGGAAGATAACCTATATAAATTTGAGTTCATGTAATTTTTTCGCAAGCCGTCCGCTTAATGCTTCACCGCTTCCTTTCCAGCGTTCACTGGTTTTATTGGGTTCCGGCGGAAAAATGCGCAGGACCTGAGTGGGGGAGCCGTTCAGTCCGTAGTGTTTTTCATTCTTATCTTTCAGATCATTAAACGTGATCTTCTTTACCGGACGGCCGGCAGTCTTGAGCTTTAGTTTAAAAGACGGGAGCCGCGGAGGGTAGATGTCTTTTTCCACGGTTATCAGGCAGGGAAGAAGGACTTCCTGGATCTCCACCGATTCCGCCATGTTCATCTCAACAACGATGCTTTTTTTACTGATCTCATGAATGCGCCGGACATTGGCAACATGCGGGATCTCAAGATACTCGGCGATCTCCGGTCCCACCTGCGCGGTATCGCCGTCCGTTGTCATCTTTCCGCAGATAATGATATCGGAATTACCCATTGTCCGGATACCCTGCGATAAGGCATAAGCGGTTGCAAGTACATCCGCACCGGCGAATTTGCGGTCTGTGAGCAGATAACCGTTATCGGCACCCATCATATAGGCTTCGCGGATCACCGCTTCCGCCTGCGGGGGACCCATGCTTATGACATTGACACTGTCCGTCTTTTCTTTTTTGATCCGGATCGCGGTTTCAATGGCGTAGAGATCATAGGGATTCATTTTTGAATCAATGCCCTCACGTTTGAGAACACCGGTTTTTTCGTCTATTTCAACCTCTGCCGTTCCGGGAACTTGTTTGATGCAGACTGTTATTTGCATGCTTTTCCTTCAATTATTTCAATCTGAAGTATAATATAATTCACAGGTAATTGCCATAAAAATTGGATCATTATCCGGATATACTGACCGGGCTGTAGAAAAAGTGATAAAAAATAGATGCTAAACTGCTAGACCCTTAAACCCTTAAACCCTTAAACCATTAAACCATTAAACCATTAAATTACCCCCGGCTTTACGGTTTGATCCTAACGGTCCCGTGCTTTCGACCTTATCGCATATTCCGGGGTCATGATCTTTTTTAGGATGCTTCCGGAAAGACTTTCGTGGAATTCTGTCAGTTTACGGTCAGGGATCTCCCGTAGCGGTATTTTATGGTCCTCGGAATAACGTATCAGTTTTCCCACAATAGTGTGCGCTTTTCTAAAAGGTGCACCCTGATGTACCAGATATTCCGCGATTTCAACACCGTACAGATGTTCATCTTCGAGGGCCTCTGCGATCTTATCTTCCTTCAGTGTGATCCCCGGAACAAAGCGGGAGAGCTGATCGATTTCACTGAGAACAAGGTCAGCGGTCCGGAACAAGGGTTCTTTATCCAGCTGCATATCCCGGTTGTAAGCAAGAGGAAGTCCCTTCATACTTACCAGCAGAGAAAGCAGATCGCCGTATACATTGCCGGTCGCACCCCGTACCAGTTCCATAAGATCAGCATTCTTTTTATGCGGCATGAGCGAGGAACCGGTGCAGAATTCTTCGGGCAGGTCAATATAATCATATTCCGCCGTGGAATAGAGGATCATATCTTCCGCAAAGCGGGACAGGTGCATTTGTATGATGGAACATATACTCAGAAGTTCGATGACAAAATCCCGGTCCGCCACATGATCAAGGGAATTATCCGCCGCAGAGATCTTCAGTTTATTTTCCGGGTCATACTCCCCGATGGCGTCCGTATAGGCGGAACGGGGAATGGAAGTACCCGAAAGCGCACCGGCGCCGATCTTTATCTTCACATGTTTCAGGTAATCAGCAAGCCGTTCCCCGTCGCGGCCGAACATTTCCGCATATGCGTAACAGTGGTCCGGGAAGCGTATGACCTGGGCACGCTGCGTATGGGTATACCCGATGAAAGGGGCATGAGGATATTTCTCCGCAAGCTCCGCGTATGCCGCGGTCAGTTCATCGATCTTCCGCTGCATATGCAGCGCTTTTCGATAACTGTAGAGCTTGACATCAAAGGCGATCTGATCGTTGCGTGAGCGCAGCGTATGGAGCTTTAACGCGAGATCGCCGACCTCTTTCTGCAGGGTGTTCTGTACCGCAGAATGGATATCTTCTTCCCCGGGATCCGGAGAAAATTTTTCTTCTTTTATATCCTGCATGAGTGCAGTGAGGGCATGACGGAGTTCCCGGGATTCCGTATCATTGATCAGACCGGCATTGTGAAGCGCTTTTACATGGAGAATTGAATGTATCACATCAAATTCCGCAAGAGCCTTATCGTAATGGATAGAACGTGAAAAAGATTCAAATCCGGCATCCATGGATTTGCTGAACCTTCCGCCCCAGAGTTTTTTTGCCATAGTACTTCTCCCTTTTCTTATGCAGAAATATACTGCTTTTTATTTCTCAAGAAAAGGCATTGCGTACAGGTCGATGAACGCTTCGGCATTTTCGCGCACAAATTCATCCTCATCTCCGTAAGTGGCCAGATTCATTTTATAGAGCGAATAACAGGTATCGCGTGAAGCCACCGTAATATTGCCTTTGAACAATTTCAGTTTTATCGTTCCCGTTACATGTTCCTGGGTCTTGTCGATAAAAGCGTCCAGACTTTTCCGCAGGCGCGTAAACCACAGTCCCTGATAAACCAGCTGTGCGTATTTTTGAGAAACGACCTCCTTGAAAGCGAGCGTTTCGCGATCGAGAACGGCCGCTTCAAGTTCTTTGTGAGCATGAAGCAGGGTCCATGCGGCCGGCGCCTCATAGATCTCCCGGGATTTAATGCCGACAATGCGGTCCTCTACCATATCGGTACGTCCCACACCGTGCCTGCCGGCAGTTTCATTCAGCGCTTCCAGGATAGCGGCAAATTCCATCTTTTCATTGTTCAATGCCACAGGGACGCCTTTTTCAAAGTCGATACTGACATACTCGGGAACGTCCGGCGTATTCTCGATCTTGCGGGCGATCATATAAGAATCTTCCGGAGCTTCATTGCGCAGATCTTCGAGTGCACCGCATTCAATGGCGATCCCCCAGATGTTCTGATCTATACTGTAGATCTTTTCTTTTGTAAGCTTGATCGGTAAATTCTTTTGTTCCGCATATTCGATCTCGGATTCGCGGGAGCTCAGTTCCCAGTAACGCAGGGGAGCGATGATCTTCAGCTCCGGCTGAAGCATTTTTACCGCAACATCAAGCCGTACCTGGTCATTTCCCTTTGCGGAACATCCGTGAGCGACGTGGTCAATACCTTCTTTTTGAGCGAGTTCTACAAGATATTTGGCGATAAGGGGACGTCCGTAAGCAGTGGATAGTACATATTTGTCTTCATAAACCGCATTGGCTTTCAGGCCCCGGATAAGATAATCGTCCGCAAGTTCCTTTCGAAGATCCTTAACGTATACTTTTGACGCTCCCGTTGCTTTTCCCCGCCGGATGAGATCTTCCGGAGTGAACTCACTCCCCAGATTTGCCGAAAAACATATCACTTCATCAAAACCGTTCTCTTTCAGCCAGGGAATGGCGCAGGTGGTGTCCAGTCCGCCGCTGTACGCCAAAATGATCTTCTTTTTTCCCATTGTACATCTCCTCTTTTATTAAGGATGTCAAATTATCATGAATAATGGATAATTCAAACCGAATTATGATAATTATTGAATAAATATTGCCGTGGCGGATCGCCCCGACACACCGCCCGGACCAATCCGGCTTGGGTGCTTGTCAGAGACCCCGAAGGCAAGCGCGCCCCGCAGGCCTTCTTCAGCACCGACACCGCCCTGCGCCCGTCCGCCGAAAGGCCCGGAAGCCGTACAGCCGGGCCAGCCGCTGGACGGCATGGTTCTGGGCTGGCCAGCCG
>JAWOEU010000057.1:0-9219 GCA_046482575.1 Fidelibacterota bacterium
TCATTTTGGCTACATGACCTAAAATAATTAGTCCGGAAATGGTCTCAACCTGATCAAGGTCCATAATTCCGGGGACATAAAGCACGGAACGCCCCATTTCGGTGGCGCGTCCGACAGCTTCCTCAAATGCCTGCAGTCCTGCGACGGGACGCAGATAGATCTTTTTGTTTTTTCTGGCCCGGGCAATATAATACAGAATAATGCCGCAGATCAGCAGCAGACCGATAAAACGGTTGGTACGGTTGATATTGAACCATTTTGCTCTTGTAATGACCGTTCCGGATTCTGCGATTCCGACAATGGAACGGTCTTCGTCCAGTGCAGTGACCCTGAATGTGGTGGGAATATCGTTTTCGATATTCGTGCTGAAGGAAAGATTACGGGTTTCCCTTACAAGGATCCACTCACCGGAGTCAGTACTTTTGTGAATAATGTAAATGCTTGATCCTTCTACGGGAATGATGGTAATGTTTACCACACTTCCCTCTACCTCCGTGTCTTCAACTTCTGCGACAATGCCCGGCTGGGCAAACGCAAAACCGAACAGAGCGGTTAGCAGGAAAAGCATCAATACAATTTTTTTCACGATCATATGATCCTCCGCTTAGCATGTATGATGGTTGTTGTCATTATCCTTGGAATCTAATGACTTTTTCTTTTTCTTCTTTTTACGGGGTCTTTCCGGTATTTCGTTTTCAAGTTCTTCGATACGCTGTAAAATACGCTCTACATTTTCGCGTTTTTCGAGCATTTCGGTAAAATCGTAATAACGGTTTTCTTTTTTTAAAAAGGATTCAATAATGGGACCAAAAAAGTTCAGGGTTTGTGCACCGAAGAAATTGAGGGGTTTCATAACCTCCATGAAAAGTACAGCAGGCACCGACAACCGCCGTCCGACGATCTTGCGCGCAATGCTGTCGATCATTTTATCTTCGTATACCTTATCTACCAACCTCTTTTACCCCTTTGTATAGAACGTAAAATATAAAGTGCGTATGAAATATATTCTACGATATCGTGAAAGCTTAAGTGAGCAACGGAAAAAATATAATATAAAAAGCCAAAAAGTCCAATTTAAACTTTCAGCACATTAAATAAAATACCGGCTGCCGTTCCGGCAACTCATGGTTCTGAAATTATGCCGGGATCCGCGGTTTTCTTTTTTACGATCTGCAGCACGTCTTCTTTGTTTTTATTGCATATCAGTAAAAAAGACCGGTAATTGTCAAGCCGCGAGGGCTTTTCCATGGTATATAACTTGATCATGTTCTTATCGGAAGCAAAACGGTGAAACTCGTCCCACCGGCGGGTTTTCTTTGAAAAGGGCAATTTTTTTATGATCCCGTCATCGGTAAGGATAAAGGTTATCGGAAGGTAATAGGGGATGACCATGATGACAAGTACGGCGGCGGCAATGCTTGTCAGCAGAAGATCTTCAGTAGTGAAAAGGACAAAATAGGCGCAGATCATAATGAGTACTGCAACGGATAATGCGCGTACCGGGTTTTTTTTTGCCAGCCAGACCTTCCATTGAAGCAGGATCCCGGATGAGGAATTATCTTTCATTTTTGCATTGTCCATTTATTCTTCCCGGAATCCGGTCAGTACAACACCATTTCCCGGTACGTCGGGGTAATAAACCACACCGCGTTCAATATGAACACCTTCCGCGATGTCCTTTGCCAGCAGAAGGGGACCGTCCATATCAACATAATCCAGCAAAGGCAGCAACTGCGCAATGCCGGAAATGCCGACGGTGGATTCCGTCATACAACCGACCATCACTTTCATTCCCAGTTCACGGGCGCGTGCTGTCATCCGCAGCGCCGGCGTGAGTCCGCCGCACTTTACGACCTTGATGTTAACGCCGTGAAAATATCCGTGACAGCGGTCTACATCTTCTTCCGATATACAGCTTTCATCAGCAATAAGCGGCAGGGCGGATCTTTCAAAAACTTCTTTCATTTCCTTCTTCGGCGCATCCGCTTCCATCGGCTGTTCGATAAATTCAACACCGAGATCTTTCAGTACCCGGGAATATTCAATTGTCTGTTCCGCCGACCAGGCGCAGTTGGCATCGATACGGAGAACTGCATCGGTGTGTTGACGGAGCTTTTTCATTATCTCCATATCATGCGGGGTGCCAAGCTTTATTTTAAATACCGGCCAGTCGCTGAATTCTTTCATTTTTTTGATCATCATGTCGATATCATCAATACCGATCGTGTAATCGGTCACAATATTATCTGACGGATCAAGTCCCCAGAGTTCGTACGTCGGGCGCCCAAGCTTTTTTCCCCGCAGATCCCATAAAGCCATATCCAGCGCACATTGCGCAAAGGGATTATGTTTCAGACGCGGATTCAGCTCCCGCCAGACCTTTTCCGGGGAAGTCCGGAGAATATCGAGATCGCTGAGTTCATCACGCAAAGCCATGATGTCATCACGGATCATGTCGATAGTGAATTTATAATATTTGTGATTTGCGACACACTCGCCGTAGCCGGCATGTTCACCGTCCCGGATCTCCACAATAGCCGTTTTTTGCACGGTGCGGGTCTCACGGGATATTCCAAACTTATATTTCAGCGGCAGATCGAATTCATGGACGGTTAAGCGCATGATGTTCCTTTTCACTTAATGGTTAACTTCCTGATACCGTAAAACAGCACGCGAAATTTACGTCAAATATCCGCCCGGCACAATAGAAAAGAGGAGTCCGGAATTTCCGCTTCACCCGGACTGCCGAAAGGCCGGGAATGGATCATAAGATCACTGCGTGAAGCCGGTTCTTATCCTGAACGAGATCAAAAGGTCGGTTTTTTGAGCAAATACAAACACTTGATCCGTCAGCTGAGGGATTTGCCGTTCCGTATCTTCATGATAAGGGCCCGTATCCCCATGAAGAGAATAGTTTATTCTTAAACTGCGTTTGTGACGCGGAAACGCATAGTATTTTTTTCGTACTTTTCCGCAATAAAAAACAGCATTCTCCTGCAGATAAATGACAATACGTAAAGGATATCTCCCGGAATACAATAAATCGTTTATACTTTAGGGGTATAAAGTGTTATATTATATTTAAGGAAAGGAAAAATATGATAAAATCATTTGAACAAATAAATGAAAAGATCGCGGCCGGTACAGCTGTCGTTCTGACTGCCGAAGAGGTATCGGTGCTGGCGGAGAGCGCTTCACCGGATGAGATAGCCGAAAAAGTGGATGTTGTAAGCACGGCGACCTTCGGACCCATGTGTTCCTCCGGTGCTTTTATCAATTTCGGACATCCCGAACCTGCGATGCGTATGGAGCATATCACTCTCAACGGGGTAGAGGCCTATGGAGGTATTGCCGCGGCGGATGCGTATATCGGTGCAACGCAGGAATTGCCCGGCGATCCCTGTTACGGCGGTGCGCACGTTATCGAAGATCTTATAGCAGGAAAGGACGTTGAATTACGGGCACGGGCTAAAGGTACGGACTGCTATCCGCGGACAAGCCTGAAAGCTTCCGTTAACCGCGATACCGTTAATGAAATGTTTCTTTTCAATCCCCGGAACGCTTACCAGAATTATTACGCGGCAACAAATTCGGGCAACGAAAAAAAGTATACCTATATGGGCGTTCTGCAGCCCCGGATGGGAAATGTGACCTATGCAACCTCCGGTGAATTAAGTCCCCTGCTTAACGATCCGGAACTGCGTACCATCGGGATCGGAACACGGATATTCCTTTGCGGTGCGCAGGGATACGTGTCATGGAACGGGACACAGTTCAAAACGCGGTCGGAAAAAAATAAATATGGAGTTCCCGTAACCCCGTCCGCAACACTTGCGGTGACCGGCGATATGAAAAAAATGCATCCCGATTTCATTAAAGCCGCTTGTTACGAAAAATACGGAGTCAGTTTATTCATCGGTATCGGTATTCCCATTCCTGTGCTGGACAGTGATATTGCGCGCCGGGTTTCTGTAAGGAACCGTGATATAGATACCCGCGTGCGGGATTACAGCCGTCCCGGGAACCCGGAGATCGGGACCGTTAATTACGGGCAATTGCAAAGCGGTTCCATAGAACTCGCCGGCAGAAGGATCAGCACTGTGCCGATGTCTTCACGTAAAAAAGCGCGCCGGATCGCTGAGCTTCTTAAAGAGCAGATCCTCAGCGGACAGTTCTTTCTCACCCGGGCCGTTCAGCATTTTCCCGGAAATACCGCATTAAAGGGTTTAAAGGCAGATCCTTAGATGTTCGAACCGCGACGTTACCGTAAAACAATGGGGGGACGGTTCACTTCCTTTGTCTTTCGTTTTGAAGAAACGGATATCTGGCTTGGGTATGACAAAAATACCGGCGCGGAAATTGCTTCTGTCAAAGCATATGCCCGCGAACGCTGTATCCTCCTTCGCAAAATGTTCGAATCCTATTTTCTGCAGCATCCCGGGTTTAAAGACAGCCTTGATCCCCTTCATGCCGGAGAGAATGCCCCGCAGCTGATCAGAGACCTTGCGGAAGCGTCCTTTACAACACAAGTAGGTCCGATGGCGGGAATCGCCGGCGCTTTTGCCGAAGAGATCGGAAAAAGCTGCAAGCATAAATTCGGATTTGAGGAAATCATCGTAGAAAACGGCGGGGATACGTATATTGATGTTCGTTCGGAGATCCGGGTCTCGCTTTTTGCCGACAACCATTCACTGTCCAATAAGATACAGCTCATGATACCCCCGGAGGTTTGCCCGATGGGTCTGTGTGCCTCATCCGGGAAATTCGGCCACTCAAAAAGTTTCGGTTCTGCAGATCTTGTCTCCGTTGCGGGAAGCAATGCCATCCTTGCAGACCAGTATGCAACCTATTTTGCCAACCGGACAGCAGTCCGTGAAGATGTACAGAAAGTTCTGGATGAGGCTGCAGTGTTAAAGGACATCCTTCATATATCGGTATTTAAAGACGACGTTTTCGGTATCGGGGGCAGGTTGAAAATAAAAACTTAAAAAAATATTACCTTCCGGTAAAAAATTAATATAAATTATGCCCATAAAAATATTAGGGAGTAAAGGATTATGAAAAAAGTACGAATTGTTTTATTGGCAATATTGTGCCTCTCGCTGCCTTTCATGAGTTTTGCCCAGGATAATAACGATACCGGCCTTTCTTCCATGTTTGAAGCAGGACTCGGAGTGGGGGCGGTTACATTGAACGGAGAACTCTACAACCAGATCGCTTTTCGTCCGACCTTTACTATCGGCAAACTCGGTATGGGCCTGGATATTGCCGTTTATATTAACGGAGAAGGAGAAATAAGCAAGCATAACTGGGATGAGTTCAAGGATTATCTGAACATGCTGTATTACCTTAGCTGGGCAACAAAATACGATCCTTTCTATGTGCGTATCGGAGGCCTGGATCAGGTAACTTTTGTCAATGGTATTTCCATTGACCGTTATACGAATATGCTGGAATATCCTGTCAAAAAACGATTCGGAACGGAATTCGGGATTAATAACCGTCAGAAAGAAGACCGCGGTATAGCAATGGGCTTTTACGGATTTATTGCGGACTGGACGGAGATGGCAGGTTTCAGCTCTATGCCCGGGCTTCTGGGCGGCCGTTTTGCCGTGGGCGGATTTTTGGAATTCGGCTTTTCCGCCGTTGCGGACCTGAATCCGTATAATGCTTTTAAGGATGATACGGACAATGACGGATATTCCGATCTGATGGATATGTTTCCCAATAATGAAAAATATCATGTTGATACGGACGGGGACGGTATCCCCGATGCGGTGGATATGGATGTGAACGGAAATAATTACTGGGAGTATACACCGACGCCCGGACTTACCGAAGGCATCCTGGATACGGTCATTTCTCCGATGTTTCCCGGGTATGACGGTTATGAATCCGCCGATACCGTGGAAACGATCTATATCCCGACCATCGATACGCTTATGAGCAAACATCCCAGTGTGTTTTCCACCAGTATTGATCTGACCATTCCCATTATCCGCCGAAGCGGCTTTTCGCTTGAGATCTATTCCGTAGGCGCAATACTGGGCTACCTGGACGGTAATACTTCCCTTGTGGAATTAAAAAAAGATGATGTTTTTATCGGAACCTCTCCTCTCGGTATCGGAGTGACCGTCAGTGATTTTCTGACGGCGAAGGTGGAATACCGCAGGGCCCAGGAAAATTTTCAGTACGGTTTTTTTGACAGGAATTACGATCTGAACCGTGTCTATTTTATCCAGGATGAAAATAAACGCTTTGTGGCAAAAACCAAGTATGACCGCCTTCTGTCTATGCAGCTCCCGAAATCCCAGGGTATTTTCGGTTCAGTGGGAATAAGCATTGCAAATTTTTTCACACTGGATTGCAGTTATATGAATATGATATCCGGACCCGGCGAGGTACTTCAGACCTTTCAGATAGAAGGTACGGTACCGCAGGGGACCATTCCGCTTGTCTCGGATCTCAGCGGTTATTATCACCGGAACAATGATTCCAACCCCTTTGCATTCCGTCAGCCTTCCGAACGTACGATCATGGGTGCCCGTATCGGTATGGATCTTGGCGGGGGAGTCAGCATTGTCTACAATTATATGCGCACCTACCGCGATAAGAACGGCGATTCCGAGATCGATCCGAAAGAAGAAGCGGTAACGATTATGAATGTTGAGACCGGTTTTAATTTTTAGGTTTTAAACATAATTCTTTTATTGTATATTCGCCCGTCCCGATAAACACCGGGACGGGTTTTTTACAACTAAGCAAGAAGGAGCAAGCATGCATTGGGTGGATATTTCAATTATCGCGTTGTTTATGCTGGGAGTGTTCATTACCGGTTCCCTGATGGGCCGTACCGTCAAGAACATGAAAGATTATTTTAGCGCCAGTAATAATTTGCCCTGGTGGGCTGTCATGGTTTCCATTGTTGCGGCAGAAACGTCTGTATTGACTTTTTTATCTATTCCCGGGGTGGCATATCTGGGTGATTTTTCCTTCTTACAGGTCTGTATCGGTTATATCGTCGGACGTATCCTGGTTGCCCTGCTTTTTATTCCGATGTATGCGAAAGGAAATTATATTTCCGTTTATCAGGCTGTCAGGGAAAAAGGCGGCGTTACGATGCAGCGGATCATGTCCATTACCTTCATGCTTACACGCCTGCTCGCTGACGGAGTGCGGCTATTTGCCGTGGCAATTCCGTTATCCATGATCACCGGCATGCCGTATTTCCATTCTCTGCTCATTCTCGGTTTTGTCACTGTTGCCTATACTCTGATGGGAGGGATCCGTGGTGTGGTCTGGATGGACTTTGCACAGTGGATCATCTATATGGGGGCGGCAGTCTGTGCTCTGGTGATCGGACTGAGAATGCTGCCGGATGCCGGTGCTTCCTTTGATATCATGGCCTCACTCGGAAAACTGCAGATCTTCCACTTCAAAGGCGGAGGATATACGCTGTGGGGCGGTATTATCGGCGGGGCGATGCTTTCTCTCGCCAGTCACGGAACGGACCAGCTTATCGTTCAGCGTATTTTAAGCTGTAAAAGCACTGCAGATTCAAAAAAAGCAATGATCGGCAGCGGAGTGGTCGTACTTTTCCAGTTCATCCTTTTCCTTTTTATCGGCGCAATGCTGTATATGGTTTGGAAAGGTGCGGGTTTTGCAGAGCTGGGCATAACAAAACCCGATGAGCTCTTCACGAAATTCATTATCGATCACCTTCCGCCCGTCGTAAAAGGGATTACCGTCGCCGGTATTTTCGCCGCTTCGATGACCACGCTCAGCGGTTCGCTCAGTTCCATGTCAAGCTCCATTACGGTGGATATCTTTAAACCAATTTTCAAAAATATAGACGATGAAAGTAAATGGCTGCGGATCAGCAGGGTCACAACCCTGGTCTGGGGTATTATTATGGTCTTCGGTGCGATGGTTTTCACCAATCAGAACAGTCCTCTCGTTGAGATCGGACTCTCCATCGCATCCTTTACCTATGGCGGGACCCTCGGGATGTTCGTGACGGTACGCTTCTTTAAGAAATGTAATCTCTGGCAGTATGTGCTGCCCTTTTTCTTCTCCATTGCGGTCATGACCTTCGTGATCCTTGCCGGATGGACGGGACTTTTCCAGGTCAACTGGACCTGGTATACGCTGATCGGGGTATTGTCCTCAGTGCTCATGAACCGCCTGCTGGTATGGCTGGGCACGCCCAGGACCGTTTCATAAAAACGTTGAGTCGTTGAGTTGTTGAGAAAAGATCCACGAATTACACGGAGATTCCTCCACGAATTACACAGCTTGCCCCGACGAATGTCGGGGAATTAACACGAATTTTTTAAGGCTTGACGTATCATGCAGAAGATACAGTTAAATATTCAGACAATATTTAATAGCATTAAAAAAGACACCGCTTTTTTTGTTCAGGACTATTATTAAAAGTCTTATTAAAAATATGACTTTTGACCACAGCATTATTAGTGTAATCCGTGTAATCCGTGGTTATTCGCTTCTTAGCTTCCTTGCTTCTTCGCTAATGGGCTTCTTTGCTGACAATAATAATAAGTTGATACTTCACATTAAAACATTTATATTTATTTCTTACATTCATTCTGAGAAAGGAAGTACCCTATGAAAAAAGTTGCCCTGGTTGGCTGCGGACGTATCTCAAAACGGCATATTGAAGCGATCTCCGATACAGACGGCGTGGAACTGGTCCTGGTCTGCGACATTGAAAAGGAACGCGCGAAGACCGTGGCGGGAGTTTTGGACCTTCCCTATGAGACCGATTACCGGAAGATCAAAAATGTCGACGTGATCTCGGTGCTGACCCCTTCGGGCGACCATCCCCGGCATGTGGCCGATATCGCCGAACACAGCGATGTTCCCTATATCGTCTGCGAGAAGCCTGTCAGCCTCACTGTCCGCGAAGCCCATCAAATGTTCAGCCGCATTGACAGGACCGGAAAGACCTTCCTGCCGGTTTATCAGAACCGCTACAACCCCCTGATCGTTCTGGTCAAAAATCTTATCGACGACAACAAGCTCGGGACGGTATATCAGTTCATCTGCAATGTGCTCTGGAACCGCAACGACGCCTACTTTGACATCGACTGGCACGGAACGCGCGCCCTGGACGGTGGAGTGCTCTACACCCAGGCCAGCCACTATGTGGACATGGTGCACTATTTCTTCGGCGAACTCGTCAGCGGCAAGGGCCAGGGC
>JAWOEU010000077.1:0-13244 GCA_046482575.1 Fidelibacterota bacterium
TTCCGGTTATATTCATGGTGAATAAGGCGGGGGACATATAGAATATGATCAACATGATAATTTCATTGCAAATACGCGTACAAGTGCTTATAATAGTACGTGTATAAGTAATGAAAGGAATAAAATGCTGGTCGCGAATTATACAGAATTCAGGACTGCCCTTAAGAAATACCTTGATCTTGTTGAGATGAATGATGAAACGCTGATCGTGAAACGCGGTGCGGGCAAGGGCACGGTCATGATATCCCTGGACCACTATAATGCCATGATGGAAACGGAATATTTGTTAAGTACCGCGGCAAACAGGAAGCATCTGGATGGATCGATCGCACAAATGCGAAAAGGGAAGACGGTCAAGAGAGATATCAAAGAAGACGAATGAGAGTGGTGTTTTCAGAAAATGCGTGGGAAGATTATCTGTCCCGGCAACATGAAGACGTGAAGATCCTTGATAAGATCAACAAATTGATCAACAATATATCGAGAACACCCTTTAAGGGTCTCGGGAAGCCGGAAGCCCTGAAACATCGTTTAAGCGGACTCTGGTCCCGCCGCATCAATCAGGAACACCGGCTTGTCTATGCGGTAAGTAAGGGTGAAATATTGGTCTATGCCTGCCGCTTTCATTACGATTAGCGTATAGTGATCTTGCAAAGTTGTGATAGCCACCTCAAAAGGTGGCTTTTCTGTATCGTGATGGAAAAAGTTTACTTTTAAAGAATGACAGATAAAATGATACGTTCCCTGATGATCTTATTCCTGATGACCGGTTTTTCTATCACGATTTTCTGTGGTATTCTGTCGCCGCCGGGTCCCGCTATCCGATCAGCAGGAGCAATATCCCCAGGGTGACCAGGATGACGGAGATCGCGATCGAAAAGTACCAGAAGAAGTAGAGCGGACCGCACTGGCCTTTGTTGATCTTGGTATGCTTGCGGTATTTTTTCAAATAATGCAATATCCGCAGGTTAAACAGGAAATAATTCGGAACGCGCTCCAGAATGCGTTTTAAGTATAAATAAATGCAAAGCGTCGGCCAGAGGTACACCAGAAGGGCCAGTACAAAGAAGATGATGGAGAAGGTGATCATTTTTTGGGAACCTGTAAATATTATTTCTTAAGATCACACATAAAGTAACGCTTCCGGGGAAAAGTATCAAGAAATAATGAAGAAAAAATCAACATTCCGTAAAGATGAGCAGCTTATCGGCGGATGCCTTACACCCTTTTTCGCCGCATGTCTTTCGCGTCGATGTCCCTCCATTTCCGGCTCCGTCACAGGAAAGCGATCTGTTTTACCATTATAGTGTAAATAATTATCAATCATAATTAATAGAACAGGAGATAAAATGTAATATATTATTAAGAATATCAGCTTTATTCTTCATTCAGCCGCGGCACCGGGAAAAAGGGATACCCCGGAAATAACTACAGGCAGGGATAACCGGCGTACGGTTTCCGGAAAAAGCACGAAGCGTTCCGGTATATTTATTGTTACTTTCAAAAAAATGTTTTACATTTGCAAAAAATGAGAAGGTATCATGGCCAATAAGAAAAAGGAAGCTTTTGAGCTGCTCTGGGCGCCCTGGAGAATGGAGTATATCCGGAATCCCTTAAAGGAAGAGGAGACCGGCTGCGTATTCTGTAAAAAACCCGTCAGGGACCATGATAAAGAGGACCTTATCCTCTACAGGGGAAAAAAGGTCTATGTGATCATGAACCTTTATCCCTACAACAACGGTCATATCATGGTCGTGCCTTATCGCCACCTCAGCGATTACTGCGAAATGAGTCCTGAAGAACGGCATGAAATATCCGATCTCACGGGAAGCTGCATCGACATACTGCGCCGGGTAATGCACCCGAACGGTTTTAATGTGGGATTCAACCTCGGAAGGACTGCCGGTGCGGGGATCGATGATCATATCCATGAGCATATTGTACCCCGCTGGAGCGGTGACACCAATTTTATGCCGGTCCTGGGTCACACGAAGGTGGTGGTGGACGGACTGAAGGAGACCTGGCAGGATTTGAAACAGGAATTCAATAAGCTTAAGATAAAATGAATTACCGAGAAGCACAAGTTGCGGGTCAGTTCTACCCGGGAACAGCCGGAAAACTACGGGCGATGCTCGATGAACTTTTTCGTGCTGCCGGAAAGGATGCCGGAACAACGGAGTATCCGGTCGCCGCTGTCGTTGCCCCCCATGCCGGTTATGTCTTTTCCGGGCGGCAGGCGGCAAAGGCCTATCAATACCTCAAAGGCAGAAAATATAAGCTTGTCTGCATTATCAGTCCCAGTCACCGGGAATATTTTTCCGGTATGAGCCTTTATTCAGGGAAGGCGTACCGGACACCGCTGGGTGAATGTCCCGTGCATCCGGAAGGCAGGGAAGCGGCATTGAAATGTGAAGGCGTTTTCTTATCCGGGGCGGGGCATCGTGCCGAACATGCGCTGGAAGTGCAGCTGCCCTTTCTGCAGTATATCCTCGGAGAGCTGCAGATCATCCCGCTGGTTATGGGAGACCAGCGTGCGGAAAGCGTAGAACAGGCAAAAGATTGTGTCCGCCGTCTGTATAAGAAATTCGGGGAAGATATCCTTTTTGTTGCCAGCAGCGATCTTTCCCATTTCCATACCGAAGCGGAAGCCCGGCAAATGGACGGGAAATTTATCGAACTTCTGGAAAAGGCCGATGATGAAAAATTGCAGGAAGCTGTCCGGCAGGGATATGCAGAAGCCTGCGGTGCCGGACCGGTACTCTCCATATTGAAGGGGCTTGGGAAAAAGGACCATCAGGTCCGTGTTCTCGGGTACAGCCATTCCGGAGAGGTGATGGGGGATGGCCGGGAGGTCGTGGGATATACGTCCGCAGTTATTTTACGTACGGCGCGGGATTCCGGAAAAGGGCATGAATGATCCGCATAGAAAAATTTAACGAGGAAAAACACCCGTTCTGGGATGATTTTGTCCGGAATGCCAATAACGGGACCCTGTTTCATGAACGGAAATTCCTGAATTATCATCCCGCCGGCCGCTTTACCGATCATTCCCTGGTATTCCTGGAGCAGGAAAAACCCATTGCCTTACTGCCCGCCGTCGATATCCGCAGCGATGATAAACGCTGCCTGTATTCGCATCGCGGAAGCAGTTACGGGGGTATTGTCCAGCCACTGAATCAAGGGGTGGAAAAAAATGTCCGTATTATCAATGCCCTGAACCGCTATGCAGAAAAAGAAGATTTCGAACGTATCGTCATGACGCTTCCGCCGGATATTTATAATGAACAGCTGAACAATTATCTTGAATTCTCCTGTTTTATTAACGGGTATGGTTACCTGAAACGCGAAATTTCCTCGGTGTTGAAACTTGAGGATACACTGGAAAAGAATATAGCAAAATTCAAAAGCACGCACCGTACCGCTTTTCGCCGCGGAGAGAAAATGGGGGTAAGGGTCCGCGAAAGCGCAGATTACGAACGATTCTATCATATCCTGGAGAATAATCTGAAGATCCGCCACGGCGTTCGTCCCACCCATGATCTGAAAGAATTATACGATCTCAGAGACCGTTATCCCGAACGTATACGGCTCTATGGTGCTTTTCTGCAGGATACAATGATCGCCGGCATTGTGGTGTTCGATGCCAATAAGCGGGTGACACTGGCCTTCTATATATCCCATGACGAAAAGTATCAGGAATACCGTGCGGTAAACGTTCTTTTTAAAGAGGTTATTGCAGACAGTATTGCACGGGAATTCCAATATCTGGATTATGGAATATTTACGGTGAACATGGAACCGAATTACGGACTCGCGCGCTTCAAAGAAAGTTTCGGTGCAGGAGGCGTTTTCCGCGACACCCTTGTACGCGATATCAAATAACTAATCCCGGAACGGCACCTATGGTCAGACAGGATATTATCAGACTGAGCAAGCAGACCCTTATTTACGGATTTGGTTATGTAATTGCCAGGATGATCAACTTTCTTTTACTGCCCTTTTATTCACATCATATTCTGCCCAGCGAATACGGGGTCATTTCTCTGATCTATGCCTTCATTGCTTTTTTGAATATTATCTATCACTATGGACTTGAAAGCGCTTTTTTGCGTTTTTATTCCCGGAGCGGAAGCGGTGAGGGGCACAGTAAGAAGGAGGTTTTTACCACCGTCTTCCTGTCCATCATTACTACCAGTATTCTTTTCTCCGCTCTGATATGGATTTTTTCACCTTCGCTCAGTGTGTTCTTACTAAAATCCGTTGAATATACACGTATTATCCGCATGACAGCAGTTATTTTGCTGCTTGACGCTCTCTTTCTGATCCCCCTGCATTATCTTCGCATACAAAACAAAGCCTCAGTCTTTACCTCCATTACCCTGATCAATGTCCTGATCAATGTCGGTCTAAATATCTATCTGATACGTTACCGCGGAATGGGAATTGATGCGGTGTTCATCAGCAATATAGCGGCATCCGCTTTTAATTTTCTCGTGCTGATCCCGGTTGTCGTAAAGAACTGGAACGGCCGTTTTTCCTCTTCGCTCTGGAGAAAACTGATTCTTTTCGGGTTGCCGTTTATTCCCGGCGGTCTGTCAAGTATGATCATTGAGCTTAGCGACCGTTATATGCTTGAGTGGTTTGAGGATCTGCGGATAGTGGGACTTTATTCGGCGGGGCATAAACTGGGGATTTTCATGTTGCTGGTGGTGATGGCCTTCCGTTTTGCCTGGCAGCCGTTTTTTCTGCAGAAGCATGATGATCCGCAAGCGTCGCCGCTGTTCGCGAAAATCCTGACCTATTTCGTTTTTGTCATGAGCCTGGTTTTTCTCCTGATCAGCTTTTTCATTCAGGAGATCGTTTCACTTGAGATCATGGGCAAGCATCTTATAGAAAGCGACTACTGGGCGGGTACGATCGTCGTTCCCTATATCCTTGCCGCCTATGTTTTTAACGGTATCTATATCAACTTTCATCCTGCGATCTTCTATTCCGGAAAAACCTGGGTGATCTCCATTGTGGTGGGGATCGCCGCCCTGCTGAATGTGGGGATCAACCTCTTCCTTATTCCGCGCATCGGCATGGTCGGGGCGGGAATATCCTCCCTTGCGGCCTACTGTTTCATGGCCGGCTGCACCTACTTTATCGTCCGGAAATGGATGCCGGTGGCGTACGAGTGGAAAAAGCTGCTGCTGATGTTCATTCTGACGGTCGCGGCCTTCGGTATTTTCGTCATTTACGGGATCGCATCGCCCGGTATCAAGCTGCTGATCGTTCTGCTCTATGCGGCCGCTGTCCTGCCTTTCATCTATCCCGGGAAACGGAGGGGAAAGCATGCAGCGTAAGCTCCTGAGACATTCTCTGATATACACTTCCGGGAACGTGATGGCGCGGGGACTTAATTTCATTATCCAGGTGATCATCTGGAGTAATCTTTTTCCGCCGGAAGCCTACGGGCAGATCGCCTATTGCTATGTGTTCATCAGCTTTGTCACCGTGATCATTCCTTTTGGTTTTGATGCCGCGTTCCTGAATTTTTACGTGAGAAAAAAAGAGCGGTCCGCCTTTTTAACAAATTCGCTTGTGTTCATTTTTATGGCGGGACTGCTTTTCGTCGGTATCGCGTTCATTTTCCGGAATTCCCTGAGTATGATAGCGATCCGCGCCGATGCTCCCAAACTGCTGACCCTCTCCCTGCTTATCCTCTTTTTCGATCTGCTGAACAATCAGGGGATCCTTTTTTTACGGGCGGAAGAAAAAGCGGGATTGAGCGTTGCACTGCAGAATGTTGAGATCATTCTCCGGCTTATTCTTCTGATCCTGCTGGTCAGTGTTTTTTCTGTGAACATAGAATATATCCTCTGGGCAAACGCTGCTTCTTCTTTTGTACTTCTTATGGTGCTGGCCGGATTGATGATACCCCGGATACATATATCACGCATCTCGAAACCGGTAATGAAAGAGATGTTCATTTTCGGTCTGCCTTTTATGATCTCGGGACTCTTTGACCGTACCATCGAACTGGCGGACCGCCGTTTGCTCGGACATTTTATGGGTGATGAGACCGTGGGCCTCTATGTTGCCTGTTATACCATTGCCGTTCTGATACGGCTTGTGGTATATAGTTTTAATGCGGGGTGGCAGCCTTTTTTCCTGCGCGAGATCGACAAGAAAGGCGGACTGCTCCGGATAGAGAAAATTTACGTTCAAACGGCAGCCGTTTTTATCCTGCTCTGGTTTCTGGCTTCCGTATGGGTCCCGGAGATCGTGCGTATTCCGCTGGGCGAAGGCAGGCATATTCTGCACTCCGCATACTGGGCCGGTATTCCGGTGATCCCGGTGATCATGGCCGCCTATGTAATGATGGGGTTGTATTTTTTAGAACTGCCGGGGATATATTACCATAAAAAGACCGCAATGAATGCCGTGTTCATCGGTATGGGAGCCGTGGTAAACATATTATTGAATTTCATTCTTATTCCGCGAATGGGAATGATGGGTGCCGCTGTTGCCACGGCCGCGGCTTACACGGTAATGGCTCTGAGCATCCGGCTCTGGAATATGCGCCTGACCTCCATGAAACGGGGGAACAGCAAAATATTGATCATTATGGGAATATCGGCCGGTACCTATATTGCTCTCCGGTTTCTCCCGGAAAACTTTTTTATAAAATTGCTGATCTCCGCACTCTATACCGCCGTTATCTACTTCTTTCAGCCGCTCCGGTTTTCTTCATTGCGGAGAAAATAAAAAGAGGAAGATAGTGCGTTCCCCGAAAAGAGACCCTTCATTAAAAATCTTGATTTGTGAATATTCGGCCGGGAAAGGGGATCAGATCATTTCCGGATCCTGCAGGTATCCCGGTAAATTGTTTCCAGTTTACTGATGATAACTTTCTTGTCATAACGCGCTGCAATTTCGCGGCGGATCTTTTGACTGTCGTATTTTTCCGGATTATTTATCATGAGAACCATGGCTTCATGCAGAGCCATGGGATTGTCTAGGGGTACAAGAATACCGTTATTTTCATTTACATAATCGTTTGCTCCGCCGATATTTCCCGCGATCACGGGGACGCCGCAGGAAAGAGCTTCCACAAGTGCGACCCCGAAGGTCTCCATAACACTGTAGAGGATACAGACATCCGCTTTCTGCAAATTATTGCGGACAAGCTCCCGGCCCGTTTCCCGTATAAATTCGACCTGTCTGCTCAGGCTGCACTCCCGGGCGGTTTTATGCAGGTATTCATATTCCGGTCCGTCTCCGACCACACGGATCTTGGCCAGGTGTGTATTTCCGATCGACATAAAGGCACGGATGATCTTATCGATCTGTTTTTCCGGACGCAAAAGGGCGACCACCAAATACGTGAAATGATTTTTCGGCGGATCATTTTCCGGGGGCTTGAAAAACGCTGTATCCACCATGTTCCCCACGACATGAGTCCTGCATTGCGGGGGGATGGTAAAGAACTGCTTAATACGCTTCATCACGGGATGTGAGGGCGCTATAAGTGCAGAAGCTTTTCTGTAAGAAGCGTTGATAAGCTTTTTTTGAAAAGTTGAAAAACCACTGTACATTAAAAATTCTTTTAGATGTTCGGAAATAATGAAAGGAATATCAAGGTCATAAGAGGCAAGGGCGGCTCCGGCCCACAGGGACGAATGTACATGGAAACAATCGGGCTTTCCTTCTTTTTCCAAAGCGGTGTCCAGCAATGTTCTCAGTATTTTGCGGTAGCGTTTATAGAATGCTTCGGGATGTTTCGGATGCCGGTTTATCGCCAGGCACTGATACGTTTTAACCCCGTTTTCCCGGTATACGCGGGTCCCGAGATCTTTACGTGAAGAAAAATACGATCTCAGGGATATGATCTCGGCGGCAACGACAATGACTTCATGGCCTGCCTGCGAGAGACTTTCGGCATGATCTTTAAAAAAGGTTCCGTTAATCGGGTTCGAAGGATAGGGATACCAGGATGGAAGGATAAAAATTTTCATAAATTATATTCTATTATTAATGTTAATGTAACGTGTTTCCAGTTCGAATTTATTTTCGAGGTGTGTTTTCAGTGCCTTAATGCCGGGTGTTTCCGACCAGTAGTGACCGATGTTCAGATAGTTGGTTTTTGTTTCATAGGCGATTGCGGGTATTTGTTCACGGATATCGCCGGTAATATAGGTATCAACGCCCATTGCGAGAGCCTTTTCATAATATGTCGCGCCTCCGCCGGATACACAGGCAAGCGTTTTTGGTGTTTGCGGGCCAAAAGAAAGATAATCGATCCCGAATTTTTTTCCGGCCATGATCCCGGAAGGACTGATCTCCATACCGGTATCGGTTCCCAGTTTCTCGTGATAACGGGTGATGATCTCATCAAGACGTAATTTCGCCGTATTTTTCAGCACAAAACCCACTTCGACCGCCGCAATAATCTCTGCGGAGATACAGGCGGCAAGCTGCGCGTTATTCCCCAGCTCGCAGTGCGCGTCCAAAGGAAGATGAATACCAAAGAGCGACATATCTGCGTCCAGCAATTTTTTGACCTTCACCTTTTCCCTGCCGCGGAGGGTAAAGAAATCCTTGCCGAATATGCCGTGATGAACGATCAGTGCATCCGCTCCCCAGCTAACCGCTTCATCAACGGAAAGACGGTTGTAGGACACAGCAAAAGCGATCTTTGAAATCGATCCCGATCCTTCTATCTGAAGGCCGTTTTGGCAATGATCTTCATAATCTTCATAACGGAACAGATGCTGAAGATACTCGGAAAGTTTATTCCGGCTTATCATCACTGATCTCCTTCGATGACCAGACTTACAGACACCGGCCGGTGATCAGAAATATAATTGTGATACTCGCTCCAGCGGCCGTCGAGATAGGTGTCGTAAAGAACGGTCTGTGTTTCATAATGATTCTCAAATAATTCATTGCTGATCATAATATGGTCCAGATGGGAAGGATAGGATGGGTATGACCACAACAATCTGCTTCCTTCTGCAATGTGCATATCGGTAAAACGGTAGTTTAGCGAGTCGTCGATAAAGGACTGAAACACATTACGGCCCTCCGGATCGGTCAGTTCATCATTCAGGTCCCCGAGAAGCACAACATTTTCACTGTCAAAATGAGATTTAATGTAGTCGTCAAGAAGCTGAACGGCCTCCTGCCGGCGCCGTTCCTGATCCCAATTGTTGTCCGGATCGATCGCGCCGTCACCGCCGGCTTTCAAATGATTGTTGATGATCACGACCTTTTCACCCTGCCAGCGGGCCTCCATCACAAGGGGAGGCCGGGGAAAGGGACGCGACCTGTCGGTGTAGATCTCATAGATGCTGGTGTCGAGGGCGATCAGGCTGTCAACGTAGAAATACGCCAGACCCCAGTCGCCGCCGCCGTCACCCCGGTGCCGGGAATAATGCTCCAGCCGGTCCGCCAGTTGCTGAAATGCGAACTCCGAGCTGATCTCCTGAAAGGCGATGATGTCCGGTTTCATGTCAAGGATGGCGTCCTCAACATAATTGATGCTGCTGATGCCGCTTTTCGGGAAAAGTTGAAGGTTCCAGGTTAAGACAACCAGTGTGTCACCGCCCGGAAATGCAGGAAAACCCGTATTCCCGTCATCCGGTGTATCAATCGCGCAGGCGATCATCATTATGCCTGTACACAGTAATATCATGAATTTTTTCAGATGATCTCCGTTTCAATGATATATTGTTTATTTGCTACTGCAATATGCCGTATCTTCAACTTGGGAAAATACATGTTGCCCAGCAGTTTCGTATTGATGGAGATATGCGGATGATCAAATTTTATAAAAGAGACAGGTTGCATATAACGTTCAAGAAAATTGATCAGCATATCTGCGATCTTCCGGTCAGAGAGAGAATGCAGCGTCAATACATCATCCTGAAAACGTACAAAATCCAGCTCTATCTTCACCTCATTAATGATGGGTGCATGAATTCGAATAACAATGGTTTCATCCGGTTTTTGTATATCGAAATGGATTTTTTTGAGTAAGCCCTTATCAGAGCTTATTTCTGCGGATAAATGAAGATGATCGAATATCAGGGTCATTCTGTTCATAACAATAAAGTTAATAAAAGATACCCGTTATCGCCAATATAAAGTTTTAAATTTAATGTCCGGGTTATGCAGAATTTACTGGCGTTAGCATCGGAAACATTATATATTTTATGGCGTTTGACAAACAAAAAATGAAGGAGAAAACAATGAGCATACGCGTAGGTATTAATGGATTTGGAAGGATTGGGCGTTTGGTATTTCGTGAACTTCAGAACCGCAAGGATCTTGAAGTTGTCGGTATAAATGACCTGACCGATGCCAAAACCCTCGCTCATCTTTTAAAATATGATTCCGTTCACAAAAAATACAACGGCGAAGTAACTTCAAAAGATAACGCTATCGTCGTTGACGGTAAAGAGATCCGTGTTTATTCGGAAAAAGATCCGGCCCGGCTTCCGTGGAAAAAACTTGGTGTCGAGTACGTCGTTGAAGCTACCGGCGTATTCCGCAAACGTGATCAGATCGCAAAGCATCTTGAAGCAGGTGCAAAAAAGGTTGTTTTAACCGTACCTGCCAAGGACAAGATCGATAATATGATCGTTCTTGGTGTGAACGATGATGATCTTAACGCCGATGATCAGATCGTATCCAACGCTTCCTGTACCACAAACTGCCTGGCACCGGTAGCAAAGGTGCTTAATGATGAATTCGGTATTGTCAAAGGCTTAATGACAACCGTACATGCATATACGAATGATCAGCAGATACTTGATCTGCCGCATAAGGATCTGCGGCGGGCACGCGCAGCTGCAATGTCCATTATTCCCACTACGACCGGTGCAGCCGCGGCGGTAGGCAAAGTGATCCCCGATCTGGACGGTAAGCTCGACGGTATGGCGATGCGCGTACCGACAGCCGACGGCTCCGCAGTGGACCTGGTTGTAGAACTTGAAAAGGAAGTTACGAAAGAAGAAGTCAACGCTGCCCTCAAGAAGGCGGCCGAAGGGGAGCTTAAGGGTATTCTGGAATATACCGAAGATCCCATTGTCTCTATTGACGTCGTTGGCAACAGCAATTCCTCGATCTTTGATGCCGGCACAACGATGGCATCCGGCAATATGATCAAAGTACTGAGCTGGTATGACAACGAATGGGGCTATAGCGTCAGAGTTGTCGACTTGCTGGAAAAAATGGCGAAGATGTAATCATATAATAAAGACCGCTCGGCCGAGCGGTCTTTGTTTTTTCCAATATGTCCAAAATAAAATTTATATTCGCTTTACATAATCATCAGCCTGTTGGAAATTTCAACGAGGTTTTTGAACATGTGTATGAAAAAGCATACAGGCCCTTGCTCGATCTCCTGAAAAAGCACCCCTCCATTTCCGCTTCCCTGCATTACAGCGGTTCATTGCTTGAATGGCTTATGCATGAAAAACCGGATTTCGTTGAGAATATGCAGTACCTGACTGCGCGCAGTAATATTGAATTATTTTCCGGCGCGTTTTATGAACCGATGCTTACACTGCTTCCGGAAACGGACAGGGTAGGGCAGATAAAGCTTCAGAACAGCCTGCTCCGGGACGTCTTTGCCTATTCTCCGAAGGGAATGTGGCTGCCCGAACGCGTGTGGTCGCTGGATCTTCCTTACAGTATATGGGAAAGCGGTCTGAAATATACGGTGCTCGATGAACATCATGTCTGTCAGCAGCGGCCGGTAAAAGGATATTATAATACCGAAGCGGAAGGAAGGACCGTTGGTGTCTTTTCGATCTCTGAGACCCTGAGAGATATGATACCGAATGAGCCCCCGGAAAAGGTCATCGACTATCTGCTCTCACAGACATCCGATAATGATCAGGATGTTCTGGTTTTTGTGGATAACGGCGAAAAATTCGGAATTTTTCCGGAATCCGGCAAGCGCTTGAAATGGCTGTATAAATTTTTTGAGCTTCTGGACCTGAACAGCGATCGAATTCAGACAACAACCTTCAGGGATTACTGGGAGCATTTTATGCCGCTTGGACTTTGTTATCCCACTGAAGGCGGTCACCGGCAGATGGATGAGTGGGCTTCCGCTTTGAATGGTTTCGGAAAGGGCTGGCGCAGTTTTCTGCATAAGTATCCCGAATCCAACTGGATGCACAAGCGCATGAGCCAGATCAGCAGAAAGATCGATGCTCTCATCTGTATGGGGAAAGCCCCGAAAGGCATCCGGAAGATAAAAAAACAATTCTGGAAGGGAACCTCGCACGATGCATACTGGCACGGTCAGTACGGCGGAATATACCTGCCCCACTTGCGGAATGTTACCTGGTCCAATCTGATAAAAGCCGAAGCGGCTATCGATAAACGCCTGTATAATCTTTCCGGACAGATCTATCAGGAGCTGACAGATATTAACCGTGACGGTTATAATGATGTGACCGTTATCACAAAGAACCTGCGGGCGGTCTTCGATTCACGCATTATGGGAGGACTTGAAGAGCTGGATTACAAGCCCTGTTCAGTAAATCTCTGTAATACCATCGCATCCCATCCGGAAACATTCCACCGGGAAATGGATGTAAAACCCGTATATGATAATAATCCGCGCTACTCACTGCTGGAACGCTATTATGACAAGGATATTGATCTGGATATGATACGTAGCCATCAACTGGAAGATGCCAGTGATTTCATCAATGAAGCCGTCGAAGTAAAAAGCACCGTCCAGTCCAACTGCGTAAAGTTTTCCCGTAACGGCTGGATCAACTGGCAGAGAGCCCACTTGTGTAAATCCGTTCTTTTTAATGATAACGGCTTTGAAATTGAATATCAAATCAAGAACAACGGTATTGCAGCGATGGAATTCTGGTTCGGACCCGAATTCAATTTTTCCGTTAACAACGGTGAATGGTCAAAACGCTATTATGCCGCACCCGAAGCCATAAAGAACAATACGCTTGAATGTGTATCCGATACGGAAAACGTAAATAAACTTGTTGTGAGAAACGATGATGAAGGTTATGAGATCTCACTGAGCAGCAAGGATGCGGCACGGGTAATGACGTACCCGCATATTATACCGGTTCTTTCCCCGGAAGGGATCGAGAACATATTTCAGAATGTCGGGGGCATCAAGGGGGTTGTCCTTATGGACATAGACGGCCAGGGAGTCAAGGGCCACCCCGACTTGAGTGGGCTTGAAGCCATACTTCTTCTCAAACGTGTCC
>JAWOEU010000090.1:0-9230 GCA_046482575.1 Fidelibacterota bacterium
TACACTTGCAGTGAGTGTCTTATGTATATATTTTAACCGAAAATAAATTCATTTTGTTTCATGAAAGCACCATTTATTTTATTAAAACGATCAAAAAGAACCGGGCAAAAACCATTTTCCGGTCAATAACCAGTTTTGGACGTTCTGTGAGTGCTGGAATGATGTTCAATGCCGGCAGAAAGGAAAAAACGGTGGGTGAAAACGCGTTCTCAGTATTATATCTCTGCTATCTGTCTTCGTCTCTGCGTTCCGCTAAGATCCCCTTCGCCTTTTTTACGACATCCGGGGGACGAACGGATGCCATGCATTCGGAACACAGGCGCCAGTCCCTGCGCTTATGCATACATGCACCTGCTGCTTTTATCACATGTCCATATATACCGTAGGGTTTTGTTAACGCCGGGTCCTGAGATCCGAAAATCGCAAGTGCGGGCGTTTTCAATGCGGCGGCAAGGTGTACGGCCATGGAATCACAACCAATCAGAAGATCCGCTTCACTTATATGCCGGGCGATACCCGTCAAACTGTCCTTTATTACGGGAATGCCTTCCGGAGCCGTTTGTCCGGGAGGAGAAATCCACGCAAGCGCATATTTTTCTTTCTGAAATAAAGCTATGAGTTGCTTCCAGTGTTCCTCCGGCCATAATCTTCCTGTATGATTTGCTCCCGGGTGCAATAAAACTTTGCGGGAATACTCTTTTTTCTGCGGAAAATTCTTCAGCCGGGGTGAACGCGGTTCTGCAGGTATATTCAGCTCTCTGAGCAATGCAAAGGGACGTTCTGCCTGATGCTGATGATAGGGGTAATCGGTAACATGCGTAAGCCATGCTGCGCCTCCGCTGAACCGGAATCCACAGCGGTAGCAGCTGCGGAATTTTTTCATCAAACGTATCCGGCGAATATCACCATGAAAATCAAAGATCATATCAAAGGACTGGCCGTAAGGAGTTTCAAAAGGATAAGCATGGACGTGATCGGCAAGATCCGCCTTTTCTGCAAGGTCTTTTACCGCCGGCGTGCATAATAAATGAAGTTCGGCGGACTCAAAGAATTTCCTGAGTGCATCCAGGGCCGGTTCAAGCATTATTACATCGCCGATACATTCATGTTCAAGTACCAGGATCTTCCTGATATTTTTTCTTTCTATCGGGAGATTTACATTTTTCGACGGAAAATAATTACCGCTTATTCTGCTCAATAAACGTGAAAGATAAAGCTTCCGGGGGTTGAGTATTTCCTGCTTTTTGATCTTCATATCATATCCCGATCTGCCGGTAGTATTCATACAATGCCGTTCCAACAGCCGATATATCATGGTGTTTACGGACCCATGCCGGTCCCTCTGCACTCATCTTCCGGCGGGCATCGCCGCTGACGGCATATTCCCGGAGTTTATCGTAAAGTGTGTCCGCATTTACATTGACAAAAGGATGATCGGGAAGGAATTTGCAATAGTATTCGTTCATTTCCGTGAACGTGCATATCCCCATAGCAAGGGACTCGACAGAGTTCATTCCGTAACCCCACCCCCCTTTGTCGCCGATCTGATCAATAAATATATCACTTTCACGTTTCAGCAGCATCGCCTTATGGTGCGGTAAATTTTCAATGAGCGAAAATCGTATCTTTCCTTCTTTTTCGAGCTGTCTGCAAACGGGAATGATCACATTGCTGCCCTTGTAATAACGGTTGGTCGGGGCATGTGTGACCAGGGGTATGTTGCGTTCCATGCGTAGTGGCGGATATTTTTCCAGAAAGTTTTCTGTATCAAACGGCAGGAAGATATAATGAATATCCGGATGCTTCCGCAGAAGATCAACTTCATTTGTCAGGTTCAGGTCACTGACGGCATCAAGTTCTTTCAGAATGCCCCGGCTGCGCAGATCTTCACCGTGATAGTGGCAGACTATTTTCGTGCCGCGCTTTTTCAGTTCTTTTGCAAAACGGGCGTCCCTGTAAAAATCCATTCCGGATTCGAAATGAACAATATCGAAATGATAAAGATTATATTCCCGTATAGCGCGTTGAATATATTTATCCCAGATCTTTTCTTTCCATGCAATGAAAGCCGCATCAAGATGACCTTCCGGTTCCCAGACCGGCGGATATCCTTTCCGTTCAGTATGGTAACCTGCTTTCCCCCTGTAAAGCTGGTATACGCGGTGACGCAGTTTTTTTAAAAAATTATTTGTAAAGTTAAAGGGAAGATCCAGGCAAATATCTTCGCGATAAGCTTTCGGAGAATGGTAGAATGTCACATAGCGAATATTGTTTCCCCGGTACTCATGAATACGGCGGTAAAGATCAAGGGTTCCAACAGTATTTTCAGGAGAGATATAAAGGATATTCATGGATCTTACAGATTTTTAAAATCCGAGACTGTTTTGTTCCTGAACGGCTTCAGGTATGCGCGCTGTGCCTCAATGAAAAGGGGATCTGTGCTGTGGTGCTTTTCTGTCGGTACACGTTCTTCACGTATGCTGTACTCTGAAGAAAACTCGATTTTCTGTAATGCGTCGATGACATCATTCAATTTGATATACTCCGGGTTTTGTGCGAAAACATAGCGTGGAATATCGCTGCGCACTGAATCCAGATATTCAAGTTCAACGAGCTTCTCACACACATCCGTCATTGTATTCAGACGGACACCAAAAAAATCGCAGAACTTATCAAGTGCAGGGATCGTTTTCCCGCGCCGGTAATAGGAGTTCATCCAGATCAGCACTGAAACCCCGAGATAGGCATGCGTATAGTGGCTGCTTGTGTTCAGATAGCCGCGGTAAATATTCGTCAAAAGACGCCGGTTTTGAAAAGTATAGCTGAGTTCCGCGCCAAAGAGAATGATAAGCCAGGTCAGATACATCCATATCATGAATACCGGGATCGTTGAAAGAGATCCATAAAGGCTTGTTATTGTTGTCATCCGGTTCACGTACAGATAAAAGATGTTTTTTGAAATTTCCCAGAGTAATGCCGAAAATACTCCTCCGACCAGAGCGCTTTTGAAAAGTACTTTTGCGCGCGGAAGGATCATATTGATAGTAACCATTATAAACAGGGTTATGAAAAAGGGTACCAGAGTATTGTACAGAATATTGATAAATGCATTCTGCTGGATCATTTTATCCATAAACCCGCCCGCAGGCATAAGAAAATTCTTAATATAGGTGTTCCCGAGTATAAGGAAGGGAGTGATCGTAAAAAATATCCAGAATCCCGTAATCTTGCGGAAATAGCTGCTGCCTTTTTTCACCCGCCATATTTCATTAAAAATGCGTTCACCGATCACAAGGATAGCGGTCCCGGCAATAATGAGACCAAAAATAGAGATCAGGTTCACGACACCGGTTGTACCCAGAGAACGAAAAGCGTCTTTGGAGATATTCGTCTGCAGCCATGATGAAAGCTGTTCATGGAATTCCGGAACAAGATAAGGAAAAATATTATTCCGGACATAATCAATAACCAGTTCACCCAGTCCGAAAATACCGGCAATGCTGAATACCAGCACCGACATGGGAATAAGCGACAATATCGTTATATATGCAAGGCTCCCGGAATGCACCGCACACATATTGTGCAAGAAATCCTTAACTGCTAAGTACAGCAGCCATAAGGTCTTACCCAGAAACTGGCGAAACGGTGTTTTTTGCTCAATATCACGAACAAAGAAAAAGTGTATCGTTCTCCTGAAAATATTGTTTTTCTTGTTTTTTGGATTCATGATACAGGTACTTAATTTATATTCTCATTTAATATAGAGATTAAAACGCGCATCTTCAAGAAAATAGCACACCCGGAATTATACGGACATCCACCGGATATCCCGGGGCCAATGAAAAAATCCTCTCTGTATTGTCAGAGAGGATCATTTGGTTCTTGTCGCGGATGTGGTAATACATCACTTTCCGGTTTCGGAAGATTTATCTTCATCTTCTTTTTTCGGTGCGTTCGTCTTTTCAGGTTTTTTTCCCGCTGTTCCCGGTTCTTTTGGCGTTTCATTTTTTTCGGAAACTTTTTTCGTATTCTCTTTTTTACCTTCTTCTTTTACAGCGGATTTTTCAGATTTCACTTCTTCTTTTTTCGTTTTACCTTTTTTCGGAGAACTTTCTTTGGCACTTGCTTTTTTCTTTTCCTTCTTAGTTCCCTCTCCGAAAAAGTCCACCAACTGAAGCAGCACGACCTTTGCCGTATCATTCGGACGGTATCCCAATTTGATCAACCGCGTATAGCCGCCCTGCCGGTTTGCATAAAGCGGAGCGATCTCTTCAAATAAAATGCCGGTTGCCCCTTTATTGCCCAGAACAGCAAATGCACGTCTTCTGGCATGTGTGCTGCCTTTTTTACCATAGGTAATAAGCCGGTCAACAACCCTGCGGACCTCTTTAGCTTTTGCTTCAGTAGTTTTGATCTGTTTATGTATGATCAATGATGCCGCCATATTGGACAGCATCGCTTTACGGTGACTTTTGCTTCGGCTGAGCTTTCTTCCTCGTTTTTGATGTCTCATTTATCTGCGTTCCTTATTTGTTCGTATCTTTCATGTAAGGTGTAATATCCATTCCAAAGCGCAATCCCAGATCATCCAGTTTTGCCACCAGTTCATTCAGGGATTTGCGGCCAAAGTTTTTATACCGCAGCATTTCCTGTTCTTCTTTGACAACAAGATCTGCAATGGTGCGTATATCAGCTGCCTGCAAACAATTGTAAGAACGTACGGAAAGTTCGAGTTCGTCAATACTGCGCTGCAATTGCTTGCGTACACGCAGGATCTCTTCATCGATCTGTTCTTCCGGCTCAATGATATTTTTCGTTTTCAGTTCCGAGAAGGGATTCAGATGACCGATCATCATATCTGCGGAATAGGAAAGCGCATTATCGGGTGTCATGGAATTATCGGTATGAATCTCGAGCGTAAGTTTTTCAAGATCTTCTTTGATACCGGACTGAAGTTTTTCAACGTTATATACCGCTTTAAGAATGGGTGAAAAAATTGAATCAACGGGAATGGTATCAACGGGTGCATCCGGAGTGCGGTTTTTTTCTGCCGGTGAATAACCCCGGCCGCGTCCGAACCATACCGTCATATTGATCTCTTTTTCTTCCTGAATGTTCATAATATGAAAATTCGGGTTCATGATCTTGACATTCTGTTCGTCGGCGATCAGATCCTTTGCTTTGATCTCTTTGGGACCTTTCAGCTTCAGGTTCACCTTAACGGGTTTTGAATCAACAATATCAAGTTTGATCTGTTTAAGGTTCAGAATGATGCTTGTAACATCTTCCAGAACCCCTTCTATTGTTGAAAACTCATGAAGTACACCTTCAATGCGGATTGCTGTGATCGCACAGCCCGGAATTGCTGACAGCATGATCCGCCGCAGTGCATTCCCGACAGTAGTCCCGAATCCCCGCTCCAGCGGTTCGATCGTGAACTTCCCGTAACTGTCGGTATAAGAATCTCTGTCGACTTTGATTTTATCCGGAATTTGAAAGTTAGGCATTATTTCAATTCCTCTTTTTTTTCGTTTATTTAGAATATAACTCTACAACCAGCTGTTCATTGAACTCTTCCGGTATCTCATGACGTTCCGGAACTTTCAAGAACAAGCCGACCAATTTCGCTTTATCAATAGACAACCATTCCAATGTATGGTCGCCTTTGATACGTTTAACGGAATCCATTATAAGGGGAAGCCGTTTACTTTTTTCGCGGACACGTATTTCGGAATTTTCCTTAACATGAAAAGAAGGAATATTCACCTTGCGGTTGTTTACCAGAAAGTGTCCATGACCTACCAGCTGACGCGCTGCACGCCGTGTAGGGGCAAACCCCATACGGTATACGACATTGTCCAGACGCGACTCCAGCATCTGGAGAAGAATATGCCCGGTAATGCCTTCTTTAAGATCAGCTTTTTTAAAATAATTTCTAAATTGTTTTTCCAGAATGCCATAGGTATACTTGATCCGTTGTTTTTCACGCATCTGGATACCAAAATCAGATAAGCGTCTGCGTGATGTGGGTCCATGCTCTCCCGGCGGATAATTTTTGTTCATTTTAATAAACTTGGGAGATTCGAAACAGGGATAATCTAAACGACGACAGACTTTACCTCTCGGTCCTGTAAATCTTGCCATGAATATACTCCTAAACTCTTCGACGCTTGGGTGGTCTGCACCCGTTATGCGGAATCGGTGTTATATCTTTAATTGCGGTTACCTGCAGTCCGGCCAGTGCCAGAGAGCGTATAGCCATCTCACGGCCTCCTCCCGGTCCTTTCACACGGACTTCGATACGGACCAGGCCGGCATCAATAGCTTCGCGGGCAGCGACTTCCGCAGCCTGTCCGGCGGCAAAGGGTGTACTTTTGCGGGAACCTTTAAAGCCGACACGTCCTGCTGTTGCCCATGATATGGTATTTCCGTACTGGTCTGCAAGCGTTATTACTGTATTATTGTAAGTTGCTTTGATGAATGCGATCCCGTCCGGATCCACCTTCACCTTTCTTTTCTTACGTCTGACTTGTTGTTTTCTAGCCAATTCAACCTCCTAAGGCCTGGTACTATACTTTACGTTTTTTCTTGATTGCGGCTTTTTTCTTGCCTTTGCGGGTACGTGCGTTGTTTTTGGTGTTCTGCCCGCGAACCGGCAGTCCCCGGCGATGTCTGTATCCCCGGTAACAACCGATATCCATCAAGCGTTTAATGTTCATGGTAACTTCTGTTCGCAACGCACCTTCAACTTTATAATCATCAGCGATCACTTTCCGGATTGCAGCGACCTGGTCATCGCTGAGATCTTTTACTCTGATCTCCGGATCTACTTTCGCATCAACCAGGATACGCAATGCGACAGACCGTCCAATACCAAATATATAGGTCAAAGCAACTTTGACTTTTTTATCCTTTGGTAAATCAATTCCTGCTATTCGAGCCAATGTTTACCTCCTGATCAACCTTGTCGTTGTTTATGTTTACGGTTCGGACAAATTACACGGACAACGCCTTTTCGGCGAATGATCTTGCATTTATCACACATCTTTTTCACTGATGCTCTTACTTTCACGATATTATCCTTTCATTCTCCATTAAATTCTGCATGCTTTACTTGTATCGGTATACGATACGTCCGCGGGACAGATCATACGGCGATAATTCAAGGGAAACCTTATCGCCCGGCAATATTTTGATATAATGCATGCGCATTTTCCCTGAAATATGTGCCAGCACTTCATGCCCGTTCTCAAGTTCTACCCTGAAAGAAGCATTCGGGAGTGTCTCAATAATCGTCCCGTCAACTTTAATTGCTTTTTGTTTCGCCATATCACTTGCTGTTTGTTAAAATTTCAGGACCTGTTTTTGTTAATGCCACCGTGTGTTCAAAATGTGCAGAAGGCAGACCATCGCTTGTGACGATCTTCCATCCGTCTGTCATGGTACGCACGCCGGCTTTACCCATGTTCACCATAGGTTCAATGGCAATGACAAGTCCTTCTTTCAACTCTATCCCCCGGCCCTTTTTACCATAATTGGGCACCTGAGGATCTTCATGCAGCCGCCTGCCGATACCGTGTCCGACCAGATCACGAACAACGGAAAAACCGTGTTGTTCCGCGTGGGTCTGAACGGCATGGCCTATATCGGAAAGATGATTCCCGGGATGTGCTTTATTAATTCCCAGCGCCAGGCACTCCCTCGTAACATCCATTAATTTCCGCTTATCCGCTGATACATTTCCTACTGCGTAGCTGCGGGCATGATCACCGTGATAACCGTGTATAAGCGTTCCACAGTCAATGCTGACGATATCGCCATCCTCAAGAAGGACATTATCGTCAGGAATTCCGTGCACCACTTCTTCATTGCGTGAGATGCAAAGGGTGGCGGGAAAACCCTGATAGTTCTTGAATGCGGGCAATGCTCCCTGCGAACGAATATAATCCTCAGCCAGTTCATCGAGTCTTTTTGTGGAGACCCCGGGTTTGATCCATGTTTCGAGCATACTCAGCGTATTCGACACGATCCTCCCGGCGATCCGCATTAATTCGATTTGCCCGGCCGTTTTGAGGTAAATCATCGTTTCCTTCTTTTCAATAAACTAGAACCGTCTTCTTCCTTTGATCTTGCCTTTTTTCATGAATCCGTCATAGTGGCGTGAGATCAGGTGCGATTCTATCTGTTGCAATGTATCAAGAGCAACGCCGACCAGAATAATAACAGAGGTACCTCCGAAGAAACTGGCCAGAGAATAATCAATATTGAAAATGTTCATAAGTATATACGGCATAATTGCCACGAGCGCAAGCATAATTGCTCCCGGCAATGTAATTCGTGTAATAATATTATCCAGATATTCTGCAGTTCTCTTCCCGGGCCGTATACCGGGGATAAAACCGCCGTTTTTCTTCATATTGTCCGCCACTTCCGTCGGATTAAAGGCAATAGCCGTATAGAAGTAGGCGAAAAGTATAATAATGACCGAGTACAGCAGCCAGTAAGGCCAGTTGTCCACCGTGAACCAGCCGCGGTTCAGCCAGTCCACATTCGAGAACAGCATCCGCAGTGAGTTCGGGATGAACACAATGGTTTGTGCAAAAATGATCGGCATCACTCCGGAACTGTTCACGCGAAGCGGAATATAGGTTGACTGTCCGCCGTATATTTTTCTGCCAACCACTTTTTTAGCATACTGAACCGGGATCTTCCGGGTGCCCTGTGTCAGAAAGACCACGAATCCGATGACCAGTACAAGAATGATAATAAGAATGATCTCGACCAGAAGGTCTCTTGCGCCGGCCTGCAGCATTGAGATCTCATTTCTGATAGTCGAAGGCAGGCGTGAAATAATATTGATCATAATGATCAACGAGATTCCGTTCCCGATTCCGCGGTCTGAAATCTGTTCTCCCAGCCACATCAGCAGAATAGTACCGGTTACCAGTGCGGTAATGGTCATAAAGGTAAATCCAAATCCCGGATAAGCTACAACGGATTGCCCGTTGGTCTGCATATTCAGAAGATATTTCGCAACTGCCCATGCCTGCATACCGGCCAGCGCGACGGTACCGTAACGGGTGATCTGTGTGATCTTCCGCCGTCCGGCTTCACCTTCACTGCGCAGGCGCTGGAAATAAGGCAAAACGCTTCCCAGTAATGTAATAATAATACTGGCACTGATGTAGGGCATGATCCCCAGCGCAAATACCGTTGCCCTGCTGAATGCC
>JAWOEU010000092.1:0-15979 GCA_046482575.1 Fidelibacterota bacterium
ATAACCATCCTGTGCGCGGGATCGGCCGGCGATCATATTACAGCTACAGCACAGACAGCACACTAAGTGCATGGTTTGATACGACATTCTACGACTGGGCTAATATGCCGGACTCTCTCAGTGGATCTTCCGATACGCATGAGATAGCGGAAGTTTCCCGGTTATTATATCAATCCGCCGTTTCGGTGGATATGGACTTACAACCCGAGGGTTCATCCTCTACGTATGAAGATATGATGTATTCCCTGGTCAGTTATTTTGATTATTCACCCGCCATGTATATTCGTAATGCGGATTCCGTTTCCGCCTCCGAATGGCGTGCCACCCTTAAAACAGCATTGGATAACGGCAATCCCATACCTTACCGCGGGCAGGGGGATGACGGAGGCCACGCGTACTTGCTGGACGGCTACCGTGTGGAAACAGAGACCTATTTTCATATCAACTGGGGCTGGGGCGGCAGTTACGACGGCTGGTTCCTTCTCAGCGCTCTTGCGCCAACAGATGGATATGATTTCAGCGAACGGCAGGCCGCTATTCTGGGGATACGAAAAAATACTGACGATATAACACGTCTGGCTTACAACGGTTTTGAACACCGGCTTTCCGGCTGGATCTATGACGGTTTCAATTTTGTTTTGGAGAACGGCGTGTATGATATGGTGCACAGCGGCGATCTTGCCTATGCTTTCGACAGTCTCGATCAGTGGCTGATCACTCCCAGGATCCGGATTCCCGATAATGATAATACGGAATTAAGCGTATGGGGAAAAATGCTGAGTACCGGCAGGCAGTGTAAAGTCCTCCTGTCGGAAGGTGATACCGCCCGCAGCGATTTTACCGTCGAACTCGGAACGATCGCACCGCATAACAGCGACTGGGCGGAATATACTTTTAATCTGAGGAATTATAAGAACAGGGATGTTTATATTGCTTTCAACTATGAAGAAACCGGGGGATACATTGTTGTGGACGATCTTGTCATAAGCATGCCGAAAGCAGAGACCTCCGTTCCTCAGAATATTCCGGAGAAATATTCTCTGTTTGACGTATATCCCAATCCTTTTAATTCCGAAACAACTGTCAGGTATGATCTTACAACCTCCGCCAATGTCAGCATAAGCATTTATGATTTACAGGGTAAAAAAATTACGACCCTGCTTGAAGGCCCTGAAAATGCGGGTAGTCATTCCGTCCGCTGGGATGCATCCGGATTGCCGTCGGGTATTTATTTCTGTAATCTGACGATCGACAGCAAACAGCGCCTGACCCGGAAAATGCTGCTGGTAAAATAATATGAAGCGAAATATTACCCTTGTTTTTATTCTGGCGTTCCTGATCATTATGCCATTTCTGGCGTCACAATTCTCCGGCGGCTGGAAGTTTTGGAGCCTTTTGCCTCCCCTGGTTGCCATAGGACTTGCCTTTATCAGTAAAAACGTCGTTGTCTCCCTTTTTATCGGTATTTTTTCAGGCACATATCTGCTTGCATTGAACGATGCTTCGAAACTGACGGCAGTTGTACGGGCCTTTGTTCTGATGACAAAAGAATTCGTACACGCTTTATCTGATCCCTGGAATGCCGGGATCGTGATACAGACCTTTACGATCGGCGGGCTTATCGCGCTCATCTCTGTGATGGGCGGTACACGCGCTGTCGCGGAAAAACTGGCACGGCGCGCACGGTCGGCAGCCTCTGCACAGATCTATACCTGGCTCATGGGAATATTCATATTCTTTGACGATTATGCCAATTTGCTGACCGTTGGGCCCATTATGCGTCCCGTTACGGATAAAATGAAGGTGTCCCGTGAGAAACTGGCTTTCATTATTGATTCCACGGCTGCGCCGATCGCCGATATCGCGTTGATCTCTACATGGATCGGCTATGAGCTCGGTTTGATCAAGCATGGCTATGATGCGCTTGGCGTTGATGTTAATGCCTATAGTGTTTTTCTTCATACGATCCCCTACCGTTTTTACAGTCTGCTCATTCTCTTTTTTATTTTTATCAGCGCAAAAACCCGGCGTGATTTCGGTCCCATGCTGAAGGCGGAACGCCGCGCGCGGCTTGAGGGAAAGCTGACGGACGATCATGCAACGGTCATGTCTGCCGTTGATACGGAGAAACTTGCCGTTGCCAGTAAGAACAAATTGAGGATATCCAATGCGGTGGTTCCCATCCTTACCCTTATTATCGGTGCTTTTGCAGCCTTGTTTTATAACGGATATCAGAATATCCTTGCCGGTGATGATACGGCTCTGATCAGGCTTGTCCGTCATTCATTCTCTTTTACGACATTCCGCGAATGTTTCAGTGCCGCAAATGCAAGTATTGCAATGACACAGGCGGCCGTGCTTGCAAGTCTGACCGCAATATTTATGGGATGGCGGCAAAAGATCTATTCTTTAAAAAATGCTGTTGACGCCTGGATCAAAGGAGCGGGCGGTATGGTCATTACGGTTACGATCCTTATTCTTGCCTGGACACTGAGCGGTGTAATAGGTAAGCTGGGAACCGCAAATTATATTGTCGGAATGATCGGAGATAAGATCCCGCATTATTTTCTGCCTGCAATAATTTTTGTCCTCGGCGCCCTGATCTCTTTCGCGACCGGAACATCCTATGGAACGATGGGCATTCTTATGCCGCTTGCAATTCCTCTGGCTTATGCGGTATCTGCTGAACCGGTGTCTTTACACATGAGTATCGGGGCTGTATTAACCGGTGCGATATTCGGAGATCATTGTTCACCGATATCGGATACGACGATACTTTCATCCATGGGAGCGGCATGTGATCACATCGATCACGTGAATACCCAGCTAATGTATGCCATACCCGTTGCCTTGATCAGTATCATTGTCTGTCTGATCCCTACCGCAATGGGACTGCCGGTATCTGTCAGTCTGTTCATCGGAGCCGCAGCTGTGGTTGCACTTATTTTACTTCTGGGAAAGAACCCCGAAAAAAGCGTTGCAAAAATTGATAATGCTTAACCGGGGATGAAGGCGTGAAAACGCTGCGGATCGTGAAGATACTCAGGATCCTGTATTTATGATCTGGATGTTCTGTTGTTATTTAAAAATACTTCAGCTATGTGAGCCGTAATAATATGATAACGGCAGCAATGACGGTGAATGCGGAGAAAAAACAGAAAGATCTGCAGCAGATAATTATATTAAAAGACCATTTTTAAGTAAATAGCCACCGATATTGCCATCAGGTCAAAATGTATTATATGGAAATTCCCCGGGAAATGCCAATTCCGGTAAATTATGCGGAAGTTTTTTTCTTCGTATCCTCAAAAGAATATTTATGCTGTTATGATCTTTTCCCAGAGTGCCGTACAGGCTTTGCGGAGTTGCTGTATATCTCCGTTATTCTCCATGATATAATCCGCACGCTTGCGTTTTTCTGTTTCAGGCATCTGCAATGCCATTCTTTTTCTGATATCGGCCTCATTCTGAGCACGACGCGAACGTGTCCTTTCCAGGCGTATTCCTTTCTCCGCTGTCACCAGAATCGTAATATCAAAAATGTCCTCAAACCCGGCTTCAAACAACAAAGCCGCTTCCACCATGAGAACACCCTGCAGAGAACTGCATGCTGCCAGATATTTGCTTAGTTGCTTCCTTAGCAGGGGATATACAAGTCCGTGTAAATATTCCTGCTTTTCTCTGGACCGGAATGCCCGTTCCGCAAGAACGGAAGTCTGTAATTTGTTGTTGTAATAGCAATCCCTGCCGAAAATCTCTTTAACTTTCATTATCAGGGTTTGATCTGATTGCAGTAAATTTTTGGCAATATCATCTGCATCCAGGACATTGGCACCCAGCTCGTAAAAAACATTCAGGGCGGTGGATTTACCTGAACCCAGGCCGCCGGTCAGGCCGACATTTTTCATTTGTATTTATTTTCTATTTATCTTCTATTTTTTCCAGATCCCGGATATCGTTATCCATAAGATCATGCAAAACATCGGTTAGTTTTTTCAGTCCCTTTTTCTGCGCTGCGCTCAAATAATCACGTATTTCATACAACGAGATCACTTCATTGCTGTCATCTTCAAAGTGACAGGTTATGGTTTTATTAAAAATATCAATTTTCTGAATATAACCCTTGCGCTGATCTTTCAGCAACGGCTCGCCGACCGGAGGATATTTCTGCAGTTCTTCGTGATAAAATCCATGTTCATAGAGCAGACAGCATTTCAGTTTTCCACACTGGCCGCTAAGTTTTATGGGATTCATTGACAGGCCCTGATCTTTTGCAACCTGTGTGCTTACCGGTTCGAAGTTTTCCAGAAAGGCGCCGCAGCAAAGGGGAAGTCCGCAGGATCCCACACCGCTCATTCGCTTGGTCTCATCGCGAACACCTATTTGCCGCATTTCAATGCGCGTGCGGAACAAGCCTGCAAGGATACGTACCAGTTCGCGAAAATCGATCCGTTCATCAGCCGTGTAATAAAAGGAAAGCTTCTTGCGGTCCAGTTGATATTCAACGTCCATGAGTTTCATTACAAGACCAAGTTCTTTTATTTTTTTCACGGCTTGCTTTAAAATTTCCTGTTCTTCATGCCGGTTCCGTTCCATTGCAGTAATATCCGATTCATTCGCTTTGCGGATTATCTCAAAGGAAGAAACGGGTATTTTCGGCGTGAAGTCCCGGATAACCGCCGTTGCCTGTCCGAGGTCAAGCCCCTTATCAGTTTCGACAACAAGCCGGTCGCCTTTCTGAATGGGAAAATTCATGGGATTAGCGTAGTATTCCCGGCGATTACCCTTGAATTTCAGTTTGATCAATTGTTCTTGCAAAGTCGGATCATTCCTTATGATAGGTTAAATACGCATCTACTCCCGCACCTATTGCCGGTGCTTCGCGAAGCTGTGAAACCTTGATGATGTCCTGATGAAAAACACCGTCTTTTAAATAATGTTTTTTGAATTTTGCATCCAGATAGGGAGATTCGTTGATAAATTTTGTTAAAAATTCAAGGAACGGTTCGTAAAAAACATTTTTACCTTTTGACTCCTCGAGGAGATCTCCGAGTCGCTGCCCGATAATGATACTGTCCAGCAATGTTCCGCGGTAAGGATGTTTTTCACTGAGGTCCGCACGATTTGAATTAACGAACTCAAAGAAATGATGCCATCCGTTATAATAAGTCACTATACGTTCAAATAAAAGCTTGGCAATATTGTAACTTACATCATTGAATGTACGTTTTGCCGCACCGTCCTCATTATAAAGATCCATGATCTGCGGAGGATATACGCCTTTTTTATTCAGTTCCTGTACCGGAATATCTGCAAATTCACCATAGATCGCCTGGATCCCGCTTGAAGAGGCATAGCGTTCCATGGATTTCCCCTCACTGTTTTTCATTTCCCAGGATTTGGCGATCCAGCTTTTCGCCTGATCAAAAGGCAGTAATTTCCCTTTCAGTTTCATTGCATCCGCCACACCGGTACCTCCGCCGAGATAATAGGCGTTTTCAACATTGCGGAATAATCCGTTTTTGCTGTATTCCTCGCCGATACCGCAGTAATCGGCATCGCTGCCAAGATGATGAATGGGTTTTTCCATGTTGATACCTGCAGCGTTAACCCGTTCTTCAATGACCTTACAGTATTCCGGCATCCGGGGGCCATTTGCCAATGCCACGATTCCGCGTTTATCCTTTGATTTTAGGCCGGGCATTCCGATACCCACAAGCACACTTTCTGCACCGACCTTTTTTGTCAGCTCAATGATAACATCTGCAGCGGCATACATATATGATTTCCCGTGAAGTTTTTCTTCAACCGTCAGGTCAATTTCCCCTTCATTCATTTCGCCAAGTTGAAGCTGAATGTTCACCGGCCGGAATGACGGCATATATTCTTCATATTCGCGGTATTCTTTGACTACATTAATGTCACCCATTAAAAAGGTCTTGTCTTCATTGACCTCTGTTGTCCATCCGCTGACCTTCGTCGCACCTCCGTCTATTCCTACTAATAATGTTTCTGACATTTTTACTCCTTTACATCACCGTTTATTATTCAATAATTCTTGTTGCTTTCCGGAGGAAGTTACAACGTTTTCAACCGAAATGCAACGCAAGAGCTTCAGCAATTGAAAATTGGTCCGGGTGAGCTCGGCGGCAGTTTCTGAATATGGCGGGATACTTTTTCAAACCCTGAAAATGCCGGACGCTGTAAGCGGGTGTCAATCCCGGTAATGCATAAAGTTCTTACATAGAAATGTATCCGCGGATTAAAGAATCAATAAATTTTCTCTCTGCCGGGGCAGCCCTTCCGCAGTCGATTTATTGGTGCTTTAAACCTCGGTTATCACGTAAAAGATCTGCAGTATAAAAAATGATCCGCTGTTGCCGGCGGATCATTTTAACAAACGATTTAAACGTGTTTACTTTTTATTGAAGGCCTGGCGGCGAAGGATGGTTTCCTTGCGCATCCAATCCTTGGCATTATCGTTACGATCTATGGTATGCTGGTCGATCGCATGGTCTGTTCCTCCGGCATGGCGGACGACCTTGTAAATAGGATCCCAGACACGACCGATCTTATACTGTTCGGATATTTTGAGAACCAGTTCGTAATCCTCGCCGTAGTTCCTTGCATACGGATCATCGTTAATGCTGAAAAATCCGACATTCTTTATGACCTCGATACGCGCGGAGCGCGGGGCTCCTGCACCGTTGATGCGAAGCAGATTATTGCGGCCGTTATCATCGGTCCATTCACCATGGGTTACAACCGGCATATCTTCAACGCGGGAAATACTTCCGTCGGAATGTTTTTCCCAAACTTCATAAGATCCAATGACCATTCCGATTTCGGGATCGCTTTTATAAACTTCAAGTATTTTTTCCACAGCATTTTCTATAAGCTGATCATCGGAATCAAGCTGTACATAATATTTTCCGCGGGCCATCTTTGAACCGAGATCCAGGCACAGACCGATACTGTTGATATCAATAACACAAAGACGAACATCCGGTTTTCCGGAATCGTATTTCTCTCCGCCTTCCATATATTTTTTTACAACTCCGGCTGTCGGATCGTCATCTCCGCCGTTTACCATAACGATCACTTCGATATCCTGCACCGTCTGGCGCTGAACGCTCTCTATTGCCGGACCGATAAATTCCGGACGATTCCCCACGGGGATGATCACCGAAGCCGTAAGAGACGGTTCATCTTTATAGGTATCATTTTTCGGCATAAAAACACCCGGAGGCATATAAGCCCCGATTCGTTTCAGATGTTCCGTACATACTTTTTCAGCTTCCAGCTGTATTTCTTTGCCGGCCTTCAGATAATCAAAAACATCCGCTTTCTTCCCGGCCGCCACAACGCGGTAGTAAGAACCGCTGTACCGGTTTGCTATACGGTACAATTTATGTTTTTCCGATATCTTGAGACGCAGGTCATAAAAACTGTTGTACTTTACGGTTTCGTCAAAGTTACCGATCGCATCCAATGCCGCTTTACGCACAAAATAGACTTTGCCGAAATCCATATTATCCCTTACCCGGCCAAGATGATGATCGAGCAGATGTATTTCTTTTACTGCTCCGCTGTCTTCCAGTTCATAACTGGTATAGAAGAGACCGGCGTCGCTGTGGCGCTCTGCACCGACCATGAAACCGTCAACAGCCGCTTTTTTCATGATCACCGGATTCTCACGGTTATCAATGATCAGCACCCATTCTCCTTTTGCCAATGACAATGCTTTGTTCATATTCACGGCAACATCTTTCTGACATTCCACCCACGTAAAATCCAGGCCGCGGAATGCTTCGGCGGCACCTTCCTGGTCATCGCCGATAATAATCGTTTCAATATTATCATAAGTCTGGTCTCTCAGTCCTTCAAGCTCTGCTTTCAACTGTTCTTCTTTAAAAGCTTTTTCTTTGTAATAATGAAGGATCGCGCTGACTTTTACCATTTTTTACTTCCTTTCTTTTATGCTTATTCTTTGCTTCATCTTCTCCTGAATATAGGTAAAGAAGACGCGAAAATAAATATAATTAAGCGATTTATGTAAAAATTTTTATAATTATCCCAGAAAAATAGCCAGAATACCAATGAACATAACTATTTTCATGACGGACGCGATTTGATAATAATTGATCTTCCGCTTGAGCTGAAAAAGCTGTATCATCATAATGATCAGGGGAATGCCAACGCCGATGAAACCGATAAAGAAAAACCATTTCCCATACAATCCGGCTACATATGGCAGGGGAAGAAAGGGTAAAAAGAAAAGGATCAGGACAGCAACAAGAACCCGTGTTGAACTTTCTCCTATGCTTACCGGAAGGGTCTTGCTGTCATTCGCCTTGTCACCGTCAAGATCCTCAAGATCTTTTACGATCTCCCGTATAAGTGAAAGCATAAAACAATATATCGCCGGCACATAACCGGCACTTATATCTCCGAAAGCGATAGCTGCAAAAATAAAAGTCATCGACGATAAAAAAGCCACCGTAATATTTCCAACCAGTGCGACATTGCGCAGATGTCTGGCATACCAGTATAAAAGCGGAGTAACGATCAAAACAGAAATAACAAAAGGCCAGAAACCCAGGAAAAGTGCCGCCAGATTACCGAAAATGAACATTGCAACCATAAATCCGCGTGCTCCGGCAACAGAGATCAGTCCGGCCGGCAAAGGACGTTTGGGTTTATTGATGCGGTCAATCTCCACATCATAAATGTCATTGAGTGCATTCCCGCCTGCAGTAATAAATACCACACAGATGACAGCCAGCAATACGCGCCATACCGGCGGATACGGTTCAAAAAATGCTGAAGTGATCAGAACAACAAAAGTTACCAGACCGATATTGGCCGGCCGCGCCAGCTTTACATAATGTTTTAATGAATTTTTCATGTTGATAACAACCCCGCTGCTATATAAAAGAGCGATGCGATCCCTGCACTCAGCAGCGCATAAGGGATCTGCGTGTTCACGTGATCAATGTGGTCACAGGCGGAAGCCATGGATGCCACGATCGTCGTATCCGATATGGGGGAACAATGATCTCCGAACACCCCGCCCCCGAGTACAGCCGATACAACAAGCGGCAGGTTTACGTCCAGGTTCAGCGCAAGCGGCACAGCCAGAGGGATCATCAATGCGAAAGTACCGAAACTGGTCCCGGTGGAAAAGGCAATGAAGGCTGCCGAAAGAAAAACGATCAGTGGCACAAGGGATGCCGGAAGCGAGCCGGAAAGTCCCTGCGCAACAAAAGCGCCCGTACCCAATTCTCTGCTTGTCGCACCAAGTGAAAATGCGAGCATCATCAGCAAAGCAAGTGATATCATTCCACCGGCGCCTTTCAGTATCAGTTCAAAGATCTCTTTTCCGGAGATCATTTTTTGCGCACGATACATGATACCGGCAACGGCAATTGCAAGTGTTACAGACCAGAATACCGATGTGGCACCGGAACCCTGTGCGATAATTCCCAAAAGTCCGACCTGCCGGAACGCTTCGGAAATTCCCAGAGAAACGCCCGCAGTTGCAGATAAATTGCTGACTCCGGTAATTAGAAGTGCAACCGGCATGAACAGACTCATAACTAAAACAGGGATGATCATATTTCGGGCAAGTTTTTTGACACCCTCTATCGGTTTAATTCCCGTCAGATTTTCATCCATCATCGGAACCGCATTATCCGGAAGGATCTTGCCTTCTTCACGGACGCGTTTTTCCGCCAGCCGCATTTTTTTAAAATCAAAAGGAACAAATATAAAAATAAATACCATTATGACGGCCACAATGGAGTAAAAATTAAGCGGTATGGATTGAATAAGGACCTTTGTGGCATTGGGAATGCCCTGTGTGGTCAGGAGTCCGATCGTAAATGCGCCCCATGCATTCAGCGGAAGAAGCATACAAACCGGAGCGGAAGTGGAATCCGCAATATACGCCAGCTTTTCACGGGATATGCCAAGTTTATCATATACGGGGCGACTTATGGATCCTACTATCAGTATTTTAATACTGGATTCAATAAAAATTACCACTCCGAGAATCCATGCCAGCAATCCCGCACTTTTACGGCCGGTGATCCATTTTTTGTGAAGAATATAATCTACAAAACCGTCAATGCCGCCTGAACGCTGGGTAAGTGCTATAAGACTTCCCACCATTGCCGAGAAGAGAATAACCTGTGTGTTGCCGGGATCCTCAAACACTTTCACTATTGAACCCAGCATATTGGCCATACCCAGCAGCGGATTCCAGTCGCTCAGTATTGTCCAGCCAAGCCAGATGCCCGCCCCTAAAGAAAAATATACCTGGCGCGTTTTAATGGCCAGGCCGATAGCGATCAGCGGCGGCAATAGTGATAACCAGCCATATGTATCCATTGATACTCCTTGCAAAGAAAATAATTATCTTATTCTTGGTTTCCTTTTGTTCATCTTATTATAGAACAAATTATCCAAAAATAAAAAGGGAAAATTTTGAGGCGAGCGTAAATGATCATGACATCAGGATAATGAAAAGACAATTAACGGGATAAATGAAAAAATCTTGCGTGATTACTTTTTATCCCTGTTTTACGGTTTGACAATGTTATTTTCCGACACAAAGCGGTAAATATGTCCTGCGGCATTCCATGCGACCGGAAGCCATACAATATTGATAAGGGCCAGAATAATATAGGTTATTGTTGTCCCCGGCCATATAGTTTGCGGAAAAGAAAGAATGTATGAGATAATAAAAATATTCACCTCAAACAGAAAAATTCCCGAACGGAATCCGCGTGTCATCTCCCAGCTTTTTTTCAATGTATCCGTAATGGGAATTTCCTTGTCGATCAGAAGATATTCGGCAAAATAGAGTCCAAGCATAATGATTACGCCGGGTATAATAAACAACATCAGTCCAAGGCCAATAGCAAGATATTTCAGGATCATCAGGATAAGATACGCAGGGAAGAGACGGATCTTTTCTTGAATATATTCCATGGGGGATATCCCGCGGAGAACGGATAATACCGCAGCAATTATAAAAAAATTTATACAAATAATAAGGAACATGATAAAACTCATCCAAAGGATCAGGTCGGAGGGAATAAGCTGCCAGGCATTTTCCAGCATGAGGATCTCATCAATATTTGAGTTCTCCAATCTGATGTTTCCCCAGATATCCGTAGCGGATAAAAGCAATGTTAGTCCGAGAAAGGTCCAAATGTGTTTTTGCATCTGTTGCCAACCGTAACGGAAGGCGGGTAAAAGTGGGAACATAATTTTTCCTTTTTTTCTGTGCGAAAGATACAGTAAATTATGGAAAAAGCGGAGTTAAAAATGCACGAATTTACGTTACATATGCCAACAAAATTCATTTTTGGCAACGGTGTTTTCCAGCGTGCCGGTAAAGAGGTGCGGAAATTAGCTCTGAAAGTACTTATTGTCTGTTCTTCCGGAAGTGTTGTTAAATTCGGTTATTTGGACAACCTTCTTAATCAGCTTGAAACTGCCGGTGTGCGTGCAGATGTTTACGATAGGGTTATGCCTAATCCCCGGGCCGGGATGGTAGATACAGGAGGTCGTCTGGCAAAAGACCTTCATGTGGATGCCGTAATCGGACTTGGAGGAGGCTCGGCCATGGATGCCGCAAAGGGAGTTGCCATTGTGGCAAAAAACGGTGGATCGATCTGGGACTATACTACCGCAAATAAGACCGTCCGGGAATCGCTACCGGTAATCTGCATTCCCACCCTCAGTGCGACCGGATCGGAAGGAAATCCATTTGGTGTAATAACCAATGATGAGACGCTGGATAAAAATGGATTTGTCTGCAGGGGAGCGCAACCGGTATTATCTGTTATTGATCCCCGGCTGACAATGTCGGTCCCTGAAAACTATCTTCTGGACGGAGCTGTGGATATTATTGCCCATGCAACTGAAGCCTATTTTTCTTCTTCCGAGGACGCCATTTTCAATGATAAACTCTCGCTTTCGTTAACTGCCAGTGTCGTTGAAAGCCTATCGCGTATTCTCAAGGATCCGGAAGATGAGGATGCAAGGGCCGCTTTTTCCTGGGCTTCCACCGTTGCACTGATCGGTATTAACGAAGCGGGGCGTGAAGGTCCTCACACCTTGCATGTACTGGAACATGCTTTGAGCGGAATGTTCGATATTTCACACGGCCGTGGTCTTGCTCTCCTTTTTCCGAAATATCTGGAAATGTTCAAAGAACAGCTTTCCGCAAAACTCATTTCTTTCGGAAAAGTTTTTGATGAAACCGTTTATTCCGAAGACTCTGCTATCGCCGCTTTCAGAAAATGGCTGAACGGTATCGATCGCGACTTGTTCTTTAACGATCTTGATCTTCCTGCCGGCTCCATTCCCGAACTGGCCGAATCGGTTCTTCGCACAAGTGCGAACAGACACGGTTGTATCGGGGCTCCGAATGAAATGAACAAGTCCGATATTGAAAAACTTTATTCAATGTGTTTATGAACCAAAGTTTCACAAGCAACTAATTTTCTATCGCAATGCTTGATCGTTAGGCGGTTTGCTGAAAGATCATGGTCTTTTTGCTGTTCCTTTTTCTTTCCCCGTCTGCAAATAAAGGCATCAATAAAAAAGCACCGGTGCTGACCGGTGCCCTTTTTATTATCGGGTCTTTATGATTTCTTCTTGCCCGCAGGAGATTTTGCCTTAACATTTTCCGGGTGACTTTTACTGAAACTTTCCTCAACCTGCTTGTTAATAATGAATTTTTGCTGAAGAATTGTAAGTGCATTGAACGTAAGATAATACAGCACCAGACCTGAGGGAAAATTATAGAACAGGAAGAAAAGCATCCCGGGCATGAGCCACATCATCATTTTTTGCTGCTGCGCCTGCTGGGGCGTTCCCGCATTGGCGCTGCCGGACATTTTTTGCTGCACTACCATAAGAACGGTCATTAATACCGGCAGCAGGTTAAAATCCGAGCCGAGCAGAGGAATATTAATTCCAAAACTGAACATTGCATCCGGTGCGCTGAGATCTTGTATCCATAGCATGAACGGAGCTCCGCGGAACTCTATGGCAGTACGAAAAACAATAAAAAGTCCGTAAAGCAGCGGAAGCTGGAGAAGCATAGGAAGGCAGCCGCCCATAGGATTGACCTTTTCTTTCTTATAGAGCTCCATGGTCTTCTGCTGTAATACCTGCTTGTTGTTCTTATATTTTTCCTGAAGTTCTTTGATTTTTGGCTGGACCAGCTGCATACGTTTCATTGAACTGTAACTTTTGTGTGTGAGCGGGTACGTGATGATCTTAATAACAATCGAGATCACCAGAATGACCACACCGTAATTCGGGATCAGCCGGTAAAAGAATTCCAGCAGCCAGTGCAGGGCTATCGAAAAGGGCTTAATAATCTTTCCGCCCCAGTTCATGGTCTTTTCCAATTCCATGTCATAAGATGAAAGGAGGGCCTTTTCTGCGGGAACGAGCCCGATAAGAAATGAGTTCTTCTGATAATTGCTTTTCGAGAGACCCATATCTATGCGGGCGGTAAAGTCGCGCTTATCATCTTCTTTATATAACATTAGCTCAGAGCGAATACCCTTTTCGTCCCGGGGAGCGATAAATCCTGAAAAATATTTGGATTTAAAGAGAAGCCAGTCCGTCTGGCCGTTGGTCTTTATCGTTTCCGTTTCGCCGTTTTTTACTTTTTTCATTTCCTGTTTTACCAGTTCATATCCCATTTGCGCATAAACGGCGCTGTACATAATATCATCGGATACATTCTTTTCTGTGATGGCAAAACCGTCATTCCAGCCTACGGTATATTTCAACCCCGCCATTTTCTGCAGATAATCGGTTATGATAACATCCATATTGAAATCATAGCGATGCGGATAGAAAGTAAACCGTTTTTCCAGATGTATTCCCTCTTCCGTTTCGATTGTATAAGAAAGGGTATTCTTATGCTTAACAAAAAGCGTGTCCCCGCTTTCCATATTATCAAGCTGGGCACAATCAAAAGCCCGGTTCTCAAGATCAGATACGTCCTGATATATGTTGGTATAGGAAATATTAAGGTTGGCCGAAGCATCTTCGGGAATAAGTTGAACCGGATCTCCGCCGGGACCTTCATATTCAAAGAGCTGATATCCGCGAATCGTGCCGCCGCCCAGATTGGACAGAACCATGGCATATTTATCGTTCACTATAACCACTTCTTTGGATTCCACGGAAATATCCCGTGTTTTAATCTTTGGCTTTGTTTCCACAGGTTCCCGGGGCTCTTCGGGAATATAGGAATTTTCAGATTTGTTAACTTCCTGTTGACCCGCGGGCGGGGTTTCCTGCGGATTCACCATTTGCTGATAGTAAGGCATAAAAATGATAACGATGCCAACCAGGATAAATGCAATAATGGTTTTTCTATCCAAAATGAGCTCCTTTAATGATGTTCTTTCCGGGGAACGGGGTCATAACCCCCGGGATGAAAAGGGTGACACTTTAAAATACGTTTCAGGCCAAATCTGAAACCCTTAAATGCACCATGACGGTTTACTGCTTCATACGTGTATTGTGAACAGCTGGGATAAAAGCGGCAGCTTCGGCCGAGATACGGTGAAACGGCCCGTTGATAGAAGCGGATAAGTGATAAAAATATTTTTTTACTCATACTGAATTATTGATCTTATGTCGGACAACAATAGCTGCAGCGGTTTTTTTACGGGAAGTTCTTTTAAAATTATTCCGTAAATACACAAAGGGGAAAAATATTCTTTATTGGTTCTGTAAACCTCTCTAAGATAGCGTTTCCCCTTGTTCCGGTTAACGGCGCCCTTTATATGCCGTGCAACTGCAAACAGAATGCGGCGTTCTTTTGCCGGAAGGGAAACGACGTTGATATAGGTCCCTTTATTCCATTTTCCTTTTTCAAACAAGCCGGAGATCTCTTTTTTATCAGAAAGTATCTCCGATTTTTTTAAGCCTGCATTCATTCATCCGAAACAGTAAGACGTTTCCGGCCTTTTTTCCGGCGGTTCGCCAATACTGCCCGTCCGGCTACGCTTTTCATGCGTTTCCGGAATCCATGCTTGTTCTTGCGTTTCCGATTACTCGGATTATATGTTTCTTTCACTTTTATCTCCTCTGGTTCTGCATACTGACAAAGCCCTGAAATATGAAATATAATATACGGAAAAGCAATGTTTTTTTATGCGATTAACGTTTACTGACGGGACAGCGTTACGACGGTAAATTCAATAATATTATTATTTCTTGTAGTAAAAACACATTTTTGCTCTTTCCCTGCTGATATCAATTTTACTTTCTTTATCATATGACGCATTCGAAGCCGTATAACACTGCTTTAGTTTTTAATATATGATCTGTATTTTTCATACTCTGCTGCCGCGTAAATACTGCCCATATTCATTATTTTTTAAAAAAATTACATTTTTTTGCATTTTTTTCTTGCACCTTATCTGTAATAGTGTTATACTTGTGTAGAACAGTAGAATACAAGTGACAGTCAACCCGAAAAGAGAAGCAGAATGAGCATTAATTTCGACAGCGACAAACCCATCTACCTGCAGCTGGCCGACCGCATACGCGAGGCCATCATGGCCGGGGACCTGCAGCGCGGCGAGGCGATACCTTCCGTGCGCCGGCTCTCGGCGGAATACCGTCTCAATCCGCAGACCATTCTGAATGCCACACAGCTTCTCGTCAACGAGGGCCTTCTGGAGAAACAGCGCGGCAGAGGATATTTCGTTACCGATCTCGCCCAGGGCTCTCTGAAAAAATCCGCGGTTGCTGAATTTGAAGAAGAGTCCGTCCCGGCGCTGGTCCGCCAGGCAAAGATGCTGAACATCAGCCGGGATGCATTAATGGAAATGATAAAAAAACACTACAATAAATAAGAGGAGTCAACCATGATCAGCACATACTATCGCCACACCCGGTCCATCGCCTACCTGCAGAGCATGTCCAA
>JAWOEU010000135.1:0-24195 GCA_046482575.1 Fidelibacterota bacterium
GAGCAGATCAACCGGCGTATCGAAACCTACCGCAGGATCTGCATTCCCGGATACCGGTAAGATAAATACGTGTTCTTTTTATTATCGGAATTCATTTTTCATCCCCGCCACGTGATCCTGAACACTACCAACGTGTCATCCTGATCTGCCGGCCGGCGTACAGAATGACGTGATCCCTCTTTCCTTGCGTCTTCCCGCTTCAACGTTTCAACATTTCAACGACTCGACAACTCGACGACTCGACAACTCGACAACTCGACAACTCGACATCTTATATCCCGACGCAATGTCCCCGGATGATCCAGCTGTCATTCTTTTTCTCCATTTCCGCACCGAGAAAGGAAAGCGGATCCCCTTCGTTATTTGTGACCGGGGTAAGTCCCGCGGCATAAGGGATCTCTTCTTCAATGTAAAAGGAGACGGGAGAGGAGAATGCCTCTCTGCGTGCTTTGAACAATATTGCCGCATCGCGTAGAAGTTCTTTGTTATCAAGAGGTATCGAAGGGGCCGTGAGTCCCGCATAAGCATACTGCGCGGTGCCCTTCAGGACCTCGCCGGCGGGATCGGGACGGTCGAAACGGAGGGACTTTGCAAAGTACAGCGGAGCAAGGATACCGAAACACAGGTCCGTCATAGAATTCAGCGGAAGCGAGCAGACCGCATCCCCGGGGCGGAAGAGCTTGAAGGTGTTGCCGGCGGCCTGCGCGGCCACCAAAAGATTATACTGTGTAAAGCGGTAATGTCCCTTCAGGATCAGTGCCGGATCGTCCAGGCGCACAAAAGGCAATTCACGTTCATTTTCCGTAACTTCCCGCTGAGGTAAGTTCTCCGGACGTATATTGGTCGCCGCCTTAAGATCCAGATGAAATACCTTTCCGTGATACAGCAGCAATATGATGAGCAACAGGTCATGCTCCGGATCTTTCAGGGAAATACGGATATCCCGGTCGGGAATGATCGTTTTTTGACATTGCTCCAGAATATCCCGGTACGTGTATCTTGCATCTTTAAAAACCAGGGCCGCTCTCTCCGGGAATTCCCGCGCGTGCTGCATGATCACGGCCGCCGCATTGGGAAAGGGGACGATGTGTTCATCGCCGGGGATGTCCAGGAATTCGTGTTCGCTGCTCATGCGAAAATTTACATATTTCTCCGGATTTACCAAAGGGTAAATACATCCCGGCGGAGAAGAAGCGTTCCGGATATTCAGACCGCATCCCGCTAAACCCTGTGTGAACGCCATATTATTATCAAAAAAAGCTTGATTTGTTCATTCGAAAGTCGGATATTAGCCCGTTCTTGACAACGTAAAGGAGAAATTATGGCAAAAGTTTGTGACATATGCGGAAAAAGGCCGGTATACGGCAACAGTGTAAGCCATTCAAACAACCGTAATCGCCGCCGCTGGGAGCCGAATCTGCAGCGTGTACGCATACGGCTCAACGGCAGTTTGAAACGTGCAAAGGTCTGTACAAGCTGTTTGCGCTCGGACCGTGTTGAGAAGGCGTAAGCATATCATTGCATATTATTTAAGCCTTCCGTAAAGGAAGGTTTTTTTATTTTTATTCACGATCAATTAAACTAAATTAGCTGGAATAGCGGAGGAATCATGAAATTTCTTAGCTGGAATGTCAACGGGTTTCGTGCAGTGGCAAAAAAAGGTTTTTTCGATATCGTTGATAAATATCAACCGGATATTCTCGGTATTCAGGAGACAAAGGTAAAGCCCGAACAGCTGGAAAGCATCCGGTACCAAATACCGGAATATGAAAATTATTTTTTTTCTGCTGAACGGCCCGGCTACAGCGGTGTTGCTGTTTATACAAAGCACAAGCCCCTGCGTGTGGGAAACGGGTTCCCTTACGGCTGGAAGGACGATGAGGGCAGAGTTTTGATGCTGGAATTCGATACGTTCATTTTTTATAATATTTATTTCCCGAACGGTCAGAAAGATGATATCCGCCTGCAGTACAAGCTTGATTTTTATGATTTCAGTCTGGAATATTTTGATAAGATACGGAAAGAAAGCGGAAAGGGACTTGTTATCTGCGGAGATTATAATACTGCCCATCATCCCGTTGACCTGGCGCGGCCGAAACAAAATGAAAACACTTCGGGATTCCTGCCTGTTGAACGTGCATGGATGGATAAATTTGAAAAGCACGGTTATACGGATACTTTCCGGCATTTCCATCCGGATGAGAAGGACCGGTATTCCTGGTGGTCCTACCGGACCCGGGCACGCGAAAAGAATGTTGGATGGCGTATAGATTATTTTTATGTCAGTCCCGAACTGCTGCCGTATATCAAAGATGCGGATATTCTCGACACAGTAATGGGTTCCGATCACTGCCCGGTATACCTTGAAATGGAGATCCCCGAATGAAAGGAAAAAACCTCATTTTGCTTTTCCTGGGTATCGTGATTTTTTTCAGCGGATGTATCTGGAAGTATTCACCGCGCCCCGGCACCATTCCGCCGCATATTAAAAGCGTGGCTATTGAAGAGACCGTGAATAATACCGCTGAATTCAATCTTGGACAGCAATTTACCGCTATGATGACGGATAAAATGCAGATCGAAAATATATTGCCGCTCAGCGGTCCGTCATCAGCGCATTCTATCATTTATACAGAGATCAACAGTATTCGTGATGCAGTGTACTCTTATGACGAAAGCGAGGTGGTAAAAGAATACCGCCTGACACAGCAAATGGATTTTCGCTGGTATGATACAGAGAAAGATGAAAATATCATGCAGAAGACCCTTTCGCAATATGAGATTTATTACAGCGACCAGTATAACCGCACGTTAGCCCCTGCTGATCAGGTTACCCGCGAAGAAGCTCTTGATCGTCTGCTTAACAAAATGACCGAGGAAGTCATGGTGGAACTGACCTCACAATGGTAAAAAAGATCAACATCGTTTATTACGCCGTCAGCTTGCTGCTGATTATTGCGCTTGCCGCGGCAAGTTTCTTTTCACAGGACCTGTACCACTCCCTGTTTTTTATCATTTTATATGCGGTTTATGCATTAACCTTATTGCTTGCCGCTGTCTTTTTACCCGGTGCGTTCAGAAAGGCACTGCATGTACTTCTTGCGTTACTGATCTTTGCGGTAATTGCCGAGAAAACCTTTAATGAACGCCAATTACTTCCGATGGGTGAGGGAGGAAGCTATTTTCTGCACATTGATGGCGATACCCTTGAACTTGAATTGACGGATTTTATCATTACCCGCGATCTGTCAAATGCGGTGGATTATGAAAGCCGCCTGGTCATTGATAAAAAAGATACATTCTCCGTCCGCGTTAACAATCCGTATTCCTATAAACATGTACGCTTCTATCAGTCCGCCTATCGTTCATTAACGCCTTTTTATTTTTGTATGGAAGATACCCTTAAGCTTTTTGAAGGTCAGACCGATACACTGAAAGGCGTTCCTCTTACCTTCCTGGAATATGATCCGGTTCTGGAACGTGCAGCGATCCGCTATAACAAGGTTTTGTTCTACCTGCCGGTGGAAAGGGAATATCAGTTCCTGGATAAGGAACTATACATTTATACCGGAGAATCTGAGACCGGTACGGTGCTGGAGTATGTCGAGGTACGGGGACATAAAATTTTACTTCTTATTGTTCTTATGATGATCTTACTGCTTTTTTACCGGACAATAAAACGGAAATAACATGGAAATTATTCTTATTCTGATCATTGCCGCCTTTTATGCCTTCTCATTATTGAGCGGGCTGTTCAGAAAGCAACAAGCTGCTTTGTATGCGGTATATGCCGGCTTTATCGTGCATCTCGTACTTTTGATCTTCCGTTCGGTTTCGGCACAGCATCCGCCATTTACGAATATTTATGAAACGCTCATACTTCTTTCCTGGCTGATGCTGGTGAAATTTCTTTTTCTTCAGGAAAGCAGATCGGCGCTTGTTATTCATTTACAGCGCGCGGTCATTTTTCTGTTAATACTTGTTCCCCTGTTATTTCCTGCGGAAATGCGTGCTGTCCAACCGGTAATGCCCGCCCTGAAAAGTGTCTGGATGTATATCCATGTACCCGCCTATCTCTTCGGATATGTCGCATTGTTCAGTGCGGTCATCCTTGCGGTCATACGATTGTTCGTAAAGGAAGAAAATTTCATTCACGATGCTCAGCTGGAACTTGATACCCGTCTTTCCTTACTGTTCCTGAGTACCGGGCTTGTTACCGGCGCGATATGGGCACAGGTAAGCTGGGGAAACTACTGGTCCTGGGATCCGAAAGAAACCTGGGCGCTGATCAATATCCTGATCTTGTCTTTATACTTTACCGCCAGGTCTCCGAAGGTCCGCTCAATTATTCTAATCATAACCTTTCTCAGCGTCATGTTCACTTATTTCGGCGTCAGCTGGCTGCTTCCGGGTTTGCATTCTTATTAAGGAGAACAGCAAAGCAGCCAACGTTCCCTCGCCGGAAGCCGAAAATTGACTCACGTCCGAACATCCTCCGGTTCAGCGGCATATCACCAACCGCAACCACAGCAGATCACGGCAGTAAGTCTCCGCAATTATCCCTTTTACATTAGGGACGAACAATGTAATTTACTGTATGAACGGTATAAAAAAAATTCACCGCTATATATTTCGTGAACATATTTCACCCTTTATCGGTGCGCTTTTTGTTTTTTCTTTTATTTTTCTGGTGCAGTATCTCATATCGCAAATTGATAAACTTGTGGGAAAAGATCTCGGTATCATGGTGATCGCGGAATTCATGATCCTCAGTCTGGCGCCGATCTTTGCGGAAGTTGTACCGGTAGCAGTTTTTATTGCCGTTCTGATGGCTTTCGGACGCTTCGGCGAAGACAATGAAATAACCGCCTGGCGTGCATCCGGTATAAAATTCTCGAAAATACTGAAAGCATCATTGGTCTTTGCTGCGATCATCACGGCGGCAATGCTTTACTACAATAACAATGTACTCCCGGATGCCAATCACCAATATAAACTTTTACGCCAGGATATTGCCTATAAACATCCGGATATTAACTTTGACGCCGGTTATTTTCTTGACGATATTCCGGACTACCGTATCCTTATCCGGAAAAAGCAGGATGATATGCTCTACGATATCCTTGTATATCATGATGCCAGGGGCGTTCAGGAAACCATATGGGCAAAACGCGGTAAACTCGAGATCATCGGGAGCAAGGTCATACTGAGCCTGGAAGAAGGCGAATATCATGAATTCATACAGAACGCTGCGGAGGAATACCGTCGCTCCACATTCGAGAAGTACCGTATTGCGGTGTCGGTGAAAAATCTTGAATTACGCCGGCGGGACTCCAAATACCGCAGCGACAGAGAAATGTCCATCCCGGAAATGATAAAAAAACTTGATGAATACAGAGAGCTTTATAAGAAATCCAACAGTAATATATTGCGTAACATGGCAACTGCGGGACTGGATACAAGCGGTCTCGACCCCGGGAGCGGATTGCGGGCGGTTGACCGCATCGTCCGGACGCTGAAAGATTCCAGTTCCTCCCCCTCCTTGTCCAATGAAGAAAGAAGGGCCGTACGCAAGCGCCTGCAGGAACTGGAGAATACAAAACGTCATGTGCGCTCATATCGTGATATGTCACGGCGTTATCTCCAGGCAGAAAGCAAATATCTTGTTGAGATCCACAAAAAGATCGCTATGCCGTTCGCGGCCATTATTTTCGTTCTGATCGGTGCACCGCTGGGGATGATCGTCCGCCGGGGAGGACTGGGGACGTCCGGCGGTATCAGTCTGGTCTTTTTTCTGATATACTGGGGTATTCTAATGACCGGTGAGCGTTTGGCGGACCGGCTTCTGATGTCGCCCTGGCTGGCAATGTGGGGGGCTAACATTATTTTTGCTTTTATCGGTCTGCTTCTGGTGCATTATGCGATCCGGGAACGCTTAACTATTCATATACCGGTATGGGTGAAGAATATATTCAATAAGTTGAAAAAGGATAAATAAACGAGGAACATATGTATGCCTACAACCTGATAGAAAAAAAACAAGCCGGGAAAGCGCTCACGAAGGAAGAGATCCGCTATATGGTGAATGCCTACCTGAAGAAGGAGATCCCCGATTATCAGATGTCCGCCTTCCTGATGGCAGTATATTTCAGGGGAATGGATGCCGAAGAGATAAATGCCTATATTGATGTCATTCTCAACAGCGGCCGCCGTATTACATTTTCCGGTAAAGACAGCTATTATGTGGATAAACACAGCACCGGCGGAGTGGGGGACAAGGTATCCCTGATCCTTGCACCGCTCGCCATGGCAAGCGGCAGAGTGAAAGTACCGATGATCTCCGGGCGGGGACTGGGACATTCCGGCGGAACACTGGACAAGCTGGAAAGTATTCCGGGATTCCGGACAGACCTGAGTCTGAAAGAATTCAGGGAACAGACGGATGCGATCGGCTGTGCACTGATAGGCCAGACGGATGACCTTTGTCCGGCCGATAAGAAATTGTACGCCCTGCGTGATGTGACCGCTACGGTGCGTTCAATACCGCTGATCTGCGGATCCATCCTCAGTAAGAAAATAGCAGAAGGTATAAACGGTCTGGTGCTTGATGTGAAGACGGGGAACGGAGCGTTTATTGACAACTATGAAGATTCCGTAAAACTGGCGGACCAGTTGAAATATTTCGGCGAGAATTACGGATTGTCCGTGAGACCGGTTTTAACGGACATGAGCCAGCCTCTGGGAAATAAGATCGGCAACTGGCTGGAGGTAGAGGAATCCCTGGACGTGCTGCAGGGGGGAGGACCGGATGCGGTAAGGGAGGTTAGCCTTTATCTTACCACCCAGATGCTGGCACTTGCGGATCCCGATCGCCCGGAAAAAGAAATACGTGCCGAACTGGAAAAACTGCTGGATAATGGAAAAGCGTATGAAGCCTTCCTGAAAATAGCTGAAGAACAAGGGGCGGATATTCGTTATTTGGAAGAACGGGAACGTTATACCCCCGCAAAGCATATCATAGAAGTAAAAGCCCGGCAGGAAGGAACGATCTCTGCGATCGACACCTGTCAGCTGGGACTGGACGCGATAACGCTGGGAGCAGGCAGAAGAAAAATGACAGATAAAATAAACCCGAAAGCAGGACTGGAAGTGCAGAAGCATATTGGTGACACGGTCAGCAGGAATGATGTACTTATACGTCTGTATTCCGATAACAGCGATGCGGCGGAAAAGCTCTCGGAATGTATTGAACAGCGTTTCAGTTTCACAAAAGACACAACAACAAAACCCCCAATTATTTATGAAAAACGTTAAAATCATTTTTCTCATCCTGCTGACGGGTCTCCTGTTTGCACAGGAAAAACCCTCAGCTTCCATGACCATTGAATACGGTGGTCATGATATTCTGCAGATGGAAGAAGCCATGTCGAGACAGGACTATGTTCCCTATGAATACTTTGACCAGGTGATCGAACCGGTCAGGGCAGGTCATCGCTATGCGAGGAGAGGCGAGTATGAGGAAGCCATAAAACGCTTTTATCAGGCTCTGGACAAAGATTCGTCTTACACCTTTGCGCATAATGGCCTGGGAAATGTTTTCCTGAATATGAATGACTTTGAAAAAGCGAAGGAACACTTCAATAAGGCGATAAAATTCGGTCCCGATTATGCGTTTCCCTATAATAACCTTGCCAATTTATACATGATGAAAGGAAATTACGATGAAGCCCGGCCGTTACTCCTGAAAGCGCTGAAATTGGATCCGAACAGTTCGTACGTTTACTACAATCTCGGGAACCTGTACCTTGAAGAAGGAAATATCAGCCTGGCTCAGAGACACTACCTGAAAGCCCTGCAATTCAGAAAAAACTTTTGCAATGCACGGTATAATCTCGCTCTTACCTACTCCCGCCAGAACAAGGAAGGTTCTGCGATCGATGAGTATGAGGAGCTTGTGAAAACCTGTCCCGGACATGAAAAAGCAGTACTTAATCTCGCAGCCTATTACCTCCAGAACAACGAGGTGGAAAAAGCCCTGGTCCTTTACCGCCAGGCGCTTGTGGTCAATCCGACTTCGGAACTTTATCTTGCACTGGGTCACGTTTATCACAATCAGGGGTATTACGATAAGGAAATAAATGCCTACATGGCTTCCGTTCAGATGGACAGCACCAATACGGAAGCAAAGTATTATCTGGCATTGGCGTATTATGAACAGGATATGGAATACTCCGCCCGCCGTCTCAGCGAGGAGATCCTGGAAGAGGAACCGCAGAATATCCGTGCCCGTGAGTTGCTGAATAAGATCTCGGATAATTGATATTTTGCCCCTGTCATCCCGGCAATTTTTCTGGTTATCCTGAGCTTAGCGAAAGATCTATACATGCGGCGGTAACACAGATCTTCCGGCTCCGGAAAATTGTTACCTTTTCTCTATCCGCAACCTTGAATAAAAGGAACTATTCTTTCTAAATAATACTTCCGATTATCCCGATAATTCTGTATTTTACCAAGATAAACTGCAGGAAAATATGACAAAAAATAAAATTATTATACGTGGTGCCAGGGAACATAATCTAAAGAATATACATGTTGAGATACCGCGCGATAAACTGGTGATACTGACCGGATTAAGCGGCAGCGGTAAATCCTCGCTTGCATTCGATACGCTGTATGCGGAGGGCCAGCGCCGTTATGTCGAATCACTGTCTTCCTATGCACGGCAGTTTTTGGGTATCATGGAAAAACCCGATATCGACAAGATAGAGGGACTCTCGCCGGCGATCTCAATCGAGCAGAAGACCACGCACCGCAATCCGCGTTCGACAGTTGCCACCATAACCGAAATACATGATTATCTGCGGCTGCTTTTTGCACGGGTCGGGCGTCCGCATTGCTTTATCTGCGGAAAACCGATAAGTAAAATGACCGTTCAGGAGATCGTGGACCGTGTGCTTGAAATGCCTGAGGGTACGCGTTTTCAGGTGCTTTCACCGGCTGTCAGGGAACGGAAGGGAGAATTCAGGGAATTTTTTAATCAGTTGAAAAAAGAGGGCTTTTTACGGGTACGCCTGGACGGCAAGATCACTCCGATTTCCGATGTGGAGACGCCGGAGCGCAACAATAAACATAATATCGATATTGTCATCGACCGTCTGATCGTTTCGGATAATATTCAACAGCGGCTTACGGAAAGTGTAGAACTGGCACTGCGTCACGGTAACGGCAATGTGGTGATATATGAATCACCCGGGAAAGAACAGCGTTTCAGCGAAAATTTTATCTGTCCCGATCACCCGCAGGTCAGCCTGGAAGAACTTTCGCCGCGTATGTTCTCCTTCAATAGTCCCATCGGCGCCTGTCCCGCCTGTAACGGGCTCGGATATCAAATGGAATTCAGTCCGGACCTTGTGGTACCCGATAAGTCGAAAAGTCTGCTTGAGGGTGCCCTTAAGCCCATAGGAGAACAACCCCGGGGGACCTATTACGGTCATATTCTCAGAGGACTGGCTTCAAAATATAAGTTTAAATTTACCACGCCGTGGTATAAGCTCAGTAAAGAGGTTCAGGACGTTCTTCTATACGGGTCCGGAAGAAGTAACCTTGTCATAGATTACAAGGGGCGTCACTGGAGCGGTAAATACACGGGCGGATGGGAAGGCGTGATACCGAACCTGAAACGCCGGTATCATCAGACCACAAGCAATATGATGCGCGATAAGATCGAAAAATTCATTTCCCAGCAGACATGCCGTGTCTGTGGCGGAAGCCGGCTGAAACGCATATCCACCTCCGTTTATATCAACGGCAAAAGCATAGATGACCTGGAGAGGATGTCCATCAGGCAGTCGCTTAATTTTATCAGCAATCTAACACTGACGGAGACCGAACAGCGGATATCCCGGGAGATCATCCGGGAAATGGAGAAACGGCTGGGATTTTTAAATAATGTGGGACTGGAATATCTCACTCTGAACCGGAATGCAGGAACCTTATCCGGCGGGGAGGCCCAGCGTATCCGGCTGGCTACGCAGATCGGTTCCCAGCTGATGGGCGTAATGTATATTCTTGACGAACCCAGTATCGGACTGCACCAGCGGGACAATGTGAAGCTTCTTCAAACACTCAAAGGATTGCGTGATCTCGGAAATACGATCATTGTCATTGAACACGACCAGGAAACCATGGAAGAAGCCGACTGGATCATCGATATTGGTCCCGGTGCCGGCATTCACGGCGGGGAAGTGGTCTGTGCAGGCACGAAACAGGATATTATTGCCTGCGAAAATTCCCTTACCGGACAGTATCTGTCGGGGAAAAAGAAAATCCCGCTTCCCGAAAAACGCCGGAAGGGCAATGGGAAGAAGCTGAAACTCTGCGGAGCAGAAGGAAATAACCTTAAATCCATTGATGTGGAATTTCCGCTCGGCACAATGAACCTTGTTACCGGCGTCAGCGGTTCCGGGAAGAGTACGCTGATCAATGAAACCCTCGTACAGATCCTCAACCGCGATCTGATGAATTCCAGAGGAAATCCGCTGAAATACGAGCATGTGGAAGGAAAATCCTATCTTGATAAGATCATCAATATTACCCAGTCGCCGATCGGCCGGACACCGCGTTCAAATCCTGCAACATATTCCGGCGTGTTCACCTACATACGGGAACTGTATTCTACGCTGAAGGAATCCAGGCTGCGCGGATATTTGCCCGGACGATTCAGTTTTAACGTAAAAGGGGGCCGATGCGAAGCCTGTAACGGTGACGGTGTAAAGAAGATCGAAATGCATTTTCTTTCCGATGTATATGTTACCTGCGAAGTCTGTAAAGGGAAACGTTATAACCGTGAAACCCTTGAGATAAAATACCGCGGAAAGAACATTGCGGATATTCTGGGAATGACCGTTGAAGAAGCGCTGGAATTCTTTAAGAACCATCCGAAGATCAGACGTAAACTACAGACCCTTTATGATGTGGGACTGGGATATATTCATCTGGGACAGCAGGCGACGACGCTTTCCGGCGGTGAAGCACAGCGGATCAAACTTGCGACCGAATTAAGCCGGATGGGCACGGGAAAAACCTTGTATGTGCTGGATGAACCGACGACCGGACTGCATTTTGCAGATGTGAATATGCTCCTGGACGTCTTGAATAAACTGGTAAGTAAAGGCAATACCGTTTTAGTTATTGAACATAATCTTGATGTGATAAAAAGTGCGGACTGGATCATCGACCTGGGTCCGGAAGGCGGGGAGCAGGGTGGTCATATTGTTGCATGCGGGACACCGGAAGAGCTTGTGAAGCATCCGCATTCCTACACCGGAAAGTATTTAAAACAGGTAATAAAAAGTTAAACACGTTATATGAAGTATGATATTGCCATTATCGGGGCGGGAATTAGCGGTGCATCCATCGCGAACGTTCTGTCCCGCTATGATCTTTCCCTGTGTATACTGGAAAAAAGCAATGATGTTTCAAACGGCGCAAGTAAAGCGAACAGCGGAATCGTTCATGCCGGTTACGATGCAGAACCCGGTACGATGATGGCCGGGTTCAACGTTCGGGGGAGTGAGCTCTACCCGGAGTTATGCGATCGTCTGGATGTTCCCTTTGAACGCTGCGGTTCTTTTGTAGTGGCTTTTAAGAAAGAAGATATGAAGACACTGGAAATGCTGAAAGAGCGCGGTGAAGCAAACGGCGTAAACGAACTGGATATCATCTCCGCAGCCGAACTGAAAAACCGGGAAGCGCATATCAGCGATAAGGCCATTGCCGCCTTATACGCTCCCGGCGCCGCTATCGTGAGTCCGTATGAACTGGTAATCGCTCTCATGGAAAACGCGATGGATAACGGTGCAGCGCTTTTTACCGGGAACCCGGTCGGCAATATTGAAAAAAAGAAGGGTGTTTATACGCTTACGGCCGGTGAAAAAACCTTCAATGCGGACTGCGTGATCAATTGTGCCGGCGTCTATGCCGACAGGATCCACAATATGGTTTTGGACCCCGGATTTACGATCCGTCCGCGCCGCGGCGAATATTATCTGCTGGACAAGTATGCCGCGGGTATTGCCCGTCACGTGATCTTTCAATGTCCGACCAAAGCCGGTAAAGGAGTATTGATCGCTCCCACGGCGCACGGAAATATCATTGTCGGACCAAATGCAGAAAACGTTTCCGGACGTGAGGCAGTGGAAACCACGTCAGAAGGATTGTCGAACGTCTGGAGATCTGCGTTAAAGGCAATACCCGGATTGCCGTATGATCAGGTAATCACGACATTCGCCGGTATCCGTGCCGAGCCATCCGAAAAAGATTTTATTATCCGTGATTATCCGGAGGCCCCCGGTTTTATCGATGTCGCGGGCATCAGATCGCCGGGATTAAGTGCAGCACCTGCCTTCGCCTTTTATGTACGCGATCTTGTTAAAAAATATTTTCCCGGACTGCAGGAAAAAGAGCATTATCATGAAAAGCGGAGACGTGTCATTCGCTTTCACAAATTATCTCATACCGAACGGGAAGCGCTTGTCAGGAACGATCCCCGTTATGGACATATTATCTGCCGTTGTGAAAGTATTACGGAAGGGGAGATCGTGGATATTATTCACCGTAATGCCGGGGCGGCAACACTGGATGGCGTAAAACGCCGTGCCCGCTGCGGCGGCGGTCGCTGCCAGGGCGGCTTCTGCGGTCCGCGTATTATCGATATCCTTGCGCGCGAACTGGGCATCCCGAAGGAAAAAGTGCGGAAAGACGCTGCGGGATCAGAGATCCTGACGGAAGAGACCAAGGGGGACGTACAGTGAGCGCCTGTTATGATGTCATCTGTATCGGCGGAGGTCCCGCCGGCCTGGCAGCCGCGCTTTCGGCGCGGGAGAACGGCGCGGGACGGGTTTGTATCGTTGAACGCGATTTCGAAACAGGGGGTATACTTCAGCAGTGCATCCATAACGGTTTCGGCCTGCGGTTTTTTAAAGAGGATCTGACGGGACCCGAATATGCGCAGCGTTTTATTGACCGTGTTAACGGCTCCGGAATTTCCGGTATTGAGGTAAAGACGGATACCATGGTGCTGGAGATCACGAAAGACAAAAAACTTTATACCCTGAATTCCCGGGAAGGATATAAGGTACTGCAGGCCGGTGCGGTCATTCTGGCCATGGGCTGCCGGGAACGTACACGCGGAGCGCTCGCTATCCCCGGTACACGTCCCGCGGGCGTTCTGACCGCCGGCGCGGCCCAGCGGCTTGTAAACATTGAAGGGTATATGGTTGGCAAAAAGGCCGTTGTTCTGGGTTCCGGGGATATAGGACTGATCATGGCCCGGCGACTGACGCTGGAGGGTGCGGAAGTTTCCGCCGTCGCCGAGATCATGCCCTATTCCGGGGGACTGACACGCAATATTGCGCAATGCCTTGACGATTTCGATATTCCGCTTCTCCTTCGGCACACGGTAAGCGCTATATACGGAAAGGACCGTCTTGAATCGGTGGATATCTGCAAAGTGGATGCGGACCGGCGTCCTGTGCCCGGCACGGTGAAAAATTATCCCTGTGATACGCTGCTGCTGTCCGTGGGACTTCTTCCGGAGATAGAACTGCCTTATGCGGCGGGAATACAACTGGACCCCCGTACCCGCGGTCCCCGGGTAAACGAATCAATGGAAACCTCCGTGCCCGGAATATTTGCCTGCGGAAATCTTGCGCATGTTCATGATCTGGTTGACTATGTGACCGAAGAAAGTAATAATGCCGGTCGCTATGCCGCTGAATATGTGAAAGGTAATTTGAAGCGTGCAAAGGAAATCCGCTGTATTCCCGGAAAAGGAATAAGTTATATGGTCCCTCAGATGATCCGTCCGGTAAACTGTCCCGAAAGGGTCACGATATATTTCCGGGTAAATAACGTGTACAATGATGCTGTATTTGCTCTCCGCATCGACAACAAGGTCGTAAAAAAAGTAAAAAAAACCTATGCCGCTCCCGGTGAAATGCAAAATATTCATATTTCATGTTCCGCTATCGATCCGGAAGCGCAGGAAATACGGCTGGATACGGAAAGATGATGTATCAATGGAAAAAACAGGACCTTTATCTCGGATTCGGCTCCAATATCGGTGACTCGGGACATTTGATAACCCGCGCCGTAAAGGAGGTCGCAGACAACCCGCATATCGCTTTTAAAGAACAGAGTTCACTATGGCGGAGCGAACCGCTGTATGACCGCGATCAGCCGGATTTTGTAAATGCCGTGGCTGTCTATTCCAGCGATCTCGATCCGTTCGAGGTCCTTGACCATATTCAGAATATTGAAGAACGTTTTTTACGAAAAAGAGATCCGGTGCGGCCCAAGGGTCCCCGGACCTTGGATATTGATATACTTTTTTACGGAAACCGTACGATCCGGAGTAAAAAACTGACAATTCCTCATTTGCTTTTTCATGAAAGAAAATTTATTCTTTTACCCATGGCGGAAATTAATGTAAATTATACTGTTCCCGGAACCTCAATGACGATTGCAGATTATATTCAACGGTGTCCGGACAGATCAAAGTTGGAGAAAATATGACGGGGCCTGCATATTACATTGCGATTGAAGGCGTTATCGGCGTCGGTAAAACAAGTCTGGCAAGAATTATTTCACGGCAGCTGAACAGCCGTCTGATACTGGAAAAGTTTGAAGAGAACCCCTTTCTGTCCGATTTTTATCAGGATCGTCAGCGGTATGCGTTTCAGACACAGCTTTTTTTCCTGCTGAGCCGCTACCGGCAGCAAATGGAATTAATGCAGACGGATATCTTTCACCGCAGTCTTATTACGGATTATGTTTTTGCCAAGGACCGCCTGTTTGCCTATATCAATCTTGAAGAGAAAGAACTGCACCTTTACGATCAGCTTTATTCCATTCTTTCACGGGAGATCACAAAACCGGATCTGGTCATTTATCTGCAGGCGGAAACGGACCGCCTGATGAAGAATATCGATCTTCGCGGAAGGAAATACGAACAAAACATGGACCGGAATTATATTGACTCCCTTAATCAGTTTTACAATCAGTATTTTTTTCATTATAATGAAACGCCGCTTTTGATCATTAATACAACAAGTATTGACTTTGTGAACAAAAAGGAAGATCTTGAAGAAGTGATGAAATACATACAGCAGCCCCCGGTGGGGACAAAGTACTATAAAGCAGGGAATAAATGATGGGTTTACTTTTAAAGATCATTCTGATCGCGATATTCATTTATCTGATTTACCGAATATTTATCAGCAATGCTCATTCTCCGGGAAACACAGGAGGATCGGAACGTGATGTCCACGGAAAAAGAAAGAACAATGATGATCCCGTGCAGAAACGCATCAACAAGGCCAATGTGGAAGATGCGGATTATAAAGAGCTTGATTAGGACAGGGGGAGTAAGTTATGCCTGAAATGCATGTACTCGTCACAGGAGCTTCAACCGGTATAGGACGCATGGTTGCAGAACATCTGCTGAAGAACGGCTATACGGTAACCGGTACATCACGGCGCCCGGATACAATAAAAAATAAAATCCCCGGTATAAAATATCTTGCTATGGATGCGAATGACCCGGAAAGCATTGACAAACTGGTTCAGGCGGCCGGGAAAGTAGATATTCTTATCAATAATGCCGGCCAGAGCCAGATCGGTCCCCTGGAAGAAGTACCGATGGAAAAGATACGGTCCCTTTTTGAGATCAATTATTTTGGAATAATCCACTTAATAAAAGGATTTCTTCCGCAAATGCGGCAACGACGCAGCGGAACCATTATCAATATCTCATCGATGTCCGGTGTTTTCGGGGTGGGGTTTACCTCCGTATACTGCAGTACGAAGTTTGCACTTGAAGGGATATCACGGTCCCTCCGTCAGGAAATGCAGGCATTCGGTATTAAGGTCGTTCTCGTGGAACCCGGGTATATCGCAACCGGACTGAAACAGGAAGCACATTTTAAAAAGGATTCCGAATATTATCCGGCGCTTAAACGGTTCAAGACGATCCGTGACGATCACATTGAAAAAGGTGCGGATCCCGAAGCGGTTGCGGAAAAGATCCTTTCCATACTGAAGAAAAAGAATCCGAAGCCCGCCTATCCGGTGGGTGGTGATGCGCCAATGCTCGCCGTTGTTTCCCGTCTTCTGCCGGTCCGTCTCATCGAGTACTTTCAGCGTAAAAAATTTAAGGCTTGAATTTTGCCTTCCGCAGCAGTATTATAAAAAATAAATATAATTTTAACAATCCGGGGAATACGATGAAAAAGATTATCCTTTTTTCAGCGGCGGTATTAATGATCGCAGCCTGCAGCAGGGAAAGCCGTCCCAATATTATTTTTATCATGACGGACGACCATGCTGAAAAGGCAATAAGTGCCTATGACAGCTCACTGATCAAAACCCCAAATATCGATCGTCTTGCAACGGAGGGGGTGCGGTTCAGCAACAGTTATGTGACCAACTCCATTTGCGCTCCCAGCCGTGCGGTGCTTCTGACCGGTAAATACAGTCATATGAACGGGCAGCGTGACAACCGGGATGTTTTTGACGGCGGTCAGATGACATTTCCCAAGCTTTTGCAGGAAGCCGGCTATCAAACTGCCATGATAGGAAAGTGGCATTTGAAATCAACTCCCACGGGATTTGATGACTGGCGCGTATTGCGGGGCCAGGGAAGATATTATAACCCGCTTTTTATTGAGAATGGCGATACGGTCAAATATGAAGGCTATACAACAGATATCATCACCGATATGGTAATTGATTTTCTCCAAAAAAGAGATAAGGACAAACCTTTTTGTATGCTGTATCATCATAAAGCGCCTCACCGCAACTGGATGCCGGCGGGAAGGCATATCGGCGCATTTGCGGACAGGGAATTTCAGCTCCCCGCCACCTTTTACGATGATTATTCCACGCGGGAAAAAACTGCAGGCGTGCAGGATATGGAAATAAAGGATATGCTTCTTGGATATGATATGAAGATACATTTTCTTCCCGGCGAACGCGAAATGTTCACCGGCGGAAGTCAGAGCATAAACTGGGACGGGACCGGAAGCTGGAAAAACGTCTATAACGCACTTACACCCTCCCAGAAGCAGGTATTCGACAGCTATTACGATAAGGTCAACGAGGAATACAGGAACAGCGATCTGAGCGGAAAGGCGCTTGAGGAGTGGAAATTTCAGCGTTATATGGAAGACTATCTCGGATGTATTCTCTCCGTGGATGAAAATATCGGAAGATTGCTCGATTATCTCGACGAACAGGGACTTGCCGAAAACACGATCGTCGTTTACACTTCGGATCAGGGATTCTATCTCGGTGAGCACGGCTGGTATGACAAACGCTTTATGTATGAGGAATCCTTCAGTATGCCGCTGCTTGTCCGTTATCCTGAAAAGATCAGACCGGGAAGCGTCAATGAAGAATTTGTTCTCAACCTCGATTTCGCCCCCACCTTCCTTGATTATGCGGGAGTGGAAATACCGGAAGAGATACAGGGGACATCTATGCGTTCACTTTTCGAGGACCAAAAAAGCGAACCCTGGCGGGAGAGCGTTTATTACCATTATTATGCTTATCCTGCCTGGCACGACGTACACAAACATGACGGGGTAAGGAACAAAGATTACAAACTGATCAATTTTTACGATATAGACGTCTGGGAGCTCTATGATCTACATAACGATCCGCACGAACTGCATAACGTCTACGGCGATCCGGCGTATGAGGATGTGCGGAAAGAGATGAAAGCCGAATACGAACGATTGCGAAAAGAATTTAAGGTAGAATAAACCCTAACCGCAAATACAGAAGAATCGTCAACGCCTGTCCCGATGTCTATCGGGGAATTACCCGAATTACTCGAATAATGCTCTGGTTTTAGAACGGATTATTAACTTCGCTTTAAATTGCAGTTAAAAGCAAAAAAAGATGTGCCTTTTATCCAGCGGGATTTCATAAATAAGTTTACTGTATTAATAAACACAAGCCTTAAAAAATTCGTGTTTATTCCCCGACATTCGTCGGGGCAAGCTGTGAAATTCGTGAACAGTTTATTGCGGACAGTCTCTTTATGTAAAAAAATCATTGACAATCGTTATTGCTTTGCCTAAACTTTAGTTGTAGGTACAACCATACAACTTGAAACCATTAAACAGTTATGCAAAGCAAGTTAATTACAGCACTTACTCTGATGTGCATCCTTGTGTGTTTTTCATGCAGCAGCCGTACGGTGCGGATCGGGATCGTGGGAGATCAGTTCGGGGCTTATTCTGCTGAAAAGTCCTATGAGATCATGGCGGAAGGTGTCGAATATCTTTCACAATTCAATCCGGATATCGTCCTTCACGTTGGTGATATGGTCGAAAGTATCCGGGATATTGACGATCACAATGATTACCGCAGGAATTTTCATACCGCGGATTCTATTATGCGCTCACTTGACCGTCCCTGGCTGGTGGCTATCGGAGATCATGACGTTGTGCCGCCGGTTTATGAGCCGCTGTCCGGAAACCGAACCCGCGAAGCATGGTTTATGGATCTCATCAGGCAAACGGATGTACCGGTCGCGGACAAACCGTATTACAGTTACGATCATCAGGGCTATCATTTCATTGTTTTATATTCCATGGAAAATCTTCACACCGACCCCCGCTGGGGCTCCATTTTTCTGAACAAGATAAGCCGCGAACAACGTGAATGGCTGAAGCGGGATCTTGAAGAGCATCAAAGCGCTAAAGGGAATATTGTACTCGTTCATCATCCGCACTGGTATGTGTGGCAGAACTGGAAACCGGTGCATGATCTATTGAAGGAATACAATACGCATCTGGTCATCGCGGGACATTATCACTACGACCAGGATGAAGGTCTCATCGACGGGATACGCTATCTTGTCATGGGAGCCACGGGTGGCGTCATCAAGGATACGGACATCGCGTCCGCCAGTCAGGAGATCGGTATGATAACGCTGACCCCCAAAGGTGTGCGTTCGTATGAATTGTACGATATTGAAGAAAAAACAGAGATCGAATGGACGCCGAGAATATCCATGGACCGCCTGCAGGCGCTTTCATGCATGCTGGACAACCTCTGGCAGGATGAGGACCTTTATATTAACGACAGGGGAGAACTTTTTAGTCCGGATGTAAGCGGGGATTACCGGAAGGTCGATCATATCAGTTTTGAATCCCTCTCGAATCCCATTGATCTGCCTGTCCGCATCGGCATTGAACCCGTTGAGGATATCTATACACAAAGCTTCTGGATCCGCAACAAGGACACGGTAAGATCTGAGAAAATGACTTTTGATCCCGGTGAACGTGCGGGATGGGCAAATTATTCCACGGTCGGCAACTGGGGGACTCTGACACCGGTCTGGTCCGCAGAGATCGGGGATATAAAAGAACAGGAACTTTCCGGATTGTCATTTGACATCACGCTGCGTTTCACCGATACCAAGGAACGCGTAATAAGAAAAAATATCACATACTATCTAAAAAATATGAGCGAATAAGATGGTCGTACCTGAAATTGACAAAAAAAGCATAGCGCCGATCTATTATCAGCTGCAGGAATTGCTGGTGGGAAAGATCGAAAGCGGAGAATTCAGCCCGGGGGATAAACTGCCGTCGGAGAACGAACTTGCGGCACAGTATGAGATCAGCCGCAACACCGCACAAAAGGCAATTCGCGCTCTGGTGAACTGGGGTCTGGCACAGCGTATTCAGGGGAAAGGCACATTTGTCTGCAATAAGTCCGTTACATTGAGCATTACGGCTTCATTGAGCATGACGTCACAGATCATCGGACTGAATAAGGAGCCCCGGAGTCACTTATTGCAGTCGAAGGAAATAGAGGCCTCTTACGATATCGCAAAAAAACTGAAAATTAAAAAAGATGATCCTGTGTATATGATACAGCGTGTGCGTTTTGTGGATGAAATGCCCCTGATGCTGCAGACATCCTATATCCCGCTGGGGTTTTTACCCGGACTTCTGGAAAAAGAACTTGAAGACAGTTCTCTGATGGAGATCATCACCCGGGATTACGGCGTCCGGATCGAAAATGCATCCGAGATCATGCGCGCCGTTTCGGTCACAAAATTCGAAGGGGAAATGCTCAATATCGCCGAAGATTCCCCGGCCTTTCTGCTTCAGCGGCAGACCTTTCTGAAAAGCGGCGACGTACTGGAATACGCCAAGACCATTGTCCGGGGTGATAAAAGCAAATTCTCTGTTGAAATGACGAGGAGAGAGCTGAGCTTATGAAAATGACAATTGAAACACTATACAACAGTATCAGGAATACGGATCCGAATATTGCGATACGCACCGTCAGGGACCTTACCTTGATTCAGGTCAGTGATGAGCACTTTATGGCGGTGGCCGTAGATTCTGACGGGGGGATAGGACCGCTGGAACACGATGTGGTAAAAATACCCGCCTATATTTCCGGCCGCTTTGCGATACGTGTCCCTCTTTTGGAGATCCTGGCTTCGGGCGCATCGCCGGTCTGCGCATTCGACATGCTGACCCTTCCGATGAACGATACCGGAAAAGAAATCATAAAAGGGATCAGGGATGAACTGCGTGCCGCCGGTCTTGGAGACGATTTCACTGTTTCGGGAAGTACGGAAGACAACGTGCCCACCTCGATGACCGGCATCGGTACCGCGATCATCGGAATGGTGAAAAAAGCGGACATGCGGTCCGGGACTACGGAGCGGGGAGATATGCTGATCTGTGCAGGAAAGCCCAAAAGCGGTCCCGAAGATGAGGTCCGCCTGGACGATCCGGAGATACTTCCCCAGGAAGCGATGCGGGCGATCCTCCGGACACCCGGCGTTCACGATGTTTTGCCGGTGGGTTCACACGGCGTTGCTTATGAATCAGCGCAAATGGCGGAGTCCGCGGGGTTGATGCTCAGGTACAGGAAAGATACGGTGATCGATACGAAAAAATCGGCAGGACCTTCAACTTGTGTATTACTGTCCTGTACAGAAAACGCATATAAAGAACTGGTAAATAGTATTCAGACGCCTCTGTTTGAAATAGGATATTTTGATATGAAGGAGAAAAATGGATAATCGTTACAACAGGATCAAGGGATGCCTGCTCGGCGTTGCCGCCGGAGACGCTATGGGCATGCCCTCTTCCATGATGTCACCGGAAGAGATAAAAAGCCGTTTCGGCGAAATAAAAAAATTCCTTCCCGCACCGGAGGGTCATCTTATCCACAACGGCATGGTCGCCGGCGAGATCACGGACGATACCCAGCAAACACTGGCGATCGCGGACTCCATTATAGAGAAAAACGGCGTAGATGCCGGAAACATCGCAGAACATCTGATCAAATGGGGCGAAGAAATGGGAGTATTCAACAGCAATATCGCCGGCCCCAGTACCTTGCGCGCCCTGAACATGATCCGGAACGGAAAGGATTTGGAAGAATCCGGGAGTGTGGGTGATACGAACGGAGCCTGTATGCGGATCGCCGCGGTAGGGATCTACGGATGCGGAGAAATGGACAGGACCGTGGATGCTGTGGAGAAAGCCTGCAAGGCCACACACAATACCAATATTGCCATCGCCGGGGCCTCCGCCGTTGCTATTGTCATCGGCAAGGCAATACAGGGAGAACGCGATATTGACCAATTGATACAACAAGCTGTTCTCGCGGTACGGGAGGGCATGCGGAGAGGGAATATCTGGTACAGCGCGTCCATTGAAAAGCGTATAGAATGGGTCATAAGCCTGCTGGAAAGATCTCCCGATAAAAAGACTGCGATGAAAGATATTTATGATTATATTGGCGCCGGTGTTCAGATCTCGGAAACGGTTCCCACATGCCTGGCCATCCTGAAAATGGCGGACGGAGACCCGGTTGAGACCGTGAAGATCGCCTCGAACCTGGGCGGAGATTGTGATACCATCGCCGCTATTTCAGGGTCTATGGCCGGAGCGATTAAAGGTGTGGAAGCTATTCCCGAGCCATGGATCAATACTCTTGAAACCGTAAACAATATTGATTTCAGCCACTATGCAGATAAACTGACAACATTAATCAACAAGGAGTCATTATGATGAAGAAAATCGCCATTGTCCTGATTTTCACTTTATCCCTGTTTGCAGAAGATGAGGTAGAAAATATTTCCGAAGTAATTGAGGAAATTAAGGAACAAAAATCGACCTCCGAAGTCACCCTGACCGAGGAAGATTTCAAAAAGAACAACTGTGAGAATGTCGGAGACGCCCTGGAGACCATCACGGGTGTTTATATTACTTCGACGGGAGAGATCGGCCTGCGCGACGTTTCTTCTTCAAAAGTCGTGGTGGTCCTTGACGGACAGCGCCTGAATACGGCCGGGGGAACCGGTGTGAACATCAGTACATTGCCCATTGAGAACGTAGAGAAAATAGAGCTTCTGCGTGGCGGCCGTTCGTCCCAGTACGGCGCGGATGCCGTCGGGGGCGTTATCGTTGTGACCAGCAAACAGGGGAAAAAGCAGGACGGTGAAAACAAAAAAGCCTTTTACGGTGTAAAAGCGGGAGTGGGATCCTACGAAAAGGTCATGATCAGTGTGAATAACAGCCTGTCGCTGGGAAAATTCAACAGTTTCATATCCTATCAGTTCGACCGTTCAACGGACGATTACGTATACGAATACATTGATTACGGTACTTATCCCGACACACCCCTCGATACCCTTAAAAATAACGAAAAGCTATCGAACAATATTTTTGTAAAACTAGATTATTCTATTAATAATCAGCAGAATATGTCCGCTTCTTTCAATCATTACGGTTCGGATAACGGCACGCCGGGAATGATAGGGAACACGACGCCGAACGCCGAATTGAAGATGAACAATCAGTCCTATAACGTTTCCTACACGAATAAGGATATTTTCAGCGGTTTTTCCCTGAAGGCCCAGACTTATTTCCTTGATAACGAGACCAAATTCAATGATCCCGACGATATCTATTCGACACCCAGCGATCACGATAACTATGCGCTGGGAGTTGAACTGAATCAGGCGGGATCTATGCTCAAAGATATTCTGATGCTCAATTACGGCTATTCTTTCCGTAATGACCGTATTAACAGTACCAGTGTCGGTGATAAGTCCAGGAATACGCACAGTGCTTTCGGTTCGGTGAGCGGAGGAGTGGATATGGATATTTTCATTTCCCGCATCGAGGCTTCCCTTGCCGCACGGTTTGATGCACCATCAGATTTTGAGAATGCGTTCAGTCCGCGCTTCAGCCTGTCATTTGCCCATCAGGGAGAGGATCTTAGCGCAAATCTGAAGACACACGTCACACGTTCTTATAAAGCTCCTTCTTTTAACGACCTGTACTGGCCGCGTGATGCCTTTGCTGTCGGGAATCCCGATCTGGAACCGGAATACGGTTTCAACTATGATATCGGCTTGAGTACTGATTATAAGGGATTTATATTTTCCGCGAATTTTTTCAGCAATGATGTGGACAATCTTATACTCTGGCAACAGGACCCGGCTCTGGATAATCTGTGGACGCCAAAAAATATCTCCAAGACGAGCACAAAAGGTATCGAGACCTCTGCCGCGGTAACTCTCTGGAACACCTGGACCCTTAATGCGGAATATACCTATATGCGGGCACTTGACGTTGGGCCCGATCCCAACCGGTATGGAAAGCTTCTGACCTATAAGCCGCAGAATAAATTCGATGCCAACAGTACTTTGAAATTCTCCGCTCTTGAATGGAATCTGAGCTTCCATTTCATCGATTACCGTTATACCAATCCGGCGAATACCATGTGGCTTCCCGCGATCTATACCTTCGATACGAATGTTGCCTATAAGTTCACCCTCGGCGGCGTTGCCATGAACGTGGTAGGGGAGATCAACAATATATTCAATGAGAGCGTCATGCTTACATCCGGTACCGCGGAGCCGGGCAGGATCATGAAGGTGACCCTCGGAGCAAATTTCTAACAAAGGATGTCTGCAAATAATTGAGCAGAGAGGTCTATATGTCCGTCAAGAAAATCGGTGTTCTTCTGTTACTCCTGATCTTGTGCAATGTAGCTCCGGCAACCGCTACGGCCACTGTTTTTGGTGTAGTAAAGGACATAGAGAGCGGTGAAGCTCTTGAGGCGGTAAACATTATTCTGAAG
>JAWOEU010000019.1:0-9155 GCA_046482575.1 Fidelibacterota bacterium
TCAAAAAAGTGTGTCAAAGTTTAAATAGAAAATTAACCACGGTCACACCGCTGCGTAGGCTTCGCAGGACACGTTTATATTGCCTCCGTTTGTTGGATATCAATAGCAATTCACAGAGACTGTTCATATATTTCCGCCTGACGTCTTTCAAAGAAGTAAGGAAATATTCGGGAAATGTTGAAAAACCACGACATCATTATCGGGAGATCATACAAATATCTCAATACGGCGGTACTGATACCGCTGGTCCGGGTCAATAGGGAAACCCATTTTCTTTTTGAACAGCGCAGTGCGGATATCGTTCAGGGCGATGAAATCTGCTTCCCGGGCGGACGTTTTGACCCCGAAAAGGACCGTTCATTGAAAGACACCGCCCTCAGGGAGACATGTGAAGAACTGGGGATCCCCTCCGGAAAGGTCCGGGTAAGGAAAAAGCTCGGCACACTGGTCACGCCGGTCGGCGTGATGGTGGAAGCCTATGCCGGCAGGATCAAACTGAATGATATTCGTGATCTGAACATCAACCGGGCTGAAGTCGAAAAGGTCTTTACCGTTCCGCTCTCCTGGTTCCGGGAACATCCCCCAAAAACATATCAGCTCGACATCGAGGTCCATCCTTTCCGCTATAACGACAATCGTGAGAAAGAGCATCTTCTGCCGGTGAAAGATTATGCACTGCCGGCACGTTACGAGGAGCCCTGGAAGGGGCGTTCGCATCCGGTCTTTGTCTATGCAGCCCCGTCCGGTGTCATCTGGGGCATCACCGCCGAACTGGTGCGGGAATATCTGCATAAAGAAAAGAGTCTTTTCAAAAGATAGGCGCTGCTCCCGCCGGAACGGAAAATAAAAAATTATCGTGCCGCCAGGAAAAAAGCGCCGTAAATTTCAATGTCCATAACAAAAAGGAAAAGAACATGATCATCACAACAACGGAAAAGATACCGAACAAAGAGATCAGCGAAGTACTGGGCATCGCACGCGGCAGTACCGTCAGAGCGCGGAATCTGGGCAGGGATATTTTTGCCGGATTAAAGAACCTGGTGGGAGGCGAGATCGCGGAATACACAAAGCTGCAGGCCGAATCCCGGGAACAGGCCCTGAAGCGGATGACGGATGATGCGGAAAAACTGGGCGCCGACGCCGTTGTCAATGTCCGCCTGGCAACCTCCATGCTGATGCAGGGCGCTGCGGAGATCCTGGCCTACGGGACCGCAGTAAAACTTTCGTAACATGAACACGCTCGTGAACATCATCTTCAGCCTCTACGGTCTGGCAATACTGATCACGCTTGTTCTGCTTGTCTACTTCATTGTTAAAAGAGTGAAGACAAAAAAGACAGAGAATTTCGAGAAGCGGGATAATTAAGCAGAAGCCGGAAGTCCCTACTTCTCCGCCAGTCCTGTAGGGACTCCTTTGGAGCCGGCGGATTCGCAGGGCAAGCCGAAAAACCGGAGCGTAACAATATTGTATTTGTGTTTTTAATTATTATACATTACATTATTATGTATTTTATTAATCAATATATTTGGGAGGCCGCCATGAAAAAGCTTATTATTATAGCGACGATGCTCTTGTTTGCATTCGGTATGCTTTTTGCGAAGGGGGCGGACAGCACAAGAACATCCATTGGAGAAAACGCCAAATGCCTGCAGTTCGGAATCCGGGATAATTTTATCTATTATAGGTATCTACTGCCAATTCCGGGACTTATCACACCTCCGGCACAGCCATTCCAGGGATCCAGCATATCCTATAAAAAACATATCTCCAGAGATCATGCATATCGTGTCGGTATTACTCTTAATGGAGAGATCCGTGATGGTTCCCGAATCTCCGATCATCATACCGACTCGGATTCTCTGTATGTACAGGACAATATTAATTATAAGAACCTGTCCATCGCTTTACAGGGGCAGTATCTCACTTATTCCCGGTCTAAACACAGCTACTTTTATTACGGATACGGACCAAAACTCACTTATTCCCATGCGTTTAATGAACGGGTTGTTGAGGAGAACAGTAATATAGAAACGCTGATATCAGAAGAACTAAGGAAAGAAGGATCGCATACTCTTGCGTTCGGTGCGGTTGTTCTTGCCGGCGTGGAGATCTTTATCACCAGGTCCGTAAGTATTCACGGCGAATACAGTCAGGGAATATCATATCAATATACATTTTCTGAGTACTATAGAGATGACAATGATGGTGAGATTTATCAAGACTCAAGAAAATATCATATTTACTCACTTGACGCTGGCGGGGTCAAATTCGGTTGTTCATTTTACTGGTAAATATTTCTCTTTGCGTTCCTTAAGCTTCGCAGGATAATTTGCAAAAAACTTGACCCAAGATTTTTCACCGATTTTTAGGTGAAAAACAGGATTATTACGAGATAATTTCTCATTTTTTTAGCATATATCAGCTTAAATATGTTTCAGGTATTGAAAAACTTGACCCAAATTTTTTAAATTTTATTTGTATTATTATTTATTATATATTAATCTTATATTATTGTTGAATATTTTTAGGAGGCCGCCATGAAAAAGCTCATTATTATAGCGACGATGCTCTTGTTTGCATTCGGTTTACTAATTGCCGGGGAAGAGGACAGCACAAAAATATCCATTGCCGAAAATGCCAAATGCCTGCAGTTCCGTATCGGGAGTAATTTTTCCCTGTCTTCCTTTCAGGGCTCTACCATATCTTACAAGAAACATACATCCGAAAACCGCGCTTACCGAGTCGGTATTTCGGTATCCGGAAGAATGTCAAAGGATTCGCAGGCATATGACTCTTACAACGATACGGATTTACTTCACCAGGATTACAACATAAATAACAGTGGTCTGTCTATAGCAGTCAACTGGCAGCTTTTAAAATATTCAAGATCAGGCAATATATATTTCTATTACGGTTACGGACCGAATATCGCCTATGGGTTCGACTATCAAAAAAATCTCCGTGAAGCGTTCTACTACCTAACGGAAACGGAAATCATTGAAGATCAGGATAAAAGAATTTTGCATAGAATAAGTATCGGAGGGGTTTTACTGGCCGGTGTGGAATACTTTATCACAGCATCCGTCAGTATTCACGCAGAATACAGCCAGGGCATATCATACACTTACCAATGGTATAAGATTTTTTATGATCGTAACGGAGATTTCACAAGGGACGAAATCAGAAAATCCAACACGGTTTCACTGAATGCCGGCGGGGTCAAATTCGGTTGTTCCTTCTATTTTTAGATCTTTTTACAGCGATATTTTATAGGCCGGATACTTTCTGTGCTCCCTGAGCTCAAGCCTCAACCTTAACCATTGCGATGCCGCCAGAAGTGATAATATACAATTAAAAAATACTTGTTTTATTAAACCATACTATTGTATATTATTACCATACGTTATAGGGTCATATGAATTTACTGGCTGAAATATTATCGTCAAATACGCGTGCGGAGTTCTTTCGGTTGCTTTTTGGCACGAACAAAGAGGAATACTATTTGCGCGAGATAGAAAGATTGTCCGGCATGACGATCGGAGCGATCCAGCAGGAAGCCGCTAAGCTTGAAAAACTGGGTTTAATTGAAAAGCGCAGGGATGGAAATCGTTTATACTATAAGGCCAACGATTTACATCCTCTTTGCAATGTCATCAAACAAATGGTTTACAGAACGAACGGACTCGTAGATTTGATAGCATTATCATTGAATGTAAAGGATATAGACTATGCATTCATTTTCGGATCTGTTGCATCAAACACGGAAAGCCCCGAAAGCGATGTGGATTTATTCATTGTAGGTAATATTGGGTTAAGAGACATCAGCAAATTGCTTAAAGAAGCATCCGGAAAGATAAATCGCGAAATAAATCCACATGTTATGACACGCGATGAATTAATGAAACGGATCAAAAATAACGATCACTTTATATCTAGCGTTTTGAATTCAAAAAAAATATTTATCAAGGGAGACGAAAATGAATTTGAAAGACTGGGAGGAAAACGGGTGGATCAGGCCCCATCAAACGAGTAAAGAAGAAATCGGGAATCTTTTCAATATCGTTAAACGGGACCTGGAAGATGCTCAGAGAAAAGATGTTTCAGATGATTGGAAATTCGGAATAGCTTATAATGCCGCTTTAAAATTATGTACTATCCTTCTCTATCTTTCCGGATACAGACCCGAGAAATTATCCGCTCATTATAGAACGATCCGGGCGATATCCGTGATCCTGGGGCCGGAAAAAGAAGATGATATCAATTATTTAGACTCATGCCGGATGAAAAGAAATATTATCGAATACGACCTGGCCGGCACAACCTCAGAAAGCGAAACGCAGGAATTGGTCGAATTTGTGAAAGAGTTTGAAATTACCGTATTGAATTGGATCAAATTAAATCACCCGAAATATTCATAATTCTGAATAATATTCTATGGCCGGGTACTTTCCGCGCTCACTGAGTTCAAGCCTCAATCTTAACCTCAACCTTAGCCTTAACCTCAACCTTAACCTTAACCTCAACCTTAGCCTTAAATATTCCTGACTTCCCGCACCACATCGATCACGGTCCCGTCCACCCACTTAATGGCGGCGACCACCTTGTCCAGAGGCTCGGGTCTGCGTGGCTTCCCGCAAATGCGCTCGGCCTCTTCCTTGAGCTCTTCAATGGTCTTCAGCGGCAGACCGGCGCCTTTGACTTTGTCGATCAGGTCCTGCCTTTTGGGATTGACCGCGATACCCCGTTCGGTAACAATAACGTCAATCAGTTCGCCGGGACCGGTAAGGGTAGTCACTTCATCGACGATAATGGGAATACGGTTCCGGAAGAGCGGCACGGGCAGGATGGTGCATTTGGCGAACAGGCAGTTCTGCCAGCCGCCGATACCGTGCAGCATATAGCCGTCCGAATGCGTCACCACGTTGCCGTTGAAATTCACGTCCACCTCCGTAGCACCCAGGATCATCACATCCATCATAGTGGTATAATTGCCTTTGGCGTGATAATCATAGCAATGAAAAATGGAGATATCGGGATGCTTCGCCCGGTTCTCCCGCATGGAGCGCACCGCCTCCAGATCAAAGGTCTGCGCATCCAGCATGTATTCCAGGCAGCCGTCCTCCAGCATCCTCACGGAATACTGCGTACTTCCCCCGACGGCGAAGCGCGCTTTGATATTCCGTTCCTTCAGCATCTGATGGAAATAGATCCCGATGGCCAGGGAAGTTCCGCCGGCGCCCATCTGGAAAGAGAACCCGTCCTTTACCAGTCCCGCCGCATCACAGAACTTTGCGGTAAGTTCCGCGATAAGAAGGCGGTCGGGACTTTTGGTGATCTGTGTCGTGCCCGATACAATGCGTTCCTGAATGCCGATGCGGTCCATTTCGACCACATGATCCACATAATTCCCTTCGATCTGCATGGGCACACAGGGAAAAGGAATGAGATTGTCCGTGACCACGATCACTTTTTCCGCGTAGCGGTAGTCCGCCAGTGCATATCCAAGCCCCCCGCAGGCCGAGGGCCCTTCGAGACCGTGTCCGTTGCCGAAAGGGTCCGCGGTCGGTGCTGCCAATACGGCAATATCGATCTTTACTTCTCCGTCCTGCACGGCCTGAAAGCGACCGCCGTGCGAACGCAGTACTGCCGTGCCCTTCATCTTTCCTTCGGAGGTGAAACGGCCGAGGGGACCGTTCATGCTGCCTTCGATATGATGCACCACACCGCTTTCAAGATGCTTGATAATATCCTTATGACAGGGAAAAGAAGCCGAAGGAAACCATATCAGATCTTTCACGCCCAGATCGGCGGCAATGTCAAAAACCCGGTTCGCAACCAGATCACCGTCCCGCAGATGATGGTGGGTTGATATTGTCATTCCGTCGGAAAGTCCCGCCTTCTGCAGGGCTTCTTTCAGGGAGGCAACACACTTATCACCATCTTGAGGATAGTCTGCCGCCGACACAAGCTTTGTCCCGTGTTTTCTTCCCTGCGGACGGTACTTTCCGATCCCTTTGAACGGAATGACCTTCTCTCCGTTGATCTCTGCCGGCACCATTCTCCCGGCGGCATTTTTGACCATCTTCATACAGCCTGTCTCCTCTTAGAAAAACCTGTTTATTCTTTTTTTCCCGAAAGTTCCATGACCTTCAGTGCGCGCTTGACCACCGGCGGGTCGATCATTTTGGAGCCGACCGCCACAACCGCTAATCCTTTTTCTTCTGCTTCCTTGAAAGCATCTACGATCTTACGCGATCTTTCGACTTCTTCCTCAGAAGGCGCAAAAGCGTCATGTATCACTCTGATCTGCCGCGGATGGATACAGCCCATGCCGTCAAAACCCAGAGCTTTGGATGCCAGGACATTCTCACGCAGCGCGTTCATATCGGAAACATCCGAAAAAACCGAGTCAATGGCCTGAATACTATGCGCCTTAGCGGCGTTGATCACCATTGCCCGGGCAAAAAGACTCTCCCTTCCTTCCGCCGTACGCGGCACACCGATATCCGCGGTATAATCCTCAAGTCCAATAGCCAGCGCAACCACATTCCGGCCGGCACCGGCTATTTCAAAAGCTTTGATTACTCCTCTTGCGCTTTCAATAATGGGCATGATCCAGACTTCATGATCAATACCGTTTTCTTTACAAAGTCTGCCGATATACTTGTCAAGATCCTGTACCTGTTCCGCACTTTCGCACTTCGGTAAAAGAACCACATTTACATGATGCGCAATAATTGCTTTTAGATCATCATAGCCCCGTTTCCCCTGATTGATGCGGACCATACGTTCCGCACCGTAAAAATCAACGGTACGCAGGGTGTTGCGGACCAAAATACGCGCTTCGTCCTTCCGCTCCGGTGCAACGGAATCCTCGAGGTCCAGTATAATGCCATCGCCCCCGTGAAGTCCTGCGTTCAGCGCAAGCTTCGGCGTATTCCCGGGAAGATAGAGCCGGGAACGCCTCAGGCGGTCTTTTTCTGTGCCTCTTGTGTTCTGCGGCAGAAGTTCGGGAAGAACGGCAATGGCGGTTTTCCGAAGTTTTTTAACGCATGCTTCCAGGCGTGCGCTGATGACATATGCCGGCGCTCCGTTATCACTGACCTCAATAAGGGCATGCGTAATGGAAAAAGCCTGCATGACATCCCGGCAGCATTGCCGTATTGACTCTCCGTATAAAAGTTCGACTTTACTTTTCAGGCGAATATCCAGACCGCCGCTGTTTTTCAGGGTTAGTGCAATACGGCAGTCGGAACGGTCGCTCTTTTGATCATGTCCGGCAAATACGGTTTTCACCCTCTTCTCCTTACTGATTAACAGAAAATTTTTCTTTTGATAGCTTACAAAAGTTTTCACTGAATGGGAATGTTTTTTTCATGAAATACATTCATACGTGCCGCCGTTCTTTACTGCTTCCAGCATGGCTGCAGCGCGCTCTGAAAGCACCCCGCACAGAACCTTATGTTCTACCTTCCTGTGAAGAAGGCTTTCCAGCGAACATACCTCCTTATCGCCGATCCCGCAGGGAACGATACCCTTAAAATAGCGGAGATCGGTGGAGATATTCAACGCGAAACCGTGATAGGAAACACCTTTTTTAATGCGCATGCCGATTGCGCATATCTTTGCATCGCCCACCCAGACTCCGGGATAGTCGGGATGTACGTAACTTTCGATCCCGTATACGGAAAGTGTATCAACTATCAGATCCTCCACCCATTTTACAAGGCGGCGGGGTGTTAGTTTGCATTCTTCAAGTTTGATCAGCGGATATCCCACCAGCTGCCCGGGACCGTGATAGGTAACATCACCCCCGCGGTCAACATGTTGTATATCCACTCCGTTCTTTTTGCGCTCCGCTTCATTCCACACAAGGTTTTCCCGGCTTGCATGACGCCCCAGCGTATAGACATGCGGATGTTCAAGCAGAAGAAGAGTGTCCGGAATCCTGTTCTCTACACGCAATTGGTGAAGCTGTAGCTGTTTTTCAAAGGCTTCCCGATAGGGAACCTGTCCGAGATATCTTATTTTTAATTGCCCGCTCATACCGAAAGATATGGATTTCAGTCTTTTTTTGCATGTTGTTTTCTTTTTTTATCCGGAAATCTGAGTCGGTTTTGCTAACATATACTTTTCTCCGTTGCTTTTCATTTTTTTAACGTTTTTTCTTTAGACTCTTCTTTTTTATACGCGCTAAACTGTTGTTAATCTACCTCATTCATATTATTTTATTCTGATAAAGTAAAAAATCCCGGAACAAGGGACGGATGGAGCAAGCTGTTGATAGATAATAAAGACATTACAATACTAATCGTTGATGATACGGCAGCAAACCTGCAGGTGCTGACCTCTATTGTCACGACGGAAGGGTATAATATTTTGCTTGCTCAAACCGGAGAAGAGGCGCTTCAAACTGCGGGGAAGTACCTGCCGGATGTGATCCTTCTTGATATTATGATGCCGGGTATGGACGGATTTGAAGTTTGCAGAAAGCTGAAAATCAATAAGAATACCCGGCAGATACCTGTGATATTCGTAACAGCCCGAACGGACACGGAAGCGGTGGAAAAAGGTTTTGATGTGGGGGGTGACGATTACGTCTCCAAGCCATTTAACGACCGTGAACTTCTGGCGCGGCTCAAAACACACGTTGAACGTTATAAACTTCAGCGGGATATTACCCGGGAACATGCGTTGATGACCTCCGTTCTTGAGGATTCTCCTATCATGTTCTGCCGTTTTAACGCCGGTTATGAACTTGAATATGTCAATCAGGCTTTCCAGTTCTGGTTCCGGGGAGATTTTTCCGATCTTGAAGGGGTAAATCTGCTTACACATTTTCCCGAACGGCGCGAACTTGATTTTATACGCCATCTGGATAATATCAGCCTCGGAAAGCAAAGCGACACCAGGATCTTTTCAAGTACGGGACCGGAGGGCAAGGCACATTACATTCAGTGGCACTACAGAGGTATATTCAGCCAGAAAGGTGAAGTCATTGCGTATCAGTGCTTCGGCAAAGATGTCACTGAACAGGAATTGATGTTCCGGAAACTCAATGCACGGAATGTCCTATTGGAGCACACCCAGATCCTCGGTAAAATGATGAACTGGGAAATGGATCCCGAAACGATGAAAATTTCTTTCGAACAGAA